>NZ_JBVJGT010000096.1:0-13595 GCF_055587185.1 Micromonospora sp. NPDC048040 | reverse complement strand
GGGGGGAAAGGGGGGGAGGGAGGTTTTTTGTCGTTGTGGGGCGGTGTGTCAACCCTGGGCGGGGGGGAGAGGGTGTCCTCCCGGGGGGGTGGGGGGGGGGGCCCCCCCCCCCCGCGGTCGCTCAGCCGAGCGGGGCGGCCTCCACCACGGTGACCTCGATGTCGGCGCCGAACAGCCCGCGCAGGATGTCCCGGATCGAGTCGCGCATCGCCGCGCACGCCACCGGGTCGATCAGGCTCGCCAGGGAGGCGATGCCCAGGTCGAACCGGCTGTCGAACTCGACCCGCACCCCCTCGTCGGCCTCGACGACCAGCCACGAGCCGGTGAACGTCGCGAAGTCGCCCGTGGTCTGTTCGAAGTCGATGCGGCGGTTGACCGGGTCGATCTGGTCGCGTTCGGTCCAGACGAGGATGCCCCGGCGGAAGTTCACCTCCCACTTCGACTCCACCTCGGTCGGGCTGACCCGGGTCACCCCGACCGTCCGTACGGTGTCGGTGAACTCCGGATACGCGGCGAAGTCGGCCAACCGGTCGAACGACTCCTTGGCGTCTGCCCTGGGCAGCAGAGCGTGCACGATGACGGAGCACTCCATCGCGGGTGGCCTCCTCAGCTCGGGTTGACGATCACTGGTGCAACCCCCGGATCAGGTGACGCAGGCTGACCCGCCACGCGTCCTCGGCCTGCGCCGGGGTCATCGCGTCCGGTCCGCCGGGAATCGTGCCGAACGACGTCGGCAGCAGTTCGGGGATGATGACCAGCCCGCAGACGGCCACCACGCCGTCTAGCCGCGCCAGGTCCTCGGGAGGAAGGACGTCCGCGAACGCCGGCCGGACCAGCCGGTCCACGATGGACGGATCCGCGATCCGGCCGTCGGGGATGTCCATGCCGCACTCGCGGGCGGTTTCCGTCACCAGTTCGAGGTAGCGCTCCACCGGGATGCCGGCGGGTCCGGCGGTCAGCCAGTAGTCGCCCTTGCGCAGGTCGGCGTCGAGCACCGCGCGGATCCCCTGCGCGACCATGTCCTGGGGGACGAGGTCGAAGAACGTGCCGGGATGCGCTGGGATGAACGGCAGCTTGCCGGTCACCAGGTACTCGGCGAGCTGGTGCACTCCCTGGTGCTGGCGGATGACGCCGGTACGGGAGTCGCCGATGACGATCGCCGGCCGGACGATCACCGCGTCGATGCCGCTGTCGCGGACCGTCTGCTCGCCGAGGTACTTCGACGTGACGTACTCGTCGGTCCGCGCGGCCACCTTCTCGGTGCCCAGCCTGCCGCCGCCACCGGCCCGGCCGTACCGGGACACGTAGGCGGTGCTGACGTGGACCAGCGTCGCGTCCGCCTCGGCGGCGAACTCGACGACCCGGCCGAGGCCCTCGATGTTGAGCCGGTCCACCTCCGCCTGGTCGGCGGAGAAGTTGACGATGGCGGCCGAGTGGACCACCGCGTCGACCTCGGCGCACAGCTCGCGGTAGGCGCGGCGGTCGAGCCCGAGCGAGGGGGCGTGCAGGTCCAGCCGGACCACCCGGTTCGAGCCGCCCGGCAGGCGTCGGTAGGCGGCGGCGACCACGTCGTACCCGGAGAGTTCGGCCAGTACGGCGGTGCCCACGACGCCGCTGGCCCCGGTGACCAGGACGGTACGTCGCGTCATGCGGGGGAGTCGCTTCCGGTGGCGGGGAACCGCGCGGCCAGGGCGGCGCAGGCCCGCTCGAACGAGGCGACCAGCCGTTCTTCCTCGTCGGGAGTCATCGTGGCGGGTGGGGTGAGCCGCAGCACCGGGTGCGCGTTCATCGAGTGGTTGACGACCACGTCGTTGTCGAGCAGGTCCATCAGGAACTCCGCGGCGTGCATTCCGGAGCGGAACTCCACTCCGATGAGCAGCCCGGCGCCGCGTACGTCGGCCAGCAGGTGCCCGATCGGCCGCACCGTCTCGGTGATCGCCGCAAGTAGCCGCGCGCCCAGGTCGGCCGCCCGCTCCACCAGCTTCTCCTCCCTGATCACCTCGACCGTCGCGCGGACGGCGGCCATGGCGAGGGGGTTCGCGGAGAACGTGGACGTGTGCAGGTAGGGGTCCTTGTCGAACGGGGCGAACGCCTCCTCGGTCGCCAGGGTCGCCGCGACCGGCACCAGCCCGCCGCTGAGCGCCTTGCCGACCAGCAGGACGTCCGGCCGTACGCCGTCGCGGTCCGCCGCCCACCAGGTCCCGAGCCGCCCCAGCCCGGTCATCACCTCGTCCAGGACGAGCATCGCCCCCCGATCGCGGCACAGCGCCTCGACCGCCTTGAGATAGCCGGGCTGGGGGATGATCACCCCGCCCTCGCTCTGCACCGGTTCGACGACCACGCAGACGTCACGGTCGACGACGGCGGCGAGTTCGTCCAGGTCGCCGAACCTGACGTGGGTGACCTCGGGCAGCAGCGGGCGGAACGGGTCCTGATAGAGCGACCGCGCGGTGAGCGACAGCGCGCCGACCGTCTTGCCGTGGTATCCGCTGTGCATGGAGACCAGCCGGTGCCGCCCGTTCGCCCGGGCGATCTTGATCGCGGTCTCCACCGCCTCCGCGCCCGAGTTGGAGAAGTGCACCTTGACCAGGCCCTCGGGCGCCACCGAGGTCAACGCCTCGGCGGCCAGGGCGGCGGGCTCGTTCAGCAGCACCCGGGTGGACAACGCCTGCCGTTCGAGCTGGTCGCGCACCGCCGCGAGCACGACCGGATTCCCGGCGCCGACGAAGAAGACGCCGTAGCCGGCGCAGTTCAGCAGTTGACGACCGTCCGCGGTGTGCACCACGGTGCCCGTGGCGCCGACCTCCAGTGGTGTGTGGAGCATGGCGGCGACCCGACCCAGCCCCTCGCCGAGATGGCGGCGGTAGATATCGAAGACACTGGAGGACACGGCGGAAGTCTGCCCGAACGGCACCAACCGATCAATGGTCTACTCAGGACCATCGTCGGTGACCGAACAGCCGACCCGTCGAGCATTGCCGCCAGCGTTGACCTTGCTCTAGGGTGCCGGCGTGGACACGTACAGCGAGATCATTTACTCCGTTTCGGACCGGATCGCCACGGTCTCGCTCAACCGTCCAGAGGAGCGCAACGGCTACACGCTGCGGATGGCCGACGAACTCGCGCACGCGTTCGACCGCGCCGACCGCGACGACGACGTCCGGGTCGTCGTCCTCACGGGTACGGGTGAGCACTTCTGCGCCGGGTTGGACATGTCCGTGACGGAGTTCGACACCCCCGACGACCCCGAGGCCGAGTGGGCGGAACCGGCGGGGCGGTGCTCGATGCGGATCTTCGCGATGAACAAGCCGGTCATCGCCGCGATCCGGGGCGCGGCCGTCGGCGCGGGGGCCACCATCATCCTGCCGGCCGACTACCGGCTCGCCGCCACCGACGCGCGCTTCGGGTACGTCTTCAGCCGGCGCGGCATCTACGCCGAAGGCGCGTCCACCTGGTTCCTCCCGCGGCTGGTCGGGATGGGCTGCGCGCTCGACTGGATGATCAGCGGGCGGGCGTTCGACGCCGCCGAGGCGCTCTCGGCCGGCCTGGTGCACAGCGTCCACGAGCCGGAGCGCCTGCTCGACAAGGCGTACCAGCTCGCGCGGACCATCATCGCCACCACCGCGCCGGTCTCCGTGGCGGTCATCCGGCAGATGCTGTACCGGACCAGCGCGCTGGACTCGCCGTACCCGGCGCACCGGCTGGACTCCCGACTCTCCGCGGAGGCTCTGGCCAGCGCGGACGCGAGGGAGGGCTTCGACTCCTTCCGGCAGCGACGCGCTCCGGCCTTCCCCGGGCGGGTCAGCAGTGACCTGCCCGGCCACCTCCCGTGGAGGAACGAATGACGTCTATGGTTGCGGCATGACTGCGCAGGCAGCCGGGAACGGTCCGGAAGTCGCCGAACAGATCACCGTCGCGGCACCGGCCGGGACGGTCTACACGGCCGTTGCCGACGTACGGCGGATGGCCAGGTGGAGCCCGGAGTGCGTCGCGGTCTGGGTCACCCGGCGCGACAGCGGGCAGCCGCGACGGTTCGTCGGCTGGAACCGTCGGGGCCCGTTGCTGTGGTTCACCACCTGCCGGGTCGTCACCGCGACGCCGGGCAGCGAGTTCGCCTTCGACGTCACCACCTTTGGCCAGCCGGTGGCCCGCTGGGGCTACCGGTTCAGCGAGACCGACGGCGGCACCCAGGTGACCGAGTACTGGCAGGACCGGCGCAACCGGGTGGCCCACGTTCTCGGCCGGATCTTCACCGGCAGGGCGTCGGGCGACCGCCCGACCGTGAACCGGAACGGCATGCGGGAGACCCTGCGCCGGTTGAAGCGGGAGCTGGAGGCGGCCTGACCCCGCGGCGGCCGACCAGGTGTCGTCAACCGGCCCTACCCGAGGACGGGTAGGGCCGGGTTCGGCGGGCGGGGTCAGGCCCCCGTCGTCGCCAGCGTGCGCTCCTGCTGTGGGGTCGCGGGTAGGTCGTGCGACACGCGCGGGAGCCATTCCAACCACCGGGGCAGCCACCAGTTCTTCTCGCCGAGCAGGGCCATGACCGCTGGCAGCAGTACCGCGCGGACGATCGTCGCGTCGAGCAGCACGGCTGCGGCGAGCCCGACGCCGAGCTGCTTGGGAGCGGCCATCGGCAGCGTGGCGAAGAGCGCGAACACGGCCACCATCACCGTCGCCGCGCTGGTGATGACCCCGGCCGTGCGGGTGATCCCCTCGGTGACCGCCAGCCGGGTCGGTAGTCCTCGGTCGTGGCCCTCCCGGATCCGGCTGACGACGAAGACGTGGTAGTCCATCGACAGCCCGAACAGGATGACGAACAGGAACAGCGGCATCCAGTTGGTGATGCCGTCGGTGGCGCGGAAGTCGAGCAGCGACTCGAAGTGACCGTACTGGAAGACGTAGACCAGCATGCCGTAGGCCGCGGCGACGGACAGCAGGTTGAGCAGCACGCCGGTGACGGCCACGACGACGGACCGGAACGACACCAGCAGGAGCAGGAAGGCCAGGCCGAGAACGAACCCGAAGACCAGCGGCAGGGACTTCGCGAGCTGGTCGTTGAAATCCTGGGAGGTGGCGGTGGCGCCGGTGACGCCGACCCAGGCGTCGGGCAGCCGGCCGAGCGTCGCCGGCAGCACGGTGCCGCGCAGGGTCGCCAGGGCCTCCTCGGAGGTGCGGTCCCCGCCGGAGCCGGACAGCCCGACGCTGACGACGGCGACCGTACCGGCGGGGTTGACCTCGACCGTGATCGGCTCGTGCAACCGGCCGGTCGCCAACGCCTGCTCCTTGAACGCCGCCAGCGCGCCGTCCCAGGCCGGCCCCGTGAGGTGCGGGGCCTTGACCACGACCTCGGCCGGGGCGGCGCCGCCTGGGAACGCCGTCTGGATCGCCATGAACGCCTGCGCGATCGGTGTGCTCGGCGACAGGTCCTCGACGCCTTCCCCCTTCGTACGCAGGTCCAGTGCGGGTGCGGCGAGCGCGCCGAGTGCCACGGCGGCGAGCACCGCCGAGACCAGCGGGCGGCGCAGGACGAGCCGCAGAATCGTGCCCCACACCCGGCCGTCGGAACGGGTGCGGTACAGGACGGGGATCCGGCCCGAATCGACGCGGTCGCCGAGCGCGGACAGCAGCGCCGGCAGGACCGTCAGCGAGCCGAGCACCGCGGTCGCGATGACGAGGATGGTGCCGACGGCGAAGCTGACGAAGGTGGTGTCACGGGTGAGGAACATGCCGGCCATGGCGACGATGACGGTCAGCCCGGAGATCCAGACCGACCGGCCGGAGGTCTGCGCGGCGATGAGCAGCGCGCGCTGCGGATCCGAGCCGTTCCGGCGTTCGTCGCGCTCCCGGCGGATGTAGAACAGGCAGTAGTCGACGCCGACGGCCAGCCCGACGAGCAGCATGACGTGCGTGGTGGTGTCGACCGTCGGCGCCAGGTGGCTGGTGAAGCCGAGCAGGCCGATCGCGGCGACGACGGCGGTGATGGCGAGCCCGACCGGCAGCAACGCGGCGGCGACCGCGCCGAAGGCGACGAAAAGGATGCCGAGGGTGACCGGGATGGAGAGCATCGACAGCCTGGTCAGGCCGGCGTCGAGGTCGTCGCCGACGAGTTTGTCGCTGCTGGCGTCGCCGGCCTGCGCGATGTACAGCTGCGGGTGCGCCTGCTGGACCGCGGCGACGGCGTCGAGGACCGGCCCGACTCGGTCCTTGGCGGTCTCCGGGTCGCCGTGCATGGCGAAGGTGAGCAGCGCCGACTTCCCGTCCTCGGAGATCACCGGCGGGTTCATCGCGTCGGTGGCGCCGGTGGCCTGCACGGCGGCGGTGACCTCGGCGATGGCGGCCCGCCCCTCCGGACCGTCCACCGTCGACGTGCGCGAGCTGACGACAACCATCTCCCCGGCATGCTCTGCGGGGAAGCCGGCCTGTTCGACGATACGGTCGGCGTGGCCGGACTCGCCGAGGCCGAAGTCGCTGTCGGTCGCCTTGACGATGCCAGCCTGTCCACTCAGGACGGTGACACCGACGACGAAGACCAGCCAGCCGAGTATGGCGAGCGCGCGGTGACGGGCACTCCACACCGCGACGTGCGCCGCGATGCCGGTGACGTCTTCCCTGGATCTCATGTCTCGAACGGTATGGAGCGCGCCGGGGCGGGTCGATCCCGTGAGCCTCCTGGTGGGGGGTGGGGGCAGCCCTACCCGACGACCGGGGCGGGCCGGATGGACGCACGACGCGGACAGGAAGATCAACGGCTCATCATCCGCGGCGCAGCCCGAGTGGGCGGGCTGGATCAAGCCGTCAGTCGGAGTGACGGCGGCATACCCCAGTGCGTGGGTGGCGCCGCGAGCCGCGCAGGTGGCAGCGCCATCCGGCAGCATCTGGCCGCTACCGGACCTAGGCGGACACAACGGTCCTTACACCCCAGGAGATGTGAACCAACTACTTATAGCACCCCACGTGCTACATGTTGCGAAACCCGGAAAACTCCTCTTGTTTCACATGAACCGGCCTAACGTTCGTCATGGCTCGTCCTCCTGAGCCGATCAGAAGGGAGTGAGGAACATGTCGATGAGGTTTTTGACCAAGCTCGCCGGCGGGGTGGTGCTGGGCAGCGCCGCCCTGCTGATCGCCGCGCCCGCTACCGCGCTCGCCGCGACCGACGAAGGTCCCAAGGCGCCCACGACCTCGAACCAGGGGCAGGCGAAGAAGAAGTCAGACGACAAGCCGAAGACCTTCACCCTGCACGACAAGAAGGGCAACGGGGTCACCTGCGCTACCAACAAGCAGATCAACGAGCAGAACATCACCCAGATCATCAAGGACAACACCATCACGAACAGCATCGTCACCTTCAACCTGTCCGCAGCGCAGTCAGCGACGAACGACAACAGAACCCAGCCGAACAACATCGTCGTCTGCATCCGCGACCTCGACGTGGATGTGGATGTCGAGAAGGATCTGCTCGCCGACCTTCTCGGGATGGTCGAAGCCGGTATCGGCAAGGCTGGTTCGCCGGTGGGCCAGACTGCCGGCAGCAGCGGCGCGTACGCGGGTCCGGACGGAGCCTGGGTGTTGCCGAGGACGGCCGGCGTCGCCGCCGGTGACGGTGGCGCGCTCTCCGACACCAACACCGGTGCTCTGACGGCGACCGGTGCCGGCATGATGGGCGTTGGCGTGCTCGGTGGCATCGCACTGCTGCGTCGTCGGCGGTCCGCCAATGGCACTGTCGCCTAGGGCGGCCAGGAGCGCCCGCCACGGTTTCCCGTGGCGGGCCGCTGGCCTCGTCCTGGTCGTCCTCATCACGCTCACCGGAGCAGGACTGATCACGTTCGCGGCCACGGCTCCTGATCCGGTCGGGCCGCCGCAGCCCGACCCCGCCGCCGCACCGCAGTCCCTGCTTTCACCGCTGGCGGACGAACCCACCACACCAGAGCCGACGCCGAGCGAAGCCAACGCGTCGCCGGCCACCGGGACGACCCAGGGCGAGGCGCACAGTGCTCGCGGCCGCCTCGAAGCCGATCTCGGGTCCACCGCGACCCGCCCGTCTCCCGCACCGACGGTGGCCGGGATGCCGCGATCGCAGCCCACCCGCATCAGGATCCCGCGGATCGGCGTGGACGCGCCGACGGTTCCGCTCGGGCTGGACCGGAACCAGCAGATCGCGGTCCCACCGCTGGACCAGGCAAAGACGACCGGGTGGTACAAGCTGGGACCAAGTCCCGGCGAGGTCGGGACCGCGGTGGTGGTGGGCCACGTCGACTCACGCGCCACGGGTCGGGCCGTCTTCTACCGCCTCGGCGCGCTGAAACCCGGAGACATCATCGAGGTGCCCCGCAGAGACGGCACGAAGGCCCGCTTTGTCGTCGACGGGGTGGCCCGCTACCCGAAGAAGAAGCTCCCGCTGAACCTGGTCTACGGCCACACCGGCAAGGCGCAGCTCCGCGTGATCACCTGCGGTGGCGACTACGACAAGGCAGCGAAGTCGTACAAGGACAACATCGTGGTGTTCGCGACGCTGGCGCCCTGACCACGAACGTTCGCGGTGCTGGTGAGACGCCGGC
This sequence comes from Micromonospora sp. NPDC048040, assembly GCF_055587185.1. NCBI lineage: Bacteria > Bacillati > Actinomycetota > Actinomycetes > Micromonosporales > Micromonosporaceae > Micromonospora > Micromonospora sp. NPDC048040. Next base: position 5,037 of record NZ_JBVJGT010000096.1, on the reverse strand, counting down.
CCGCGTGGCGGAGCGCTGGGACCATCGAGGCGGTCGGCAGCGCGGTGCTGGCCGGTGTGGCGACCGCCGGATGCATTCTCCTCTGCATTTGCAACCCGGCGCTGGCCTGGCTGCCAGGGCTGAGGTCGGGCCAGGTCAACCCGACAGTGACTGCCGAGGATGGGCCGGGGAACGTCCGGCCCATCCCGTTTGCTCAGAGCAGCATGGACGACGACACGGACGACACGTCGCCCCGACTGGCCTGGCGAGACCCACCGTCACCTCGTCCAGCGACCGTCACCCTGGCGTTGCCCGACCCGTACCGCTTGCCGGCGGTGCAGCCAGCCCTGTTTGGTCGGGGTCGACCTGGATTCGATACGGTCGTGCGCATGCTCAAGGTGTTGGTGAGTGGATGTCTGGCGGGTCGTCCGATCCGATTCAACGAGACTTCCGTGCCCGTCTGCTCGCCGATTTGGGATAAGTGGGCAGCCGAGGGTCGATTGGTGCACTTCTGCCCTGAGCTAGCGGTCGGATTCCCGGTTCCACGTCCAGCAGCAGAAATTGTGGGCGGCACCGCAGCCGGTGTCCTCGACGGCGCCGCGCACGTCCGGGAGGTGGATGGTCGAGACGTGACCGACCTGTTTCGGCTGGCGGCGCGTCGGGCGCTGCACCGAGCCGTCGAGGCCAAAGTCGCGCTCGCTGTCCTGGTCGACGGGAGCCCGACGTGTGGAAGCAGCACGGTCTACGACGGGTCCTTCGCCGGTCGTACGGTGTCCGGGCGCGGCGTGGCCGCGGAGGAATTGCATCGCCACGGTATCCCGGTGTTCCATGAAGGACAATTGGAACAAGCGGCATCGCTGCTTGACGAGCTTGAGCGAAATGACCTGGGGGCACCTGACGTGCCGCTAGCAAAACGGCTTCCGCGACCCTGAGGACGTCATCGAGATGCCGTTCCGCGAAGGTGGGCGGAATGAATTGTCTGCCGAGCCCGCCGCCGGGACGGATCCGGCCCTGAACCAGGCTGTGCCCCGTCGCGGCCGGTGTGGCAACCGGGTACGCGCGTGACAGGCTTCGTGGTCGGAGGAGCGCTCGTGCGACGTCAGCCGTTGGTCATCGCCGTTGCTCAACCACGGACCATCGCGTACGACATCGTCGCGAACGCGGCCGGGCACGCCGACGTGGTCCGGTCCGCGCGGGCGCGGGTGGTGGTCTTCCCCGAGCTGTCGCTGACCGGATACGAGCTGGACGCCCCCGCCGTCGCCGCCGACGACCCGCGGCTGGCGCCGATCGTCGAGGCCTGCGCCGAGGCGGGGTCGACGGCTTTGGTGGGCGCCCCGGTCCAGGGCGAGGCGGGCCGTGAACACATAGCGATGCTCGCCGTCGACGGGGCCGGTGCGCGCGTGGCATACCGGAAGGTGCATGTGCACCGGTCCGAGGAGCGGTTCAGCCCCGGCGACGGACCGGCGGTACTCGACGTGGACGGCTGGCGGCTGGGCCTGGCGATCTGCCGCGACACCCGGTTCCCGGAGCACGACGCGGCCACCGCGGCGCTGGGCATGGACGTCTACGTCGCCGCTGTCCTCGACCACGCCCGGGACGCCCACGTGCCGGTCGAGCGGGCTCAGCGCATCACCGCCGCCCGCAAGGTGTGGGTCGTCACGGCGAGTTTCGCCGGGTCGACCGGCGGGGGCTTCGACCGGGCGGCAGGCGGCTCGGCGGTATGGGCGCCCGACGGCACGATCCTCGCGCAGGCCGGAACCGAGGCCGGGGAGTTGGCAAGGGCGACGCTGCACAACCCGTAGACCGGGTCTCCCTTTCTACCAATCGGCAGAGGGGCTCGATGTCGCGGCGCTGATCAGGGGAACAGCCATGTCATCGCCTCCAGGCTCTTGCTCACGTACGCGTCCTGCCCGGTGTCGACTCCGTACGTCAGGTCCTCGAACAGCGTGCATCGGGCGTAGAAGACCGCTCGGTCGCGCAGGCCCTCGCGGTCGGGCTCGGGTGCGTCGTACCTGGCCAGGGCGAGGTCGAGCGCGTGTGGGCCAAGGTCGCGACAGATCAGGCCGAAGTCGTACGCAGGGTCGGCGATGGCGGCGTCCCCCCAGTCGATGATGCCGGTGACCTCACCGTTGTCGGGGTCGACGAGGACATGTTCGATGCCGAGATCATTGTGGGTGAACACCGAGGTGTGCGGTGCTGGCGGCGGGGTGGACCGGAAGAAGGCGTCGACGGCTGGCCGATGTCGAGGCGGAATGTGCCCGGCGACAATCGAGTGGAACTCCTCGGCGTCGCGGTGCCACTCGGTCAGCGGCGTGTCGTCGATGTCGACCAGCCCGGCCACGCGGTCGGCGGGGATGGCGTGAAGGGCGCGGAGAAGGTCACCCAGGGCGGTCACGACTGACGGAATCAGCGCCGCGCGCGATGCCTCGGGAATCGACAGGAGCGGGCGACCGCGCAGTTTGGGGTACGCCAGAACGCCGAGCTCGGCCGCCGCGAGCGATGGTTGGGGCACCGGTAGAGGTGAGGCGGGTGCGACCACCTGTAGCAATTGACATTCACGGGTCGCGCGGGCGGTGCGCTCGTCAGAGTCGGGGTCTTTGGAGATCCGGACCACGAGTTCGGCGTTCACCTCGTACGAAATGTTGTCCAGGCCCGCCCCGAGCGGGACCACCGACGTGACGTGGATGTCCGGCAGGTGGGCGGACACCATCTGCCGTACGGTCTGTTGGTCGTCCCACTCGGAAATGGTGGGACCGGGTTGTCCGGGCACGGGGCCTCCAGGATGTGGTGCGACGGCTGACGTCGGGACTGAGATGCTGGAAGTGGCCATGGGTGTCTTCGCGCGATCAACGGTGGCCGGTGGACGAGCTATGCGCGACACCGCTGACGTCGCCGTGGCAGGACACCCACCACAGCGAGGCCGACAATCACGGTGACCACGCCGGCGGCCAGCCATCCGGGCGACCCACCCGTGACGGGGCGACAGTCGGCGACGCACAGGATCGGCCTTATCCGTACCAGGTCGGCGCCCTGCAGTACCCATAACAGGCCAAGCAGGACGAGGGTCGTTCCGGCGACCATCCTCGCGGTCCTACGCCATCTCACGGCCACGCCCCTTCCGGTTCGGTGAGTGTCGGGATGCGTCAGAGGCATTCCGCAGCCGGCGTCGCTGTCGCGGGGACGGCAACCGGCGGCGAGCTGCCGGCCCGGGCGCTAGCGGTCGGCTAGGCTGGAAGTATTCAAGTAGCCTTAGAAGGTGAGATTATAAGGTGCCCGAACAATCTACAAGTGGCAAGCCGTTCCTGCCGCAGCTCATCGGTCAGGCGTTCAACCTGGTCCTCGACCAGCTTCACCACCACCTCGTCGAGACCGGATACGGCGACCTGCGACCCACCCACTACCTCAACGTGTTCCGGTTCATCGACTGTGACGGCACCCGGCCCACCACCCTCGCCCGGAGAGCCGGGATGACCCCGCAGGCGATGAGCGAGCTTGTGGGCTACCTGGAGCAACGCGACTACGTGCGGCGTGTCCCGGACCCGACCGACGGCCGCGGCCGCGTCGTCGTCTACGCCGACCGCGGCACCCGGGCCGCCGAGGTCGCCACGAGATTCTTCGCGGACCTGGAGGCCCGCTGGGGCGCCACGGTCGGCCACGACCGCCTCCAGGACGTCACGTCCGCTCTCGCTCAGATCCTCGACGCCTCTCCTCGCGGAGCCGCGACGTCGAAACCCTCCACACCATGACACCACCCGGTCGACGCCGTTCCTGCCGGCACCGGGCCTGCTGGTCCGGCTGCTACCTCACCGGCCAGCCCTGCCGGCCCAGCGCGACGCCGGCCTGGAACCGCGTGCTCACGCCGAGGCGCCGCTGGATCTCGGAGATCCTGCGGCGCACCGTCTGCGCCGACACCCCCAGTCGGGCGGCGATCGCCTCGTCCTTCATGCCGCTGGCCATCAGGGTCAACACCGTGTCCTCGTCGGCCGCCCGGGACCTGGCGGACGGGTCCTGGCCGTTGAACCGCAGTTGCACGCCGCGCCCCCAGTAGATGTCCCAGAGTGCGACGAGCGCGTCGAGCAGGGCGCACTCGTGCACCACCAGGCCGGCGTCCACGGCCTTGATCGGGTCCGACTGGACGAACGGCACCAGCGCGGTGTGGCGGTCGGACATGGACAGCTTCATCGGCAGCCCCTTCACGACCCGCGCCTCCTCCCCGAGCGCAACCATTCTCTGGGCGTGCTCGAGCACGCCGGGTTGCTTCAGCGCCTCCTCGTCGTAGATCGCGCGGGATGGCACGCCTCGGGCGAGCAGCCGCTCCTGCAGCGGCTCAGAATCGTCGGGCCGCTGCTGCGCGAACGGCGGCAGGACGAAGACGTCCAGGCTGCGGCGCGCGCTCAGCTGCAGCTGCTTCCAGCGTTCGGCGTACGCCTCACGACTGGTCACGACCTCGATCAGCTCGGTGACCCGTTCCTGCTCGGCCGGCACGCGGTGCAGCGCCGCGAGCCGCTTCGCGTCGAGGCGTACCTGATGCAGCGCCTCCTCCCGGGAGCGGACCAGGACCTCGACCACGACGTCCGGGGGCACCGACTGGTAGCGGGCCGGGGAGCCGCTGCGCCGGGTGACCATCGCCTTGCTCTCCAGTTCAAACAACGCGCCGCGCAGCCTCCGCTGACCGAAGCCGGTCAACGCCCGCAGTTCGGTCACGCTCGCCCCGGGGTTGGCCAGCAACGACCGGTAGACCTTCTCGGCGCTGTCGCCGACGCCCACCTCGTCCAGCACCCGCTCGTTACGTCGCACGGCCCGGACCCCCCCTGATCACTTCTCGACAACGGTGACTATCGATCATCATAAGTCCTTGACCTTGGCGCGCACCCACAGGAGGTTTACGAGGAAATTTGAAGATCCGTCTGGAGGAAGCGTGCATCTCCGCAGACCCGCGCTGGCCGGTGTGCTGGCGCTCGCCCTAGTGCCGTGACCACGAACGTTCACGGTGTTGGTTGACACGCCGCGCGGCCTGTCGGCCGGGCGGCGTTGTGCCGGTCAGGCTGTGGCGGTGGC
>NZ_JBVJGT010000095.1:0-14344 GCF_055587185.1 Micromonospora sp. NPDC048040 | reverse complement strand
GCTTCGCTGCGGGCGTCGTCGTGATCGGGGTGGGGGGGTGTGGGGGGGGGGGAGGGAGACCTATGCGGGGGGTGCCCCCCCCCCCCCCCCTCACCACCCCCCAACCCCCCCCCCCCCCCCCCCCCCCCCCCGCCGCCGGCGGCAGGTTCATCAGTACGAGGTGCGCGTCGCCGCGCTGGCGGGCCAGCTCGTAGAGCGCCACGCCCTGCTGGTCGGTCAGCGGGGCGCTGGTGGCCCGGATGGCCTTGCGGTGGTCGCTGCCGCCCAGGTGGGCGGTCATGGCGCTGCTGGTGGCCCACAGCCCCCAGGCGAGGCTGGTGGCGGGCAGGCCCTGCTGGTGGCGGTGCCGGGCGAGGGCGTCGAGGAAGGCGTTGGCCGCCGCGTAGTTGCCCTGGCCGGGCGAGCCGAGGGTGGCCGCCACGGAGGAGAACAGCACGAACGCGGCCAGGTCCAGGTGCCGGGTCGCCTCGTGCAGCGCCCAGCCGGCGTCCACCTTCGGTGCCAGCACGGCGTGCAGGGCCGGCTCGTCGAGCGAGCCGATGGTCGCGTCGGCGATCACCCCGGCGGTGTGGACCACCGCGGTCAACGGGTGCGCCGGCTCCACCAGCTCCAGCAGCCGGGTCACCTGCGCGGGGTCGGCCACGTCGGCGGTGCCGACGGTGACCCGGGCGCCCGCGCGGGTCAGCTCCTCGACCAGGTCCCCGTACTGCTCCGGGCCGCGGCGGGAGGCCAGCAGCAGGTGCCGGGCCTGGCCGGTGGCGACGAGGTGCCGGGCGAACACGCCGGCGAGGGCGCCGCCGGCGCCGGTGATCAGCACGGTGCCGTCCGGGTCGGCGGGCGCGGGCACCCGCAGGACGACCTTGCCGATGTGCCGGGCCTGGCTGATGTGCCGCAGCGCCTGCCGGGCCTGGCGCACGTCCCACGCCCGCACGGGCAGCGGGCGCAGCGCGCCCTGCTCGAAGAGGGCGAGGACCTCGGTGAGCATCTCGCCGATGCGCCGGTGGCCGGCCTCGTTCAGGTCGAACGCGCGGTACGTCACCCCCGGGTGGTCGGCGGCGACCACGTCCGGGTCCCGCAGGTCCGCCTTGCCCATCTCCACGAACCGGCCACCACGCGGCAGCAACCGCAGCGACGCGTCGACGAACTCCCCCGCCAGGGCGTCCAGCACCACGTCCACCCCGGCGCCACCGGTCACCGAGCCGAAGACCTGCTCGAACTCCGTCGTCCGCGACGACGCGATCCGCTCCTCGGCCACGCCCAGCCCACGCAGCACACCCCACTTGCCGGGGCTGGCGGTGGCGAACACCGTCGCGCCCCAGTGCCGGGCGAGCTGGATCGCGGCCATACCGACCCCGCCCGCACCGTTGTGGATCAGCACCGACTCGCCGGCCCGCAGACCGGCCAGGTCGTGCAGCGCGTAGTACGCGGTCAGGAAGACGACCGGCACGGACGCGGCCTGCGCGAAGGACCAGCCGGCGGGAATCTTCGCGACGAGGTCGCGGGTGGCGATCACCTCGGGGGCGAAGGCGGGCTCGAACATGCCGAGCACCCGGTCGCCGGGCGCCAGGTCGGTCACGCCGGGGCCGACCTCGACCACCACGCCCGCACCCTCGCTGCCCATCACCGCAGCCGGATCCGGGTACATCCCCAGACCGATCAGCACGTCCCGGAAGTTCACCCCCGCCGCACGCACGGCGATACGCACCTGACCCGCGTCCAGGGCCACGGCCGTGGCGGGCACCATGCCGATTCCGTCCAGGGTGCCGGGGCTCACCGCACCGACCCGCCACAGTCCGGCCGGCGGGAGGAGTTCGTCGGCGGCCGGGCCGGCGGGCCGGCCCAGGCGCGGGGTGCGCACCTCGTCGCCGCGTACGGCCACCTGGCCGCCGGTGGTCGACGGGTCCTCGGCCACGCCGGCCAGTACGGCGAGGGTGGCCGGGGTGAGTTCGCCGTCGACGTCGGCGAGGACGATCCGGCCCGGGTGCTCGGACTGCGCGGAGCGCAGCAGGCCCCAGACCGCCGCGCCGGCCAGGTCCCGCAGCGCGTCGGCCGGGGTGGCGACGACGGCGCCGCGGGTCAGCACCACCAGCGTCGTGTCGGCCAGGGCCGCGCTGTCCAACCAGGACCGCACGACGTCGAGCACCCGGGCGGTGACCGTACGGACGAGGTCGGGCAGGTCGCCGTCCGGCGTGCCGGCGTCGACCGGGAGGACCAGCGCGCGGGGCGCCTCGACCGACCCGGCCGAGACCGCCGCGGTCACGTCGTCGACGGTCGGGAACACCGGCGTGGCCAGGCCCGCCGGCGCGTCCCCGGCGCCGAGCAGCGCCCAGCCGGAGACGTCCCGTGCCGGGGTGACCGGCTCGGTCTGCCACGTCACCTCGAACAGCGACCGCTCGGCGGTCTCCGCGCCGGCGGCGTCGCTCATCTCCCGCAGCGCGAGCGACTCCACGGACACCACCGGCGTGCCGGACTCGTCGCCGGCCACCAGCCGGACCCGGGAGCCCGTCCGGGTCAGCCGTACCCGCAGTGTCCGGGCGCCGGAGGCGTGCACCTGCACGCCCTCGAACACGAACGGCACGCGCGGCCCACCGGACCGCTCGGTCAGCAGCAGCCCGACGGGGTGCAGCGCGGCGTCCAGCAGGGCCGGGTGCACGGCGAAACCGGCGGCGTCGACGGCCGCCTCGTCCGACAGGGCGACCTCGGCGTACGCCTCGTCGCCGGCGGTCCACAGCCGGCGCAGGCCCCGGAACGCCGGCCCGTAGGCCAGGCCACGCTCCGCCAGCGCCGGGTACCAGCCGGCGAGGTCCATCTCGGCCGCCCCGGCCGGCGGCCAGGAGCCCACGGCCGGCTCGTCGGCGGCCTGCTCCAGCAGGCCGTCGGCGTGCCGCACCCACGCGGCCTCCGGGTCGCCGTCGGGCTGCGAGTGCACCGCCACGGGCCGGGCGTCGGAGCCGTCGGCCGCGCCGACGCGCACCTGCACGCGGACCGCGCCCGTCTCCGGCAGCACCAGCGGCGCGGCGATGGTCAGCTCGCGCACCCGCGACGCGCCCACCTCGTCGCCGGCCCGTACGGCGAGTTCCACCAGGGCGGTTCCCGGCAGCACCACCGCGCCGCCGACCACGTGGTCCGCCAGCCAGGGGTGCGTCGACAGCGAAAGCCGGCCGGTCAGCACCACCTCGTCGTCACCGGCGAGCCGCACCGCCGCACCGAGCAGCCCGTGCCCCGCCGCGCCCAGGCCCGCGCCCGACACGTCACCGGCCGCCGACCGGTCGACCGCAGGCCAGAACCGGTCCCGCTGGAAGGCGTACGTGGGCAGGTCGACGGGGGCGGCGCCGGAGCCGGCGAACACCCTCGTCCAGTCCACGGGCACGCCGGCGACGTGCAGGTCGCCGAGGTTGGTCAGCAGTTGACGCGGCCCGTGCTCGTCGCGGCGCAGCGAACCCGCCACCACGCCCGCGTCGCCGGTGCCGGTGGCCCGGTCGAGCGCGTCCTGGACGGCCACCTTGAGCACGGGGTGCGGGCTGACCTCGACGAAGACCCGGAAGCCCTCGTCGACCAGCCGGTCCACCACGGGCCCGAGCCGGACCGGTTCCCGCAGGTTACGGTACCAGTACTCCGCGTCGAGCCCGGTGGTGTCGATCAGCTCCCCGGTGACGGTGGAGTGGAAGGCGACCGTGGTGGACCGGGGCTCGACCGTGCCGAGCCCGGCCATCACCTCGTCGCGGACCGCGTCGACGTGGCCGCAGTGCGACGCGTAGTCGACGGCGATCTGCCGGGCCCGGATGTCCCGCTCGGCGCAGTGCGCGAGCAACGCGGTGACCGACGCCGAGTCGCCGGAGACCACGGTCACGGCAGCGCCGTTGACGGCGGCGACGGAGAGGGTCCCCTGCCACGGCGCGATCAGCTGCTCGGTGTCGGCGGCCGGGAGCGGCACGGAAACCATGCCGCCCCGGCCCACGATCGCCAGCAGGCCGCGGCTGCGCGCCACGACGAGCCGCACCGCGTCCGCGAGGGTCAGCGCGCCGGCGACGCAGGCCGCGGCGATCTCGCCCTGCGAGTGCCCGACGACGGCGGCCGGCTCCACGCCGCACGAACGCCAGAGCTGCGCGAGGGACACCATGACGGAGAAGAGCACGGGCTGGACGACGTCCACCTGGTCCAGCGGCGGCGCGCCGGGCGCCTCCCGGAGCACGTCATCGAGGGACCAGTCCACGTGGCGGGACAGCTCGTCCGCGCACTCCCGCATCCGCTGCCGGAAGACCGGGGAGGCGTCCAGCAGGTCCAGCGCCATGCCCGCCCACTGCGAGCCCTGGCCGGGGAAGACGAAGACGACCTTCGGCGTCGCGTCCACAGCGGTCTGCGCGCCGTCGGCGGCGGCGAGCGCGGCCAGGCGGGCGACGGCGTCGTCCCGGTCGCCGGCCACGGCAACCGCGCGGTACGGGTGGTGGGCCCGCAGGGTGGCCAGGGAGAACCCGAGGTCGCGCAGGTCCAGGTCGGCGTCGGCGGCGAGGCGCTCGCCGAGGCGGGTGGCCTGCTCGCGCAGGGCGCGGGGGCTGCGGCCGGACACCAGCAGCGGCACGGCGGCGGGGCCGACCAGGCCGGGCAGGTCCCCCGCCGGCGGGGGCGTGGCCGGGGCGGCCTCGTCCGGCGCCTGTTCGATGATGGTGTGCGCGTTGGTGCCGCTGATGCCGAACGACGACACCGCCGCGCGGCGGGGCCGGTCGGCGGCCGGCCACGGCCGCGCCTCGGTGAGCAGGGCGACCGCCCCGGCGCTCCAGTCGACGTGCGGGGACGGCTCGTCCACGTGCAGGGTCGGCGGCAGCATGCCGTGCCGCATCGCCAGCACCATCTTGATCACGCCGGCGACGCCCGCCGCCGCCTGGGCGTGGCCGATGTTCGACTTGATCGACCCGAGCCAGAGCGGCTCCCCGCCGTTCCGGTCCTGCCCGTAGGTGGCCAGCAGGGCCTGGGCCTCGATCGGGTCGCCGAGGGTGGTGCCGGTGCCGTGCGCCTCGACGGCGTCCACGTCGGCCGTGGCGAGCCCGGCGTTGGCGAGGGCCTGCCGGATGACCCGCTGCTGGGACGGGCCGTTCGGGGCGGTCAGACCGTTGGACGCGCCGTCCTGGTTGATCGCGGAGCCGCGCACGACGGCGAGGACGCGGTGCCCGTTGCGCCGCGCGTCGGAGAGCCGCTCGACCAGCAGCATGCCCACGCCTTCGGCCCAGCCGGTGCCGTCGGCGGCGGCGGCGAACGCCTTGCAGCGCCCGTCCGGGGCCAGCCCGCCCTGCCGAGAGAACTCGGAGAACATGCCGGGCTGCGCCATCAGCGCCACCCCGCCGGCCAGGGCCAGGTCGCACTCCCCGCCGCGCAGCGCCTGGGCGGCGAGGTGCAGCGCGACCAGGGACGAGGAGCAGGCGGTGTCGACGGTGACGGCCGGGCCTTCGAGGCCGAACGTGTAGGCGACCCGGCCGGAGGCGACGCTGCCCGCCGTCCCGGTGAGCAGGTGTCCCTCGAGGCCGTCCAGGTCGTCGCGGCCGCTGCTGGCGTAGCCGGAGGAGGCGGCTCCGACGAAGACGCCGGTGGCGGTACCGGTGACCCCGGTGGGGTCGATGCCGGCGTACTCGAAGCTCTCCCAGGCGGTCTCGAGCAGCAGCCGCTGCTGCGGGTCCATCGCGAGGGCCTCGCGGGGGCTGATGTTGAAGAAGCCGGCGTCGAAGTCGGCCGCGTCGTAGAGGAACCCACCCTGGTCGGTGACGGTGCCGCCGGCCTGGTCGCCGTCCGCGCCGTACAGCCGGTCAAGGTCCCAGCCGCGGTCGGTGGGGAACCCGCCGATGGCGTCGGAGCCGGAGGTGACGAGCTGCCACAGCTGCTCGGGGGTGGCGACGCCGCCGGGGTAGCGGCAGGCCATGCCGATGATGGCGATCGGCTCGTCGGCGTCGCCGGTGCCGACGGCACGCACCGTCGGGCCGGCGCCGGTGGCGTGGCCGAGCTGCTGGAACAGGTGGTCGGCCAGCCGGGCCGGGGTGGGGTGGTCGAAGGCCAACGTGGCGGACAGCCGCAGCCCGGTCGCGGCGCCCAGCCGGTTGCGCAGTTCCACGGAGGTCAGCGAGTCGAAGCCCAGGTCCTTGAAGGCCCGGGCGGCGGAGACCGCCTGCGCCGAGGCGTGACCCAGCACGGTCGCGGCCTGCCCGCAGACGAGGTCGACCAGCGCCTGCCGGGCGTCCGCCTCGGGCAGGCCGGCCAGCCGGTCCCGCCAGGAAGCCCCGGTGGTCGGCCGGTCGGTGGCCGTGCGCCGCCGGCCGGCGGCGCGGACGAGCTGCCGCATCAGCGGCGGCACCTGGCTGATCTCGCCGGTGACCTGGAGCCGGGCCGCGACGACGACCGGTGAGGCCGACGGCAGGGCCGCGTCGAGGAGTTCGGCGCCCTCGGCCGGGGAGAGGCCGCTCATGCCGACGCGCCGCAGCCGCTGCTGGTCGTCCCCGTCGAGGTGCGCGGTCATGGCGCTGGCGGTGGCCCACATGCCCCACGCGACGCTGGTGGCGGGCAGGCCCTGCTGGTGGCGGTGCTGGGCGAGGGCGTCGAGGAAGGCGTTGGCGGCCGCGTAGTTGCCCTGGCCGGGCGAGCCGAGGGTGGCCGCCACGGAGGAGAACAGCACGAACGCGGCCAGGTCCAGGTGCCGGGTCGCCTCGTGCAGCGCCCAGCCGGCGTCCACCTTCGGCGTCAGCACCGTACGCAGGGCCTGCTCGTCGAGCGAGCCGATGGTCGCGTCGGCGAGGATCCCGGCGGTGTGGACCACCGCGGTCAGCGGGTGCGCCGGGTCGACGCCGGCGACCAGCCGGGTGACCTGCGCGGGGTCGCTGACGTCGACCGCCACGGTGGTGACCTCGGCTCCCGCGTCGGTCAGGTCCCGGACGAGGGTGGCGTAGTCGTCACCGCCGGCCTGGTCGGGGTGGCGGCGGGAGGCCAGCAGCAGGTGCCGGGCCTGGCCGGTGGCGACGAGGTGCCGGGCGACCACGCCGGCCAGCGTCCCGGCGGCGCCGGTGATCAGCACGGTGCCCTCGGGGTCCACCGGGGCGGGGACGCGGAGCACCACCTTGCCGACGTGCCGGGCCTGGCTGACGTACCGCAGCGCCTGCCGGGCCTGCCGCACGTCCCACGCCCGCACGGGCAGCGGGCGCAGCGCGCCCTGCTCGAACAGCGCCAGGAGCTCGGCCAGCATCTCGCCGATCCGGGTGCTGCCCGCCTCGTTCAGGTCGAACGCGCGGTACGTCACCCCCGGGTGGGCGGCGGCGACCACGTCCGGGTCCCGCAGGTCCGCCTTGCCCATCTCCACGAACCGGCCACCACGCGGCAGCAACCGCAGCGACGCGTCGACGAACTCCCCCGCCAGGGCGTCCAGCACCACGTCCACCCCGGCGCCACCGGTCACCGAGCCGAAGACCTGCTCGAACTCCGTCGTCCGCGACGACGCGATCCGCTCCTCGGCCACGCCCAGCCCACGCAGCACACCCCACTTGCCGGGGCTGGCGGTGGCGAACACCGTCGCGCCCCAGTGCCGGGCGAGCTGGATCGCGGCCATACCGACCCCGCCCGCACCGTTGTGGATCAACACCGACTCGCCGGCCCGCAGGCCGGCCAGGTCGCGCAGGGCGTAGTACGCCGTCAGGAAGACCAGGGGCATCGACGCCGCCTGGGTGAACGACCAGCCGGCGGGCATCTTCGCGATCCGCTCCCGCGCGGCGACCGCCTGCGGGCCGAATCCGAACTCGAACATGCCGAGCACCCGGTCGCCGGGCGCCAGGTCGGTCACGCCGGGGCCGACCTCGACCACCACGCCCGCACCCTCGCTGCCCATCACCGCAGCCGGATCCGGGTACATCCCCAGACCGATCAGCACGTCCCGGAAGTTCACCCCCGCCGCACGCACGGCGATACGCACCTGACCCGCGTCCAGGGCCACGGCCGTGGCGGGGACCAGGTCCACCCCGTCCAGCGTGCCCGGGGCGACGGCGGCCAGGTGCCACGGGCCGGACGACGGCGGCGTCAGCTCGTCGCCGGCCGGCCGCACCAGCCTCGGCACGAGCGTCCGGTCGCCACGCAGCGCGAGCTGGCCGCCGGAGACCGACGGGTCGACCGCCGCCCCGGCCAGCACGGCGAGGACGGTCCGGTCCAGCTCGCCGTCGACGTCGGCGAGGACGATCCGGCCCGGGTGCTCGGACTGCGCGGAGCGCAGCAGGCCCCAGACCGCCGCCGCCGCCAGGTCGGTGACCTGGTCATCGTCCCCGGCGGCGACCGCGCCCCGGGTCACCACGACCAGCTTCGCGTCCGCCACCTCGTCGGCGGCGAGCCAGGACCGCAGCACGTCCAGGACACCGGTGGTGACCGCCCGCACGGCGTCCGGCGGGGCGACGCCGGGGTCGCCGGCCGGTACCGCCAGCAGCACCTGCCGGGCCGGGTGCCCGCTCGCGGCCAGCGCCGCCACGTCGGCGTGGACCGGCAGCTCCGGCAGCGCGGCCGGGGCCGGCCCGCCCAGCACCGCCCACCCCGCGACGTCGTCGACGGGGACGACCTGCTCGGCCGGCCACGCCACGTCGAACAGCGACCGGGCGGCGGCGCCGTGCGGCGTCACCCCGGTCATCTCCCGCAGCACCAGGGAGTCCACCGACACCACCGGCGTGCCCGCGCCGTCGCAGGCGACCAGCCGCACCCCGGCCCCGTCGCGGGTCAGCCGCACCCGCAGCGTCCGGGCGCCCGAGGCGTGCACCTGCACGCCCTCGAACGCGAACGGCACCCGCGGCCCGCTCGCCGCCTCCCCGGCGAGCAGCAGCGCCACCGGGTGCAGGGCGGCGTCCAGCAGCGCCGGGTGCACCCCGAACGCGCCGGCCTCGCCGGCCGCCTCGTCGGGCAGCGCCACCTCGGCGTACACCTCGCCGTCGGTCGACCAGACCCGCCGCACGCCCTGGAACACGGGCCCGTACGACAGGCCGTGCTCGGCCAGCCTCGGGTACCACCCGGCCAGGTCCACCTCGGTCGCGTCCGCCGGCGGCCACGCCCCCACGGTCGGCTCGTCGGCCGACGTCGGCTCCAGCACACCGTCGGCGTGCCGCACCCATCCGGTGTCGCCGTCCTCCTCGGGCTGGGAGTGGACGGCGACCGACCGGGCGCCGGCCTCGTCGGCCGCGCCGACGCGCACCTGCACGCGTACCGCGCCGGACGCCGGCAGCACCAGCGGCGCCGCGACGGTCAGCTCGCCCACCCGGGACGCGCCCACCTCGTCGCCGGCGCGGACGGCCAACTCCACCAGCGCGGTGCCCGGCACCACCACGGCACCGGACACGACGTGGTCCGTCAGCCACGGGTGCGTCGAGGCCGACAACCGGCCGGTCAGCACCACCTCGTCGTCACCGGCGAGCCGCACCGCCGCGCCGAGCAGCGGGTGTCCCGCCACGCCCAGGCCGGCGCCCGTCACGTCGCCGACGCGCCACGGCACCACCTCGGGCCAGAACCGCTCCCGCTGGAAGGCGTACGTGGGCAGGTCGACCCGGCGCGCGCCGGTGTCGGCGAACCACTCCTGCCAGGCCACCGGCACGCCGTGCACGTGCAACTCGGCGAGGGCGGCCAGCAGCGCCTGCGCCTCCGGCCGGTCCCGGCGCTGGGCCGCGACGGCCAGCACGTCGTCGTCGGGCAGGACGTCGGCCGCCATCGCGGTCAGCACGCTCTGCGGCCCGATCTCCAGGAACGTGTCGACGCCGGCGGCCCGCAGCGCGGTGAGCCCGTCGGCGTAGCGGACGGCCTCGCGGACGTGCCGCACCCAGTACTCGGCGGTGCGGATCTCGTCGGGGTCGGCGAGCGTCCCGGTCAGGTTCGACACCAGCGGCAGCGCGGGCACGGCGAAGGTCAGCCGCGCGACGATGCCCCGGAACCGCTCCAGCACCGGCTCCATGAGCGGGCTGTGGAACGCGTGGCTCACCGTCAGCCGGCGGACCCGCACGCCCCGGTCCCGCAAGGCGCGCTCCACCTCGTCGAGGGCCTCGACGGCGCCGGACACGACCACCGAGGTCGGCCCGTTCACCGCGGCGATCCCGACCCGGTCTGCCAGGCCGGCGATGGACTCCGCCACCGCCGCCTCGTCCGCCGCGACGGCGAGCATCCCGCCGCCGGCGGGCAGGGCCTGCATCAGCCGGCCCCGGGCGGCCACCAGCAGGCAGGCGTCCTCCAGGGACAGCACCCCGGCCACGTGCGCGGCGGCGATCTCGCCGATCGAGTGGCCGCCCACGAAATCCGGCGTCACGCCGAACGACTCGACGAGGCGGAACAGCGCCACCTCGACCGCGAACAGCCCGGCCTGGGTGAAGGCCGTCTGGTCCAGCAGCGCCGCCTCAGGGGTGCCCGGCTCGGCGAACAGCACCTCGCGCAGCGGCTGCGGCAGCACCCGGTCTAGGTGCCGGCACGCCTCGTCCAGCGCGGCGGCGAAGACGGGGAACTCGGCGTACAGCTCCCGGCCCATGCCGGCGCGCTGCGCGCCCTGGCCGGAGAAGAGTACCGCCAGCGGGCCCCGGTCCCCGGCCCGGCCCGCGACCACCGCGCCCGACGACTCTCCCGCCGCCAGGGCGGCCAGCCCGCCGAGCAGGCCCGCGCGGTCCTCGGCGAGCACCACGGCGCGCTGGTCGAGCGTCGACCGGGACACCACCGACGACCAGCCCACGTCGACCGGGCGCGGCGCGGCGTCGTCGCCCAGCCAGCGGGCCCACCGGTCCGCCTGCGCGGCCAGCGCGGCCGGCTGCGCGGCCGACAGCAGCACCGGCGCGACGGCGGGCCGGCGGGGCGTGACGGCCTCGTCGTCCACCGGCTCGGGGCTCGGGGCCTGCTCCAGGATCAGGTGGGCGTTCGTGCCGCTCATGCCGAAGGACGAGACGGCGGCCCGCCGGACGTGGTCGTCGCCCGGCCACGGGCGCGCGGCGTCCAGCAGCGACACCGCCCCCGTCGACCAGTCGACGTGCGGGGACGGCTTCTCGACGTGCAGGGTCGGCGGCAGCACGCCGTGCCGCATCGCCATCACCATCTTGATGACGCCGCCGGCGCCGGCGGCGGCCTGCGGGTGGCCGATGTTCGACTTGAGCGACCCCAGCCACAGCGGCCGGTCGGCGGGCCGCCCCTGGCCGTACGTGGCCAGCAACGCCTGCGCCTCGATCGGGTCGCCGAGCCGGGTGCCCGTGCCGTGCGCCTCGACCACGTCCACGTCGGACGGCGCGAGCCGGGCGTTCTCGAGCGCCTGCCGGATGACCCGCTGCTGGGAGGGGCCGTTGGGGGCGGTCAGGCCGCTGCTGGCGCCGTCCTGGTTCACGGCGCTGCCCCGGATCACCGCCAGGACGGGGTGCCCGTTGCGCCGGGCGTCGGAGAGCTTCTCGACCAGCAGCATGGCGACGCCCTCGGACCAGCCGGTCCCGTCGGCGTCGGCGGAGAACGCCTTGCACCGGCCGTCGGAGGCCAGCCCCCGCTGACGGGAGAACTCGACGAAGGCGCCGGGCGTGGCCAGCACGGTGACGCCGCCCGCCACCGCGAGGGAGCACTCGCCGTCCCGCAGGGCCTGGCCGGCCAGGTGCAGCGCGACCAGCGAGGACGAGCAGGCGGTGTCGATCGTGACGGCCGGCCCCTCCAGCCCGAACGAGTACGCCAGCCGGCCGGACATGACGCTCGCCGCCGTGCCGGTGAGGACGTAGCCCTCCGCGCCCTCGGGCAGCTGCCGCAGCACGGACGTGTAGTCCTGCCCCGCCGTGCCGACGAACACCCCGGTACGGCTGCCCCGCACCGACGTGGCGTCGATGCCGGCCCGCTCGAAGACCTCCCAGGTCACCTCGAGCAGGAGCCGCTGCTGCGGGTCCATGGCCAGCGCCTCGCGCGGCGAGACCCCGAACAGGGTCGGGTCGAACAGGCCGGCGTCCCGCAGGAACCCGCCCCGGTTGCTGTAGGTGGTGCCAGGGTGGTCGGGGTCCGGGTCGTAGAGCCGCTCCAGGTCCCAGCCCCGGTCCTCGGGGAACGTGCCGGTGGCGTCGACGCCGCCCGCAACCAGGTCCCAGAGATCCTCCGGCGAAGCGACCCCGCCGGGGAAACGGCAGGCCATGCCGACGATCGCGATCGGCTCCGCGTCCTCGTTCTCCAGCTCGCTCAGGCGCCGGCGCGCCAGGCGGAGCTCGGAGGTCACCCACTTGAGGTGTTCGAGGAGCTTGTCTTCGTCCGCCATGACCCACCCGCCCAGAGCTTGCTATCGATCGGAATCTGCCGATTCGCTGACCACACCACCGCCGACGGCCCGGCTTCGTGCACAGGTGAGTGGGGACGTGACCGTCCGGCCCAGCGCCCGATCCCTGTTTCCGAATCCGTTCCGTGCCTGCTCAGGCGTCCGTCACGCCGGAGCCCCTGCCGGCACATGCCCGCCACCGTGAGTGGACGGTACTGAGCGCCAATGTCGTCCCCAACCCCTAGAGAACCCCTCATCGGCAGGGCCGGAAAGGCCGCCGAGGCGCGCGGGAAAGAGACCGTCGATCCGCATCGCGCGGGCCGGTCAGGCGGGGTGGCCGACGGCTGCCGGCAGGATGCGGCGCAGCCGCCCCGGGGGCGTGGAGCGGCGCCGCCACTCCCGCGGGTAGCCCACCGAGACCTCCTCGAACCGCACGCCGTCGTACCAGGTGGTGCGCGGGATGTGCAGGTGGCCGTAGACGGCGACGCGGGCGTCGAAGCGGGTGTGCCAGTCGGCGGTGGCCTCGGTGCCGCACCACTGCGCGAACTCCGGGTACCGGAGGATCCGGGTGGGCTCGCGGACGAGCGGGAAGTGGTTGACCAGGACGGTGGGCAGGCCGCCGCGTTCCGTGGTGAGCCGACGCTCGGTCACGGCCAGCCGCGCCCGGCACCAGGCGTCCCTCGTCGGGTACGGGTCCGGGTGCAGCAGGATCTCGTCGGTGCAGACCACGCCGACCTCGTGGGCCCGCGCCAGGGCCTGCTCCTTCGTGTACGTCCCGGGGGGCCGGAAGCTGTAGTCGTAGAGCAGGAACAGCGGGGCGATCAGCACCGGGTCGTCGCCCTGCGGGTCCCAGACCGGATACGGGTCCTCCGGGGTGACCACGCCGAGACCTCGACACAGCTCCACCAGGTGCCGGTAGCGCTCGTCCCCCCGCAACTGGACCGGGTCCTCGCGGGGAGTCCACAGCTCGTGGTTGCCGGGGGCCCAGACCACCTTCGCGAAGCGACGGCTGAGCAGTCCCAGCGCCCATTCGATGTCGCTGACGAACTCCCCGACGTCGCCGGCGACGATCAGCCAGTCGCCGTCCCGCTCCGGCCGCAGCCGCTCGACGATGGCCTTGTTCTCCGCGTGGACCACGTGCAGGTCGCTGATGGCGAGCAACTGAGGCAGGCCGGATCCGGCCATGCGGACCTCCCGTCCATCCGGGGTACCGCACGCACCCTGATCCGTACCGTCCGGCTGCCGATGGGCAGCACGGTACGGCCTGACGGGCTCCGACCCTACGGAGCCGCACCCGCGCAGGCACACCCCTAGACAGCCACCGCGCACCCCTAGGCGGCGGTGACCTGCCGATGCCGGCACCGGCAGGTCACCGGGCCCGCCCGCACCGGGCCCGGGGCCGTTGCCGGCGCCCGCCGGCGCTCCGCCCGGTTCGGCGTCGCCTGCTCAGGACTTGCCGAACTCCCGCTGGATGATGTCGAACAGCTCCTCCCGGCTCGCCGACTCCAACTCGTCGCCGGCGGCCGGCGTCGGCGCGGGGGCGGGACGCCCCCGCCACCGGGCCACCAGGTCCTCCAGCCGGCCGATGACCGCGTCGTCGACCTGGTCGCCCGGCAGCCCGCCGAGGAGCTGGTCGAGGCGCTCGATCTCCGCCACGATCGGCAGCGCCGGCTGCCCCGGCGCCAGCTCGGCCCGCAGGTGCCCGGCGAGCGCCTGCGGCGTGGGGTGGTCGAAGACGAGCGTGGCGGGCAGCCCGATCCCCGTCTCGGCGGTCAGCCGGTTGCGCAACTCGACCGCGGTGAGGGAGTCGAAGCCCAGTTCGAGGAAGCCGCGGCCGGGCCGGATCCCGCTCGGCGTGGCATGCCCCAGCACCGCCGCCGCCGTGCCGCGGACGAGGTCGAGCAGGATGCGGTCGCGCTCCGGCTCGGAGGCGGCGGCCAGCCGCTCCCGCAGCGCCGACGCCGCGCCGCCGTCGTCGCCGTGCGGTCTCTCCTCGGCCTGCGCGGGCTGCGCCTCGGGGATCTCGGTGAACAACCGACTCGGCCGCAACGCCGTGAACGACGACACGAACCGATCCCACCGCACATCCGCCACCACCACCTCCCC
>NZ_JBVJGT010000094.1:0-14396 GCF_055587185.1 Micromonospora sp. NPDC048040 | reverse complement strand
CCCCCCCCCCCCCCCCCCCCCCCCCCCCCCCCCCCCCCCCCCCCCCCCCCCCCCCCCCCCCCCCCCCCCCCCCCCCCCCCCCCCCCCCCCCCCGCGACCGGCTCAACCCGAGACGCGCTCGACGATGCGCCGCACCGTCTCCGCGGGCGTGGGCAGCGCGACCATCTCCTCGCGTACCTCCCGGGCCGCGGTGCGCAGCGACTCGTCCCCGACCAGCCGGCGCAGCAGGTCCGCGTCGACCTTGTCCGACGTGCTGACCAGGCCGATGCCGCGCCGGCTGACGGCCTCCCGGGCTGTGTGCTGGAACTGGTCGCGCGGGTCCGGGGCGAGCAGCTGCGGGATGCCGGCGTCGATGGCGGTCATCACCGTGCCGCCGCCGCCGTGGTGCACCACCGCGGTGCAGGTGCGCAGCAGGGTGTGCAGCGGCGTCCAGCCGACCGACCGGACGTTGCGCGGCAGCGTGCCCAGCGGGCTGATGTCGAGGTCGCCGAGGGCGAGCACGAAGTCGGCGTCCACCTCGCCGGCGGCGGCGATGATGGGCTCCACGGCGCCGATGCCGAACGCCTGGAGCTCGATGGTGCCCATGGTGATCGCCACCTCGGGCCGGGCGGGCACCGGCGGCAGCCGGTCGCCGAGGACGGCGCCGCCGCCGTACGGCACCCAGCGCATGAACCAGCCCTCGGGCTCCGCCTCCAGCAGCAGGCTCGGCGGGAACGACTCGATCGTCGCCACCGGCTCGGGCAGGCTGACCTGGTGCTTGCCCATGAGGTCGGTCAGGAAGGAGGCGATCGAGCGGTGCATGCCCCGGGTCCGCCAGGCGCTCTGGTTGCGCTGCACGGCCGGCACCCCGGCGCGGTCGGCGGCCAGCAGCCCGACGGTGGCGCCCTGCTCGTAGACCACCAGGTCGGGCCGGAAGTCGTCGGTCAGGGCGATGGTGCCGTCGACCAGCGGGCGGTTCACCGCCGCGATCTGCACCCCCCACTCCTCCAGGTCGATCGCGGGGCGCGTGGCGACGGTCTCGGCGAAGCGCGGGTTGTCCTTCGCGACCTGCTCGAAGACCTTCACCGCGCTGAAGTCGGGCGCCACGTCGACCACCTCCAGGCCGGCGGCGGCGGCCCGGTCGGCGTGCTCGGCGACCGCGATCAGCACGTCGTGGCCGGCCGTGCGGAAGCCCCAGGCGAGCTGGATCAGCGGGAAGAGGTGGCCGATACCGGGGGAGGAGACGAACAGCACGCGCATGTCGGAGCCCTTCTGTTCAGGGTTGCGGCGGGGGTCACCAGCCGGACTTGATCGTTTCGACGACGTGGGACCGGTCGTCCTCGGTGAGCCACCAGCCCACCGGGATGTGGACCACCCGGTCCGCCACCCGGTCCAGTCCGGGCAGGGTGGTACGGGCCGACGCGACGCAGCTGTGCGCGTCGTTGCGGCGTGACACGACGCTGGTGGCGATGCCGGCGTCGCGCAGCCGGCGCATGAAGGCGGGACGGTCGCGGACCTTCAGCGGGTACATCCAGAAGGCGGGCTCCCGGTCGTCGGCCCGCTCGGTCTGCTCGACGCCGTCGATGCCGGCCAGTTCCTTGTCGTAGAACGCGGCGTTCTCCCGGTGCCGGCGCAGCAGCTCGTCGACCCGTTCCAGGTTGGACAGGCCGATCGCCCCGCCGATCTCGTTGAGGATGAACCGGTAGCCCCACTCGGCGACGTCGTAGTCGCCGGTGATCCGGTCCGACGCCCGCTCGATGCCGAGCCAGCGGCGCAGCCGGAGCCGGTCGTACAGGTCGTCGTCGGGCAGCACGACGAAGCCGCCGCTGCCGGTCGTCAGGATCTTGATGGCGCCGGTGCTGTACACGCAGACGTTGCCGTGCGTGCCCAGTGGCGCGCCCCGGTAGGTGGCGCCCCACGCCTGCGCGCAGTCCTCGACGACCAGCGGGCGGCGGGCGTACCCCGCCGTGGCCCGGTCCACGACGGCGCGCAGCCGGTTGAGGTCCACCGGGTAGCCGAGCCAGTGGACCACCACGATGGCCCGGGTGGCGGGCGAGATCTTCGCGGCCAGGTCGTCGAGGTCCATGTTGAGGGTGGCCGGGTCGACGTCCACCCACCGGATGCGCAGCCCGTTGGCGAGGATGGGCCAGTTCGTGCCCTCGAAGGTCAGCGGCGTGGTGAGCACCTCGCCCGGGCCGTCGTGCTCCGGCTCGTCGGCCCCCGGCCGCGCGGCGAGGCTCAGGGCCAGGTGGAGCCCGGCTGTCCCGCAGTTGACCGAGACCACCCGGGGGTTGCCGAGGCGGCTGCCCACGGCCGCCTCGTACTCGGCGACGGTCGGCCCGTGCTCCAGCCGGCCACTGCTCAGGACGGCGGAGACGCGGGTGCCGACGTCCGGAGACATGGCGACCTTGGACAGCGGGATCATGACGCCCCTCTCGCTAGTTGCCACATGATTCTCAAGTCCCCTGGGAGGGTCGTCAAGGGAGCCCTGTCGATATAGGCCGACAGGCGTTCTTCCTGATTGCGGAACTCGCGACCGGCGAGGTGAAGGAGTTGAGAAATGTATATCTTCAACGGGTCGCCGGACGCCGCGTCCGGCACCGGGTGCACGGGAGGTCCGGGGTGTCGTCGCTGCATGTCCGGCTCGGGCGGACCGGCCTGCGGGTCAGCCGGGTCGCGATCGGGACCGTCAACTTCGGCGGCCGGGTCGACGAGGCCGACGCCCACCGGCTGCTCGACCACGCCGTCGCGCAGGGCATCAACCTGGTCGACACCGCCGACATCTACGGCTGGCGGGTGCACCGGGGCTGGACCGAGGAGATGATCGGGCGCTGGCTCGCCAAGGACCCGGCCCGCCGGGACGAGGTGGTCCTCGCGACCAAGGTCGGCAACCCGATGGGCGACGGCCCCAACGCCCGGGGCCTGTCGGCCCGACACGTCGTCGCCGCCTGCGAGGCGTCCCTGCGCCGGCTCCAGACCGACACCATCGACCTCTACCAGATGCACCACGTCGACCGGGAGGTCGGCTGGGACGAGATCTGGCAGGCCATGGAGCAGCTCGTCCGGCAGGGCAAGGTCCGCTACGTCGGCTCCTCGAACTTCGCCGGCTGGGACCTGGTGAGCGCCCAGGAGGCCGCGCGCCGGCACCGGCTGCTCGGGCTGGTCAGCGAGCAGTGCGTCTACAACCTGGTCAGCCGGTACGTCGAGCTGGAGGTGCTCCCGGCCGCCGCCGCCGAGGGCATCGGGGTGCTCGTCTGGTCACCGCTGCACGGCGGGCTGCTCGGCGGCGTGCTGCGGAAGCTGGCCGACGGCACCGCGGTCAAGTCCGCGCAGGGACGGGCCGCCGAGGCGGTCGAGCACCACCGCGCGACCCTCGCCGCGTACGAGAAGTTCTGCGCCGAGGCCGGCCGGGACCCGGCGGAGGTCGGCATGGCCTGGGTGCTGCACCGGCCGGCGGTGACCGCCGCGGTCGTCGGGCCGCGTACCCCCGAACACCTGGACGGCGCCCTGCGGGCCCTGCACCGGCCGCTGTCCGCGGCCGAGCTCGCCCGGCTCGACGAGCTGTTCCCGCCGCTCGGCCGGGGCGGCGCCGCCCCGGACGCCTGGATGTCCTGACCCGACCCGCGCCGGCGCGCCCGGGACCCCCGACCACGGACGGAGTCGACGATGGCCCACCTCCTGATCGTCAACGTCGCCAGCCACGGCCTGATCCTGCCCACCCTCACCGTGGTCACCGAGCTGGTCCGGCGCGGGCACCGGGTCAGCTACGTCACCGCCGGCGGGTTCGCCGAGCCGGTCCGCGCCGCCGGCGCGACAGTCGTGCCCTACCAGTCGGAGATCATCGACGCGGACGCCGCCGAGGTGTTCGGCTCGGACGACCTCGGCGTCCGCCCCCACCTGATGTACCTGCGCGAGAACGTCTCGGTGCTCCGGGCGACCGCCGCGGCGCTCGACGGCGACGTGCCGGACCTGGTCCTCTACGACGACTTCCCGTTCATCGCCGGGCAGTTGCTGGCCGCCCGCTGGAAGCGGCCGGCCGTCCGGCTCAGCGCGGCGTTCGCGTCGAACGAGCACTACTCGTTCTCCCAGGACATGGTCACCCTGGCCGGCACGATCGACCCGCTCGACCTGCCGGTGTTCCGCGACACCCTGCGGGACCTGCTGGCCGAGCACGGCCTCTCCCGGTCGGTCGTGGAGTGCTGGAACCACGTGGAGGAGCTCAACCTGGTCTTCGTCCCGAAGGCGTTCCAGATCGCCGGCGACACCTTCGACGACCGCTTCGTCTTCGTCGGGCCGTGCTTCGACGACCGGCGGTTCCTCGGCGAGTGGAGCCGCCCGGCCGACGACCTGCCGGTGGTGCTGGTGTCGCTCGGCACCACCTTCAACGACCGGCCCGGCTTCTTCCGCGACTGCGCGCGGGCGTTCGACGGCCAACCGTGGCACGTGGTGATGACGCTGGGCGGCCAGGTCGACCCCGCGGCTCTCGGCGACCTGCCGCCCAACGTCGAGGCGCACCGCTGGGTCCCGCACGTCAAGGTGCTCGAACAGGCGACGGTCTGCGTGACGCACGGCGGCATGGGCACCCTCATGGAGGCGCTGTACTGGGGGCGCCCGCTGGTGGTCGTGCCGCAGTCCTTCGACGTGCAGCCGATGGCCCGGCGCGTCGACCAGCTCGGCCTCGGCGCGGTGCTGCCCGGGGAGAAGGCCGACGGCGACACGCTGCTCGCCGCCGTCGGGGCCGTCACGGCCGATCCCGCGCTGATCGCCCGGGTCGAGGCCATGCGGGGCAACGTCCGCCGGGCCGGCGGCGCGGTCCGGGCCGCCGACGCGGTGGAGGCGCACCTGGCCCGCGCCCGCTGAAATCCCGCCCGCGCATCCACCGGCCGCGCACGGCACCGCCCGGTGGGCGGGCGGCGGTCGGCGGCGGCGCCCACCTGCACGTCGAGCGCCGACGCGGAGGGGCAGCGGCGGGCGCTGCCACTTCTCGCGGTATCGCAAGCGCTGGCGCGGGCGCTCAGCCGGCGGCGGGCACCGGACGCGCGCCCGCGGGGACGGTGCCGTCGCGGAGCTGCGCGGGACGTAGCTGCTCGGTCAGCAGGGTGCGGTACCGCGCGACGAGCGGCTCGCCGGCCGGCCGGGCGGCGAGCCACCCGCCGACCAGCCGGGCCCCCTCGATGTACGTCACCGAGTAGGCCCGCCACAGCGGGTCGGTCAGGAAGGTGGCGATCTGCTCGGCCCGGTCGCGCGGCAGCAGCAGCCACCGGTGCAGGTGCTCCACCGCGTCGTCGATCGACGCCCCCCGGTCGTGCAGCAGGATCGCCGCGTCCTGCCGGGCCGGCATCAGCTCGTTGACGAGCCCCACCATCCGCTCGACGAGTTCGCCCTCGACGGGTACCCCCTCGTCGGCCAGCACCTCGGTGGTCCACCGTCCCCAGCCGGGCCCGAGCAGCGCCGCCGCCGCGTGCTCGGCCGTACCCTCCGCCACCAGGCACTGCGGGGTGTTGACCAGGGCGATCCGGTGTTCGTCCCAGCCCCGGGCGAGCACCAGGCCGGCCTCCTTGAGGCAGTGTTCGGTGTGGTGGCCCGGGTACGCCTCGTGGGTGGCCATCAGCGGCAGCACGGCGATGGTCCGCCCCGCCGTCTCGTTCAGCGTCACCGTGGAGCGGAAGCCGCCGTGGTACCGGTTGAACGCGTTCCACGGCCGGTCGCGTACCACCTCGATGTCGACCCGCTCGGCGTCGGGCAGGCCGAGCAGCGGCCGGGCGCGGGCGCGCAGCGTGTCGGCGACGGCCCGCACGGCGTGGCCCAGCCGCTCCGGCGGCACCACGTTGCGGGCGTAGAACGCCTCGACCTTGTCCATCAGCGGGCCGGTGCCCGGCAGCAGCGCGTCGATGGCGTCGTGGGCGGCGGCGTACCGGTCCGGGTCGCCCAGCCGCACCTCGACGTCGAAGTAGGTCTCCACCTCGGCCAGGAAGCCGATCTGCTCGCCGGCCGCCCGCCGGGCCGCGCACTCCATTGCGGTCAGTTGCGCGGCGAGGAACCGCCGCCGCTCCGCGTCGAGGTCCGCGTCGCCCAGGCGGCGCAGCAGGTCGCGGGCCTGCCCGGCCAGCTCCGCCGGGTCCGGCGCCGGCTCCGCGGCGACCCGCTCGGCGAGGGCCGGGTCACCGAACCAGCAGTCGACGTAGCCCTCGACGAGTCGGCCCATCCGCAGCCCGAGCGCGAGGTAGTCGGCGACCACCGCGTCGGCGGCGGCACCGGTCACCGGTCCACCCCGAGCCGCACGTCGGCGAGGTCGGGCAGGCCGGCGAGCGCCGGCAGGGCGGTCGCGCGCCGCACCCGGGGCCCACGCGGCGCGGCGTCCGTGGCCCGCCGGAACAGCAGGGGTACGACCGCGGCGTCGGCGAGCAGCAGCCGTTCCACCTCCTGCCACCGCGCGACCGCCTCGCGCGGGTCGGCGGCGTCCAGCGCGCGCGCGACCAGCCCGTCGACCCGGGCGTCGCGGTAGCCGCCGGGATTGCCGGGCCCCTCGCCGACCAGCGGTTGCAGGAACACCCGGGCGTTGCCGTAGGCCCAGGGCGCGGTGAACGCGGCCACCGCCAGGTCCCACCGGAGGGCGGGCGCGCCGCCCGTGCCGGCGAGCAGGGCCCGGTGGTTGGCGTCGTCGAGCGCGACCAGGCGTACGTCGATGCCGGCGGCGCCGAGGTCGGCCGCCCACGACCGGGCCAGCGCCAGGTCCTCGGCCGTGTCGGGATGCACCGCGGTCAGGGTGAGCCCGTCCGGGTACCCCGCGGCGGCGAGCCGCTCGCGCGGGTCCGCGTCGGCGTCGGGGGTCGGGTCGGCGAGCGGGTCGGGCTGCCGGTGTCCGTCGTTGCCGGGGGGCACGACGGTGTGCGCGGCGCGGACCTCGGACCACGGGTCGGCGGCCCGGGCGATGCGCACCAGCGCCGCCCGGTCGACCGCCCCGGCGACGACCCGGCGCACCGCGGCGTCGGCGACGGCCGGGCTGGCGGGGTCGCGCAGGTTGAACACCAGGCAGGGATCGAGCCGGTGACCGGGCACCGGGCCGCTCGGCACGCCCCACGGCAGGTCGGCGTCGTCGGCGGCGAGCCGGTCGGTCAGTTCGCGCGGTCCGCCCGTGGCGACGCGGAACTCGACGGCGTCGAACCGCTGCTGGCGGATCGGGTCGGTCTCCGCGCGCCACGCCGGGTTCGGCTCCAGCCGGATCGTGCCACCCGGGCGCCACGACACGACGCGGTACGGGCCGTTGGAGACCAGGTGCTCGTGCAGGTCGACGCTGCCCGGCAGGTGGGCGTCGTACTCCGCCGGCGCCGGGGAGGCGCCGCTCAGCGCCAGCATGTCGACGAAGTCCAGCGCCGGGCGGTCCAGCTCGAAGACCACCGTCTCGTCGTCGACGGCGAAGACCCCGGGGATGTCGTGGGCGTCCTGGAAGCCGGCGAGCAGCGCGGCGGTGACCGGGCGGCCGGCGACCGCCGCGGCGTACTCGTCGCAGTACCGGCCCATGCCCCGCAGGGTGCCCCGGAAGTACGCCAGCGCGGGGTGCCGGGTGAGCGGGTTGGCCAGCCGCTTGAAGCCGCGTACGACGTCGTGCGCCGTCACCGGGCGGGGGGTCGGCGTGTCCCAGAGCACTCCGGGGCGCAGGTGCACCACGTAGCTGCGGTGGCTGGCGCCCAGGCCGGCGTTGTAGGTCGACGGGACGTCGGTGGCCAGGTCGGCGACCGGCGCGAGGGCGCGCCAGTCGCCCGGGTCGGGCGCCGGGCGGTAGCTGATCAGCTGCCGGGTGCACAGCCGCAGCAACTGGCGCTCGGCCGGCGACCAGGCGGCCGCCGGGTCCGCCTGGTGGACGGCGGCCGGCCCGAGCAGCCGCAGGGTGCCCCACCGCCGGGTGTCGTTCGTCGTCGGTGCACTGCGCGCCTGCGTCACTTCAGGACATCTCCTCGGCGAGGCGGACCATCGTCCGTACGGTGTGGTCGATCTCTTCCCGGTTGTTGAACAGGTGGGTGGTGATGCGCGCCGCGTAGTGCTGGTGCGGTGAGCCGGGCACGTCGAACTCCGTCCAGCGGGTCCAGATCCGGTGCTCGGTCTCCAGGCGCTTGACGAAGCCGATGAACTTCTTGATGTTCCAGGCGTCCTCGGGCCGCCGGAACGGGTTGAACGCGAGCAGCGGCGAGCGCAGCCGCGGGTCGGCGCCGGGGGAGTACATCGCCTCGGCGCCGAACGCGTCGATGAGCCGGCCGCGGGCGTACTCGGCGAGCTCCATGATGTACGCCTCGATGCGGTCGCGGCCGATGTCGTCCCACAGCTCGAAGGCCCGGGCCAGGGCGGCGCCCCGCGCCAGGTTGGCGCTGCCGGCGCTCTGCAGGAAGTCGCCCATGTTGTAGCTCTCCACGGCGGTGCTGGTCCGCGGCGGCGGGCTGCCCATCATCGGGTACCAGGTCGAGATGAGTGGCCAGAACGTGGGCAGCGGCAGCGGGTTGTGCTCGGGGACGACCTTGTTGCGGACGTAGATCAGGCCGGTGCCCAGCGGGCCGCACTGGAACTTCGACCCGGAGCAGGTGATGAAGTCCGCCCCGGTCGCGCGCAGGTCGATGTCGAGCATGCCGGGGATCAGCGCGCCGTCGATGACGGTGGTCAGCCCGTGCCGGTGCGCCAGCTCGCACAGCTGCCGGATCGGGAACATCGTCCCGGTGAACAGGGTGATCGCGGCGAACGAGAGCACCTTCGTCCGGGGCGTGATCGCGGCTTCGACCAGCTCGACGATCTCCTCCGCGCGCACCTCGTGGCCGGACGGCGGGGTGACGGTCTTGAGCACCACCCCGAACCGGTTGCGCAGCAGGTTGAAGTTGGACAGCACGGAGTAGCACTCGTGCGTGGTCGTCACCACCTCGTCGCCCTCGCGCAGGTCGAGGCCGTGGATGACCCGGGCGACCCCCTCGGTGGCGTTGTGGCAGATCACGATCTCGTCCCCGTCCACGCCGAACGTCCTGGCGATGGCGTCCCGGTACTCGGTGAACATCGCCGGGCGGTAGACGTCGAGCAGGCCGCCGGTCCACTGCCGGGTCACCCGGTCCACGGTGTCCAGCACCTCGTACGGCATCGCGCCGACCGTCCCCGTGTTGAGGTGCACGGTCGTCGGGTCCAAGGCGAACAGCTCGCGGATGCGGGCCCAGGACGCGGTGCGCAGCGGACTCTGCGCCGGTGACGCCGACACGGTGGCCGGGCCAGGGGACTCCACGGTACGGCTCACGGTGATCCCTTCGTAGCCGACGGCGGGCCCGGAGCTCGGCGGCGTTCCGGGCCGGGAACTGCAATCACTTTCTCAAGCGGACATGGTCAGGACTATCGCGCAAGTTGCGCTCCTGGCCTCCACTGCACCTGACAGGCACTTGAGTCAGGTATAGCATTCGACACAGTGCAGCGGCAGAGTCCGCCATCACGGGCCGGAGGGGACATGGACAGGTTGCAGTCGGCGCTGGCCCTCTACGAGGAGGCGATGGGCTACACCTACGCGGCAGCCCTGCGGGCCGCCGCCACCATCGGCGTCGCCGACCACCTGGTCGACGGGCCCCGTACGCCCGCCGAGCTGGCTGCAGCCACGGGCACCGACGCGGACGCGCTGCGGCGGGTGCTGCGCCTGCTGGCGGTCCGCGACGTGGTCCGCGAATCCGACGGCCGGTTCGCGCTCACCGACAAGGGCGCGGCGCTGCGATCGGACTCGCCGGTGCCCGCGCGGGCCGGCATCCTCATGTTCACCGACACGATGTTCTGGACGATGAGCCACCGGGTGGCGGGCGCGCTGGGGCCGGAACGGCCCGCCTTCGCCGACATCTTCGGCAGCTCGCTGGACGCCTACTTCGACGGCGACGCCGAGGTCGAGGCGCTCTACTACGAGGGCATGGAGACGGTCAGCGCGGCGGAACACCTCATCCTCGCCCGCGCCGGCGGCTTCCCCGCCACCGGCACCGTGGCGGACGTCGGCGGCGGCCGGGGCGGCTTCCTGCTCACCGTCCTGCGCGAGCACCCCGGCCTGCAGGGCGTGCTGCTGGACCGCGCGGAGGTGGTCGCCCGGCACCGGCTGGACGCCCCGGACGTGGCGGGGCGCTGGAAGGTGGTCGAGGGCGACTTCCTCCGCGAGGTGCCCCACGCCGACGTGCACGTGCTCAAGCGCATCCTGCACAACTGGGGCGACGAGGACAGCGTCCGGATCCTGACGAACTGCCGCCGGGTCATGCCCGCGCACGGCCGGGTGCTCGTGATCGACGCGGTGGTCCCAGAGGGCAACGACGCGCACCAGAGCAAGGAGATGGACTTCATGATGCTCGCCGCGCGCACCGGCCAGGAACGCACCGCCGCCGAGCTGGAACCGCTGTTCACCGCGGCGGGGCTGCGCCTGGACCGGGTGGTCGGCACCTCGTCGGTCATGTCCATCGCGGTCGGCGTGCTGGCCTGACCCAGGGAAGGGGCCGCAGACCCGTGCCGGACCACGACCAGCAGCCGCGCCACGGCGGCACGCTGCGCTACTACGGGCCCGGTGGCCTCGACCACCTGGACCCCGCCGCCGCCTACTACGCCTTCTCCCACCAGGTCATCCGGCTCTTCGCCCGGCAGCTGTTCAGCTATCCGACCACCGAGGACGCCGCCGCGCTGGTGCCGGTGCCCGACGTGGCCGCCGAGCTGCCCACGGTGGACAACGGCGGGCTCAGCGGGGACGGTCGCACGTACACGATCCGCCTGCGCGACGGGGTCCGGTGGGACACCACCCCGCCCCGGCCGGTGACCGCCGGGGACTTCGTGCGCGGCTTCAAGCGGATGGCCAACCCGGTTGCCGGGGCCGGCGCCATCGCCTACTACACGAGCACCGTCGCCGGCATGGCGGAGTTCGCCGAGGGCTACCGCGCCCGTTTCGCCGGTCGTACGCCCACCGCCGCCGAGCTGGCCGACTACCAGAACAGCCACGAGATCCGCGGCCTGTGGGCCAAGGACGACCGGACCCTGGTGATCGAGCTGCTGCGCCCCGCCAACGACATGCTCAACCTGCTGGCGATGCCGTTCGCCTCCGCCGCCCCGCGGGAGTTCGACGACCTCGTCCCGGACGGTCCGGACTTCGCGCGGCTGGTCCGCTCCAACGGGCCGTACCGCATCACCAGCTATGCCCGGGGCAGCCACCTGACGATGGACCACAACCCCGCCTGGCGGGCCGACGCCGACCCGATCCGCCGCCGCTACGTGGACCGCATCGAGGTCCGGATGGCGAGGGTGAGCGACGAGCGGGTCCGCGCCGAGATCGAGAGCGGGGCGGCCGACCTCTCCTGGGGCGCCGCCGTGGGCAGGCCCCGCCGGCGTACCGAAGCCGACCGGAACCTCGGCTGGGCGCTGAACCCCTACCTGGCGTTCAACCTGCACAGCCCGCACGAACGGGGAGCGCTGCGCAACCGCACCGTCCGGCTGGCGATCGCGTACGCCGTGGACAAGGCGCGGCTGGTCCGGTTCTTCGACGACATGGACATCGGCACGGTGACCCGCCCCGCGCACACGGCCATCCCGCCGGGCAACTTCGGCCACCGCGAGTACGACCCGTACCCGACGCCGGGGGACCGGGGCGACCGCGCGCGCTGCCGGGAACTGCTCGCGGAGGCCGGATACCCCGACGGGCTGCGGCTCACCATGATCTACCGGATCGACGCGGTGCACGGCCAGGTGGCCAAGGCGATCGCCGAGGACCTGGGCGCGGGCGGCGTCGACGTCCGGCTGGTGGAGATCGACCAGACCGACGAGTACTACCGCATCCTCCAGGACCCGGCCCGCGCGGCGGCGGGGGAGTGGGACATCACGCCGGCCGCCTGGATGCCGGACTGGTTCGGCAACAACGGGCGGTCGTACGTCCAGCCCATGTTCCAGTCCAACACCGGCGTCGGCACGGCCAACTACGGCGGATACCACAACCCGGTCGTCGACGACCTGATCGACCGCGCGCTGTCCGCCCGGACGGAGGCCGCGGCGGAGGAGCTGTGGCACCGGGTCGACCGGCAGGTGCTCCAGGACGTGGCGATCGTGCCGATCCTGGCCTGCGAGCCGACCATCGAGCACCTGACCAGCTCCCGGGTGCGAGGGGCGATCCCGCTGCCGCACGTGGACCGCTGGTACGACGCGGCGAACCTCTGGCTGGACCCGCCCGACTGAATTCGGCCCACGGCTAATAGCAGCCTTGACTGATATAAGCGGTTCTTGTAGTTTGACCCCGACGGAATCTCGTGATCCAGCTGCCCGAGTTCGCCTGTGACGCGACAGGAGTGAGCATGACAACCAATCCGGCCTTGGCCATCGAGACCCGTGAGCTGGTGAAGGTCTTCGGCCAGACGCGCGCGGTCGACGGACTGGACCTGGCGGTGCGGGCCGGGACGATCCACGGGGTGCTGGGCCCGAACGGGGCCGGCAAGACGACGGCCATCAAGATGCTCGCCACGCTGATGCGACCCACCTCCGGCACCGCGTCCGTGCTCGGGCACGACGTGGTCCGCGAGGCCGCCGAGGTCCGGCGCCGCATCGGCCTCACCGGCCAGACCATGTCCCTCGACGAGGACATGACCGGCATGCAGAATCTGATCCTCGCCGGCCGCCTGCAGGGTCTCCGGCACGCGTCCGCGGTCGCCCGGGCGGAGCAGCTGATGGAGGCGTTCGACCTCGCCGAGGTCGGTAGCCGACTGGTGAAGACCTTCTCCGGCGGGCAGCGGCGGCGCATCGACGTGGCCGCGAGCATGGTGGTCACCCCCGAGCTGCTGTTCCTCGACGAGCCGACCACCGGCCTCGACCCGCGCAGCCGCAGCGAGGTCTGGGAGATGATCCGGGCGCTGGTCCGGGACGGGGGCACCGTCCTGCTGACCACGCAGTACCTCGACGAGGCGGACCACCTCGCCGACGAGCTGACGCTCATCGACCACGGCCGCATCGTGGCGCAGGGCACCCCGCCGGAGCTGAAGGCGAGCCGCGCCGCCGGCGTGCTCGACGTCCGGCTGCGCGACCCCGAGCGCCGGGCCGACGCGGGCACCCTGCTCGCCCGGGCCGTCGGCGCCGCCGCCGACCTCGACTCGGATCCGGCGCGGCTGTCGGTGCGGGTGACCGACCCCGACCGGGCGGCGCTGGCCCTGGGCGAGCTGGCGCGGGCCGGCATCCACGTCGACGACTTCACGCTCGGTCAGCCCTCGCTCGACACGGTGTTCCTCGCCCTCACCGGCCACTCGACGCTCGACGCCAGCGAAGAAGAGGAAGCAGAGGTACGGGCATGACGACACCCAGCACCGAGGCGCGGCCGCTGCCGGCCGAGATCTTCAGCCGGTCGGTGGCCGGCGCGGAACGGCCGCCCCGCCCCGGCCCGCTGTTCGCCGTCCGCACCTTCGCCTGGCGAAACCTGATCAAGCTCCGGTACGTGCAGGACCACCTGGGCACGGCGGTGGTCTTCCCGATCATCCTGACGCTGGTCTTCACCTACCTGCTCGGCGGCGCGATCGCCGGCTCGCCCCGGGAGTACCTGCAGTTCTTCCTCCCCGGCGTGATCGTCCTCTCGCTGGTGTCGTCGAGCATGATGAGCGCCCTGACGCTCAACCGGGACATCGCCACCGGCATGTTCGACCGGGTCCGCAGCACGCCCATCTGGCAGCCCGCGGTGCTGGTCGGGGCGATGACCGGCGACGCCGTCCGGTACGCCCTGACCTCGATCGTGCCGCTGTCGCTGGGCCTGCTGCTCGGCTTCCGGCCGGACGGCGGCCTGTCCGGGGTGGTGCTTGCCTTGCTCTACCTGCAACTGTTCACGTTCAGCATCGCCTGGCTGTGGATGCTGTTCGCGGTGCTGATCCCGCAGCCGACCGCCGCCGCCGGCGTGGTCAACCTCCTACAGTTCGTGCTGCTCTTCGGCAGCAACATCCTGGCGCCGTCACAGACGATGCCCGGCTGGCTGGAGGCGGTGGTCAAGCTGAACCCGGTCACCCACGCCGCGACCGCCACCCGGGGGCTGATGCACGGCACGGTGACCTCGGGGGAGATGGGTGCCGGACTGCTGACCTGTGCCGTGCTCATCGTGCTGCTCGCCCCGCCCACGATCTGGCTCTACAGCCGCAAGCAGCGCTGACACCCCTTACCGACGGCCCCGGTGCCCCTGCCTTCCCCGGCAGGCGCCCGGGGCCGTCGCGGCGTACCCCGGTGTTGTCCTGCTGACGTACCTACCGGCCGACGGGGCGCGCATCCCCCGGTGTGGGCGGTGCGGCCCGGGCGGGGAGCGTCGTCACGGCCGGCGGCCGTGGCGAAGGGCCCAGGAGGGGGGGAGGCGTTCCCGGGGGGGGTCGTGGGGGGTGGAGAAGACGCCGCCCAGACACGAACAGAACTGGACAAACGAGGCCAAAAACGCC
>NZ_JBVJGT010000093.1:0-14785 GCF_055587185.1 Micromonospora sp. NPDC048040 | reverse complement strand
AAGGGACGCTTGGGGGTGGGATGGGGGGGAAAAATAGGTCGGGGGGGGGGGAAAAAAAGGACAGAAAGGGGAAACGTACACGCAACATAACCGTCCTTAACCGTCCATAACCAAACGCGCCCGCGCGCGTGGCGCGGCGCCGCGCCAGCCACCAACCCCACCGCCGCGCACTGCTCTCGGCACCGGGGCTCCCCCGCCGGCAACTGCGGGCCATGCCGGTCGGAAATGCTGGCGGGCGGGCCATGACTCCACCGCCGCGGCCCTGTCCGGAGCCCTCGTCGCTGTCAGTCGACGGCCGCACTTGGCAGTGGCAAGGGCAAGCCGCGCCGGGGAACGACGGCAACCTGCCGCAGCGCAGCAGCCGGCGCCCGACCGCGCGCACGGCCTCTCCCCGTGCGCTCACACCAGCGCCGTGTCCTGCGGCGCCCTGCCCACAAACAGGGAGGACATCATGGAACTCTTGCCTGACCCCGACAGCGACACCACCGACATCGCAGGCGAAGGCCTCGGCGTCGGAGACCCCATCCTCGGCAAATCCCGGCTGCTGTCGCGCCAATGCGACACCTGCGTGTTCGCCCCCGGCCGGCTCCGCGACCTCGTGGCCGAAGCCCGCAGCAGGGAATCCTTCATCGTCTGCCACTCCACGCTCCCCCATTACAAGCACCCTGAAGCCAAGCCGGCGATCTGCCGCGGCTTCGCCGACCGGTACCAGACCCAAGCGCTGCAACTCATTGACCGTCTCTTTGGCTTCATCGAGGTCGACCCGCCGCAGCAAGCCGGCCCGCAGCCCGGCGGACACGGCAGCACGCACTGACGCGATCGGCCGCCCTGCGCCCTCTGCCTTCCCGTGGAGCAGCGCAACGACCTGACCAACAGACACCCGACCTGCTCGACGAAGCCCTCCGCTATCACCGCACTACATCCTGACGTGGCATCTGCACGGGCTGCCGGAACAGCTTGACCACATCCGCGCCGCGCTGCGCGCTGCCGAGCCACCCGAGGGTCGGCTCGCCCGCGTCCTGGCCGAGATCGCCGCCATCGCCCCGTCCCAGCACGGCCACATCGGCCCGGACACCCCGGAGATCGCCGACCGGTGCGTCCAGCGCAACGCGCTGATCTGGATGGTGCTCGCCTCGGGCTACGAGGTCGGTATCCCGGCCGGGGTCGGCTACGACCCAACCGACCCGCGTCCGGGCCTCGTCTACATCGAACTGCCCGACACCGGGCGGATCTCCTGGCATCTGCCCGCCCACTCGGCCTGCCAGACTGGCAGGGTCGCGTAATCCAACTGTGTGTATTCGCGTTCATGGCTCGTCCGCAATCACGGTGAGTCACACGGAGCATGGTGCTGGCGGCGAGATCTGCAGACGATCATCGTCTGATGACGCGGCAGGCGATCTGGATGCCGTACTGACCGTGAGGGTGTCCGGACGACTGGCGGGCCATGTCAGCGGCAGATCAGTATGCCGGATCTTGCGAGCCGGGTACCCGGCCTCTTGGACGTCGGCGCCCGTCGGGGTGGTTCAGGACCTCAGGTAGGTGACGACGGCGAGGACGCGCCGGTTGGTGTCACGATCGGTGACTAGGTTCAGCTTGGTGAAGATCGACGCGACGTACTTCTCCACGGAGCTCTCGGAAAGGTGCAGAGCAGCGGCGATCGACTCGTTCGACCGGCCTTCGGCCATTCCGGCGAGCACGTCGCGTTCACGTTCTGTCAGGGCCGCGAGGCGATCGGCTCGGCGGCTTCGGCCGAGTAGCTGCCGGACCACGTCGGGGTCAAGGAGCGTGCCGCCGGCGCCGACTCGCTCGACTGCATCAAGGAAGTCGCCGATGTCGGCCACCCGGTCCTTGAGCAGGTAGCCGAGCCCGCCGTGGGAGTCGGCGAGCAGCTCGCTGGTATATCGCTCGGCAACGTACTGGGACAGCAGCAGGATCCCGACCTTCGGTTGTGACGCCCGGATGGTCAGCGCGGCCTGCATGCCCTCGTCGGTGAACGTCGGCGGCATCCGAATGTCGACGATGGCGAGGTCGGGATCGTGCAGGTCGACCGCCTCGAGCAGTGCGTCGGATGTGTCGACGGCAGCCACGACGTCGTGGCCGGTGTCGGTGAGCAGCCGCCGTAGTCCGTCACGGAGCAGTGCGGCGTCCTCCGCGATTACGATGCGCACGGCAACTCCACGGTGATGGTCGTCGGCCCACCGGCCGGGCTGTCGAGTTGGAGCCGGCCGCCGAGGCTTTCCACTCGGTCGACGAGCCCGGCGAGTCCGCCGCCTAGGGCGATCGCTGCGCCGCCGGCACCGTCGTCGTGAACCTGAAGCCGCAAGGCTGCCGCGTCGCGGACTACGACAACGTTGATCCGCCCGGCACTGCTGTGCTTCGCCGCGTTGGCGAGCAACTCGCCGACGCAGAAGTAGGTCGTCGACTCGATCACGGCGGACGGGCGTCGCGGAACGTCGAGGTCGAGGACAACCGGGATCGGGCAGCGCGCCGCGAGCAGCGGCAGCGCGCCGTCGAGCCCCAGATCGGTCAGCACTGCAGGGTAGATGCCGCGGGCGAGGTCTCGCAGCTCCGCCAGTGCCTGCTTGGCTTGTTCGTGCGCGACGGCGACGTGACGCGCCACCGCCTGTGTGTCGCCGCCGCCGTCGAGCTCCCGCCGAGCCCGCCCCAGCTCCATGGCCACGGCCACCATCTGTACCTGCGCGCCGTCGTGGAGATCACGCTCGATGCGCCGCAGATGCGCCCCGGCCTGTTCCACCGCCTGGTCGCGGCGGCGCTCCAGCACCCGAACCGGGTCGGGGCCTGCGTTCGGCCGCAGCATCCATCGCAACCGTAGTCGGTCGAGTGCGGCCAGACCCCGTACGATCCAGGCCGCGGCAACCAGGCCCGCGAGCCCTACCAGGCCGACGAGCAGCGGGTATGGCCAGACGTCCGGATGCCACCGCGCTCCGGCGACGTCGAGCCCGTCCCAGCCGGGCGGGGTGTACCGGTACCACACCGGGTAGGTCGCCGCCGCGGCGGGCAGCGCCCAGACAAGGACGGTGGCGTACGCCATCGCGATCGCCAGCGGCCCGCCGGGTAGCAGGAACGCCAGGACGCGCCAGCCGGTGACGTCGGTGAGCCCGTCGCGAACCCAGCCGACGATGCCGGGCGACCGTCGCCGCACGGCAGCCGGCAACGACAGTTCGAGATGCAACAGCACCCGCGCCCGCCAACGCTCGAGCCATGTCACGAGCCGTGTGCCGCGCACGAACACCGCGAGCAGGGCGAGACCCACGACCGTGAGACCGGCAACCGTCGCGTAGCCGGTTAGGCCAACGTAAGCGACCATGAGCGCGCCGACTGGAGCGCCCAGCAGAAGGTGGGCGCTGTACCGCCAGGTTTCGGCTCGGACGGGCGCCAGCAGCACCCCGGCCAGCCGCGTGCTGGTTGAGCGAGTTCTGGCCGGCGGAGTGTTCAGCGGTGGTGTCATGGTCGGTCACCAGTCAACCAGGCGGACACTCGACGCTCACCACCGGAGGCTTGCCAGCAGGCGAGCACCAGCACGCCGACGGTCACCACGGCCAGAGCAATGAAGTTCACCATGCCGGCGTCGACATTACCGGTGCCGCCGACGGCCCACCCCGGTCCGGTCAACCGCAGATGCAGCAACGCGTCGCCGTGGTCCGGCTCAGTCGCCGTGCCGACGCCCAACAGGTAGTCCTGTGCCCAGTTCCAGCCGCCATGGATTCCGATGGCCGCCCACAGCGTGCCGGTGGAAACCCGCGCAGCGGTGAGCAGACACGCAAACAACACGAACTCGGCCATCCCGGCGACGAAGTACCCGACCGAGGTGACACCGCCGAACAGGTGCAGCAGCGCGAAGACCCCAGCAGCGACCAGCGCCGCGATAGGCACAGGCATCCGCTCGGCCAGGTTTGCGAACACATACCCTCGGAAAGCGATTTCCTCGACCGCTGCCCGCAACAGCACGAGCACAGCTCCGACGACGACGGTGAACGCGGCGGAGAGTGCGCCCCGAGCGGTCACTGACCACCCGGTGACCTGCGCCCAGCCGGCGGCTACCTCGATGCCGAACCAGGCAGCGATGGCCGCGACCCCGACGACGAACCCGGCGGCAAGGCCGATCAGGTCACGTCGTCCGGGCCGCGACATCCCAATGTCGCCCCACGGACGCCGGTCGAGGTACCGGCGGAACAGATACGTG
This sequence comes from Micromonospora sp. NPDC048040, assembly GCF_055587185.1. Classification (NCBI taxonomy): domain Bacteria; kingdom Bacillati; phylum Actinomycetota; class Actinomycetes; order Micromonosporales; family Micromonosporaceae; genus Micromonospora; species Micromonospora sp. NPDC048040. The sequence goes on along the minus strand of NZ_JBVJGT010000093.1, from coordinate 10,581 downwards.
ACGAGCATCGTGGTGGCGAACGCGGCAACCGTCGCCAGGACCACAATCGACGTCGCGGCACCGGAACCGACGATCCCGTAGGTGACCACCGCCGCAGCGGCGAGCACCGTCACCACGTAGACAGCGAGCCGGAGAGGGAGGTGCAGCCGACGCTCCGAATCGATCAACAGTTGCATGCGTTCGACGCTAGGGAGCGGGGCCGACGAACAGTACCCTGCTGCCCACCAGACCGCGTTGTGGCCAACCTCAAGGGATGGTCCACTCACCTGTACCGCCGCCGCGTCGCGACAGCACGCGCCATGCCGGGCAGCCGGCCTGAGTCCGCGGTAATCCCGTTGCACGGAAAGGCTCACTGTTCTCGGCAAATCAGTATGTGGGCGGACGCAGAGCGGCTTTACCAGCAGTGACGAAGGGGTTCGTTGCTGCTGTAGAGAGCCGAGAGCGGCCACCTCGGGAAGAGATCTCCTGGGTAGGTCGTCATGACGGGTTGTAGCGGTTCCAGGTGCCACCCGGCGGCGGCGTGGTGTCGTTGGGTGGTGTGGTAATGGAAGACCAGAGCCTGAGCGACGGCCGGTGCCGGAGTCTGAAGTACGAGCTGGCGGAGCGCTGCGAGGCGGCCCGGGACGGCCGGGACGCCGAGTCGCGGATGTAGTTTCCGGACCAAAAACAACGCTACGGCGTCGAGAGGCTAGCGTAGAGCCCGAAGCGAAGCGGGCACCCTTCGCTACGAGGGCGGGCCCGCTTCGCTGCCGGTCCACGCGGCGACGATCGCCGACTGGAAATCCTCGGCCGAGGGCCGCCCAGACGTCGACGCGGTCGCCCGGCAGGTCGCCGGCCGACCAGATGGCGACTCGCACCGTGGCATCCTCATAGATCACGGACAATCATCCGGCGGTATCCGGGAGGGATGCGGATGAGCGACATCGGGCTCTACTACCCGTACTTCCATGTCCAGGACGACACCTGGCTGAAGGCGGCGGCCCTCTATCTGCCACAGGTTGCGCGGGTCCGACCGCCGAACTATCCGGTGCGCGACTCGGAGACCGCCAGTGTGCTGCGCGCCGAGCTCGACTTCCTTCTCGACGTCGACCCGTACCCGCAGGCCGCGAGCACGGCGCGGGAATTCGGGGACTTCGTCCAGCAGGACGCCCAGGCTCTGGGGCGCTACCTGGTCCCGGACTACCTGGGAGCCGGTGGCTCTGGAATGCACAGCCACGACCCGTGGCTTTGGGACGAATCACGTTTCGCCTGGATCCACGCCAGCCAACTGGGGGACGACGAGGCGCTCATCAGGCTGCTGCGCGATCGCGGGCTTGCAACGAAGTCACGGTTCGATCCCCTGACGGGGCTGCGCGACGGGCGATGGGTGGGTATGCATCCGCGCCTCGTGGCCGTCTACTCCTGTTCCCTGGCGCAGCGGATCGCCCGAGCCAACCAACTGCTGCCAGTGACGCACGATCCGCGGCTGTTCGCGCTGCCCGAGGACTGGACGGTGCAGGAGTTGGGCGCGGCACTGGTGAACACCCGGCCGCCCGGTGCCTCCTCGTCTGCCAGATCGGTGTATGCCTGCCTGGCGCTGCGGTCCGTGCTGCCCGCCGGCCTGGAACAGGTGTCCGCTCAGGACATCGTCCGGGCGCGGCGGACGTTGGCCGTCGAGTTCGACGCGTTCCGTGCCCACCTGACCGGCCTAGGGGACGAGTTCGCGCAGTTGGACGGCATCGAGGATCCCGAGATCCTCCGGGCACGACTGGCCGCGATGGTCGAGGCGAACGTGGGCAGCTCGGTCCGGGAACTCGAACGCGGCCTACGAGCCCTGGGCCTGGAGCCGGTCAGGGCGATCTTCGGCCTGAAGTCTCTGGAACTGCCGACGGTGGCGGCCCTTGCCGCCCACGCCCTCAATCTCTCGCCGGTGATCGGCGCCGGCGGAATGCTCGCCGTCCAAGCCTTCACGGCTGTCCGGGAGGCCCACAGGTCGGCGGGCGAGCGGCGTACCAGCGCCGCCGGATACCTGCTCGGGCTCCGCGCCGAGCTCGATCCGCCTGGCGCCTTGGAACGCGCTCGACGCATCCTGACCGGCAGGGGCTGACTCAGGGGGCCGCCCGTCAGTTCATGTCGACAGCGCTAATCCTGACCCGCAGGTTGGCTGCTTCGGGGTGACCGAGTTCGGTCCGTCGATCCAGGGGCGCACCGCTGCGCCCCGGCGGGTCTGGGAAGTAACTTCCTGATGGCGAAGCGGACTGGCAGGCTCATGTAATTCAACCGTCTGGTATTCGGATTGGTCGGGTGGGGTGAGATGACGCTTCGTGGTGACCGCTGGGTGCGGGCGGAGCGGGAGGTGCATCGAGGTTAGATGTGCCGGTGACCGTTCATGACGTAGTCCGTGCCTTGCCGGACATCCAGGTGCTTCGCGAGCGGTGTCGCGCGTTGGCGATGCTGGACGCGATCATGAGTCCGGAGTGGGAGTCGCGGTACTACTCTTTTGATTCGCACTGGGCGCCGGATGAGCAGATGGCGTCCATGCGAAATGGGTCCGGCGACGCGTGGTCGATCGTGTTCTCGCCGGCCGGTGCGTTCATCCGTGGCTTCGATCACGAGTCGCCGATGAGCTCGGCCGGCAACGATGACGAGTTGTGGCCCGGACTGGTCGACACCGTGCCGGAGGTCTTTGCCGCTCATGTCGACGAACCGGCTTTCAGCTTCAATGGCACGCTGAAAGCGACGGTCTGTCTGTGGCGGCAGCACGGTGAGGAGCATTGGTATGCCGGAGAGATCGACTTCCCTGACGGTGATGACCCGGACGGTGCCAACCGTCTGTTCAAGGTGCTGGTAGAGGGCACTCCGGCGGCGTACCAACGCTTTGCCGAGGACTACTACGAGACGGCCGTCGATCTGGAGGCAGTCGGCGAGATTTGTTGCTCTGCGCCCGCTGACCGACGAACTGGTGCGCCGCTTGAATGCTGATCTCGTGGTAGCCGATCTTGCCGAGGATCTCGCTGAGATTGGCTACCCGTCCCGACCGGTGTAGCGGTTCCAGGTGCCACCGGCAGAGGTCGCTGCTGAGGGAGGGCCGGCATCGGTAAGGGCGCCCGACGCAGCGGAGCCACCGCGAGAGGCCCTCACCTGGCCCGGAAGCAGAACCGGAGGAACGACGGAAGCCACCGAGGGCTCAGCCACAACGACCACCGCCTCGCCCGGCTCCAAGCCGGTGGAGGCGGTGACAGAGATAAGATTCGCGTGGTCAAGTTCGCTTGACCACCAGTACGCAAGACACGGCATCGGTGCCGCAAATTTGTGTCCGAGGGGGGAATTGAGCACTCCCGCGTAGCACCCGTTATACAAACGGGTGCTCATGCGATAAAGCCTAGCACTTCACGATGCGTAACTCTACAGGCTTGAGCTGGCCACAAGCACGCCATAGCGCAGCTAGCGCAATCAATTCTGTCCGCCTGCGCCCACGACCTACGCGAACTCGCCCCGGGGGAACGGACGCGGGTCCCCCAGCCCGTACCGCAGTCCGCTGGCCCGCGGCACGCGGTGCAGCCCACCCACGGCGGCGGGGCCGACGCGGCGGCAAGCCGGCGCCGACCAGCTCGACACGATCCGCACCGGCGCGATCCGGTGTGGCGGCCTTCTCCGCCCGGGCCCGGCCGGGCGCTCGCGGAGGCGGGCGCTGAGCGCTACCCGACGGTGCCGAGCACCGAGACCTCGGTGAGTTCGGCGTCCTCGGCGGCGCCCAAGCCGCGCACCCGGTAGCTGGTCAGCACCTTCAGCCAATCCTCGGGCAGGTGCCCGCGGCCGGGATCACCGACGAGGACACGCGCACCGCGGTCGGCGGCGCGGCGTAGGAACCCCAGCATCCGCGCGGCCAGTTCGGGGTCGTAGAAGGCGTCGCCGGCGAGGATCACGTCGGCGACGCCGCCATCGCCATCGAGTAGGTCGCCCTCGTTCACCGCCATGCTGACCCCGTTGGCCGTGGCGTTCATCGCGACGGCCGCCAGCGCGTACGGGTCGATGTCGTTGGCGGTCACCTCGGCGGCGCCCGCCTTGCGGCGATGGCCACCAGCCCGGAGCCGGACGCCACGTCGAGCACCCGCCGGCCGGCCACCACCTGCGGATGGTCCAGGACGTACCGGGCGAGGGCCTGGCCACCGGCCCAGGCGTTCGCCCAGAACGGGGCGAGCCCCGGTCCGACCCGCGCCTCCAACCTGGCCCGCAACACGATCGCGTCATCCGCCAGGTGCAGGCGGATCTCCGGTACGAACGGAAGACGCACGAGGCGCAGTCCGTCGAACCCGTCGGCGCGGAACGCGACGAAGGGCGTGAGCAGGGCGCCGGTCGGCGTAGGCAAGACATGCTCCGTTCATGGACGGTCGCCGGTCAGGGCGACCGGTTTCAGGCGCCCGCCGAACAGGCAGTACGTCCGACCGCGTGCAGGTGGCGCAGCGCCTGGGCGTACGACTCGAACAGGCCCGTCTGACAGTACGTAAGGCCGTGCCGGCGGCAGAACGACTCGACGATCGTCTGCGCGCGACGCAGGTTCGACCGGGGCATGCTGGGGAACAGATGATGCTCGATCTGGTAATTCAGGCCGCCGAGCATAAAGTCGGTCAGCCAGTGGCCGCGCACGTTCCGCGACGTGAGCACCTGGCGGCGCAGGAAGTCGGTGCGGTCACCGGCGGCGAGGATCACCATGCCCTTGTGGTTCGGCGCGAAGCTGCACCCGAGGTAAAGCCCGAACAGGCCCTGCTGGACGAGGATGAACACGACCGCACGGACCGGCGAAAGTATCAGGAAGACCGCGCCGAGGTAACCGACGACGTGGCTGGCGAGCAGCACCGACTCCCACACGCGGGGGCGTCCGGCGCGGCGCAGCAGGGCGCGCACGCTGTTCACGTGCAGACTGAGGCCCTCCAGCAGAAGCAGCGGAAAGAAGAAAAATGCCTGGTAGCGGTACGCGAACGCGGCAATGCGGCCGCGGTTGCCGGCCTGGCGCGAGGTGAACGCGAGCGCACCGATCTCAAGGTCCGGGTCGGCGCCGTCGGTGTTCGGGTGGGCGTGGTGCCGGTTGTGCTTGTCCACCCACCAGCCGTAGCTCAGCCCGATGGCCAAGTTGCCGTGCAGCAGCCCGAGCACGTAGTTCGCCCGCCGGGACGCGAAGATCTGTTTGTGCCCGGCGTCGTGGCCGAGGAACCCGAGTTGAGTGAAGACGAACGCGAGGAAGCCGGCGACGATCAGTACCCACCACGAGTCCCCGATGAGCGCAAAGGCCGTCCAGCCGGCCGCGAACAGCAGACCCGTGATGGCGATCTTCCAGATGTAGTACCCGGTGCGGCGCTCCAGCAGGCCGGCGCCACGGATCTGGTGCAGGAGATGGGCGTACGGGCTTCCGCTGCCGGTGTGCGGCGGCGCTGTCGACATGGGCGCCTCCCGGCGGGTGCTGCGCTGACGCCGGCGCGTGCCAACCATCCATTGGTGGTCGGCACGCGCCGGCGGTGGTTCAGATGGCGCGGATGTTCGCGGCCTGCAGGCCCTTGGCTCCCTGCGTGATGTCGAACTCGACCCGCTGGTTCTCATCGAGGCTGCGGAAGCCGTTCGAGGCGATCGCCGAGAAATGAGCGAACAGGTCCGCGCCACCGCCGTCCGGGGTGATGAACCCGAAGCCCTTGTCCGCGTTGAACCATTTCACAGTGCCGACAGCCATGTCTTCTCCTTGGAAGGGTGGATTCGGGACCCACACCATGCGGGCCCCGACGTCGCGGTATTGATCGCCCACATCCGGAGATGACCGGAAACACCAAGCGCCGAGGGGTCAGCTACCCGGCAAAATATCGGAAAGCAATTGCAACGGGGCCTACCGTACCACGCTCGGATAGGGCACAAGCCGGACCACATGAGGCACTTCCCCTCCCCAGCGCCCACGCCCTGTTACCGGGCAGACCGCCAACGTGGTGGGCGCCAGCGCGGCCAGCAGCCGCGACACGCACCGTCCTACCGCTGATCCTGGCCGTCGTCCTCCTGGCACCTATCCCGCTGCTGCGGGCCCTGCTCCCCCCACCGCTGCTCGCGCCGCCAGGGTCGTGCGCCCTTCGGTGCGGACGCACTGAGCCGTTTCACCCTGTGCAGCGGCCGGTCTCGACGCAGTACAGGATGAGGATGGCCTGCACGACCGCGGTCGCCCGGCGGGGGCAGCAGCAACGCAGTGTCGTTCTTGGCTACTCGGCGGTCCAGTCCTGTTTACGATTGGACCGAAGGGGGCGATTTGTCAGATCATGATCGTGTCTAGGGGTAGCCGAGCGGCCGAGTGTCGAGGCGAGCGGCCGATTGCCGGTGGCCGACCGTTCACCAGATCGGGCGGCCCGTGACGAACGACCGGGCGGTGGGGCTGACCCGCCAGGCCGGGGTACCGCAACGAGCAACCCTGTTGGAACTGTTCCTCGATCTGGTCTTCGTTGCCGCGCTCGCCCTGACCTCGCAGAAGCTGGCCGCTGATCTGACCTGGCCCGGCGCTTTTCAAACCCTGGTCCTGCTGATGGCGCTCTGGTGGGTCTGGTCGGTCACCGCACTCACGACCGACCTTTACCTACCGCATCGGCCACCGATTTACTTCATGACCATCTCGGTCATGTTCGGCACCTTACTGATGGCAGCCGCGCTGCCAGCGGCCTTCACCCGCGACGCCGTGGTCTTCGCGGGCGCCTACGTGGCGATCCACCTTGGCCGCAATCTCTTCCTGGCACCCGCCTTACGGGGGCGCCAGGCACGTCGACACGCCGCGCGATTCCTCTTCTGGTTCGCCATCTCGGCCGTGCCATGGCTCGCCGGAGCCACCGTGGCAGGCACCGCGCGTGGCGTGCTGTGGACGGCGGCCCTCGCCCTGGATTACGGGGCGGCCTGGCTCCGCTACCCCACACCCCGGCTCGGTCGGGTACCCGGGTCGCAGTACAGGCTAGCGGCCGAACACCTGGCCGAACGCTACCAACAGTTCTTCACTCTCGCCCTCGGCGACCTCATCCTGCTCCCCACCCTGATATACGCCGGCGGCGGATTCGCGCTCGACCGGACCGTCGCGTTCGTGCTCACGTTCGTCACCACCGTGCTGCTGTGGCAGATCTACCGCCAACGCGCCGGGGCCCTGCTACAGGCCGCCATCGAGTCCTCCCGTGACCCGGGCCGGCTCGTGCGGTCAGCGCCCTACACCCACCTCATCATGGTGGCCGGCATCGTCGTCGCCGCAGCCGGAGCCGAAACCATCATCCGCCACCCCAGCGGCGACACCACCCTCGGGCTCATCGCCGTCATTCTCGGCGGGCCCGCGTTGTTCCTGGCCGGCCGAGCCCGATTCGAATACGAGGTATTCAGCCGGGTCTCCCCATCCCGCCTGGTCGCACTGCTCGTCCTGGCCGTCGCCGCGCCGGTGATGGTCTACGTCCCACCGCTGGTGGTCGCCATCGTCGCCAACCTGGTCCTGGCCGGGGTAGCCACCGCGGACATCGTTCGCGCCCACGGACGCCCGCCCGAAGCACCCTCCCCCGCCTTCTAGCCCTTGTCTGCGCCACGGCCGTCCAGACGGCTCCGGGCCGACCCCCGCCGCCGGGGCGCCGCACCGCCACCTCGTCGAGCAGTCGCGATAGCTGTCGGGTGTCGGAGTCCTGGCTCGAGGTCAGGTGGCTCGCCTCCCGGCCTGCGTTCCGCAGCTTCGCGTCGATATAGTCGGCATGTCGGCCTGAAGGTGCAGGTCAGCGTGTTGTGTCCTGGTAGAAACCGCGAAACCTCCTAGTGACACGCCTGCCTGTGGATAACTTTGCTGAGCTGCGGATCTATGTCTTGGTTCCTAGTCGGTGTACGGTCGTGTCTCGTGTACGTGAAGGCGTCGACACGTAAGACCCGTGATGGGCAGACGATCCGCTACCTGCAGTTGGCCCACAACGAGTGGGATCCTGTGGCGAAGGCGTCCAAGACACGGGTGTTGTACTCGTTCGGCCGCGAGGATCAGCTCGACGTCGCCGGGGTCCGCCGTTTGGTCGATGCGCTGTCGCGGCTGCTGGACCCGGCCGAAGCCCTGGCCGCGGCCGCGCCGGCGGGGTTGTCGTTCGTCGAGTCACGGCCGCTGGGCGGGGCGTGGCTGCTCGACGGCCTGTGGCGGTGGCTGCGCATTGACAAGATCCTGCAGCCGCTGGTGGGTTCGGCCCGCCGCGAGGTCGACGTGGAACGAGTGCTGTTCGCGCTTGTCGCGAACCGGGCTCTGGCGCCGTCGTCGAAGCTAGCCGCCGCCGAGTGGGTCTGCCAGGACGTGCACCTGCCCGGTCTGCCGCACGTCACCGACGATGCCTGCTACCGGGCGATGGACCAGCTCATCGAGGTCGAGCCCGCGTTGACCCGGGCCGTCTACGACCAGATCGCCGATCTGCTCAACCTGGAAGTCGATCTGCTGTTTTTCGACACGACCAGCACCTACTTCGAGCTCGACGAGGCCGACGAGCTCGTCTGGCGCGACGAGACGGGCAAGGCCGTGGCCGAAGGCGACCCGGCAGCGGTCAAGCAGGCCGGGTTCCGCACTCACGACAGCAAGAGCAAGGACTCCCGTGACGATCTGCCCCAGGTCGTGGTCGGCATGGCCGTCACCCGCACCGGCATCCCGGTGCGGGTGTGGTGCTGGCCGGGCAACACCAGCGATTCGGCGCTGATCCGGCAGGTCAAGACCGACATGCGGGAGTGGAGTCTGGCCCGCATCGTGTGGGTCGCCGACCGTGGCTTCGCCTCCGCAGAGAACAGAAGGTTCCTGCAGCAGGGCGCGGGCGGCTACATCCTCGGTGAGAAGCTGCGCGCCGGCACCGCCGAGGCCGACGCCGCCCTGGCCCGGCAGGGCCGCTACGCCACCGTCGCCGACAACCTGCAGGTCAAGGAAGTCAACATCGGCGCTGATGACCGGTTCGTGATCTGCTTCAACCCCGAAGCCGCCGAGCGTGACGCCGCCATGCGTGAACGGCTGACCGCCCAGCTCACCGCCAAGATCGACGGTTCGGACACGCTGAGCGCCACGAAACGCGCCGAGCTACGCGGGGTGATCTCCACCAAGCCCGGCCTCAACCGCTATTTGCGCGTCACCCCCGGCGGCCTGCTGCGCATCGATCAAGCGGCGGTCAAGGCCGAGCAGCGGCTGGACGGCAAGTACCTGCTGCGCTGCTCCGACCCGAAGCTGTCCGCCGAGGACATCGCCCTGGGCTACAAGCAGCTCCTCGAAGTCGAACGCGGCTGGCGCGACATGAAGACCACCCTGGACCTGCGGCCGGTGTTCCACCGCCGCGAGGACCGCATCCGCGCCCACATCCTGCTGTGCTGGCTGGCGCTGCTACTCATCCGCGTCGCCGAGACCACCACCGGCTACACCTGGGCCAAGATCCGCGCTGACGTCGAGCGGCTGCACGTCGGCGTGTTCACCGGCGCCGCCGGCACCTTCTGCCAACGCACCGAGCTGTCCCAGCCCCAGAAGGCCCTGTTCGCCAAACTGAAGGTCACCGAACCTCCCCGCGTCATCAACGCGACACCCGCAACCGCCTGACCAGCACGAACACCACGGCCTAGTGACACGCCTTGTCACCGGGCCAACTCGTGTTTGCCCAGCTCAAGCCCCAGATTCGCGGACTATATCGACGCGAAGCTGCGGAACGCAGGCCCGGCCATGATCAACTAACGGCGGTTCAAAGTTTGGGTACCCGTCCGGCACCATCAGGTCCCGTTCGAAGAGCTCATCCTGACGCTATTTCTCATAGGTTCGGAGGCCGTTACCCATGGCGAAAAAGGTTGGAGCCCATTCGCCGATGAAAATACCCCAGCGGTCCGCGCGGTCGATACCGGCTTCTTCAAGACGCTTGGACAACAGCCAGCCGACGAAGGCGGCGCCGATGCTCGCCATGCCGGCCATGTAGCAGTGCTCGGCCCTCAGCCCTGACTTGTGCAGTTGCTCCAACATTCTCATACACCCTTCGCAGTCGTAACCTGGCCCGCGGCCACAGTGCGACCAGCGACTACCCCTGGACAATCGACCTACACCTACCCACCATTGATCGACGAGCTGACCAACTCAACTTGTGGCCTGCGGTGCCGTCGAGAGGCGGCAACGCCACATCCTGGGCCCACGTCAGTAGCGTCTGCTCCGTCCAGGCGCTCGGTCGGCCTGTTCACTGGTTCACGCTGATGGCCGGGATGCCGACCACTCAGCAGGTACGAAGGTGGCGAAGCGGGATAGCAACGCGTCGGGTGCGTTCACTGCAGCGTCCGGCTATTTGGCGAGCACGCCGCTACAGCAGCGACGGCCAGCCGAGGATCAGCTCGACAGCGAACAGTTGCATCGACTCGGTCGGGCTGCCCGGATTCGGGCGGTCCGTGCGGGAGTCGCCCGACGGTGATGACCGGGCTGGCGGATTACGGCCGTCCGTGGACGTCTGAGGACTGTCGCTGGCGCCGCCCACACCCACTGCGCTTGGCGGGACTGTACATAGCTCCTCTGTCAAGCCTCGGGTACGCAGTTGGTTCGTAGGGCCTGGTAGACGACGTCGGATAGGCGTCGTTTCAGCACGCGGA
>NZ_JBVJGT010000092.1:0-14898 GCF_055587185.1 Micromonospora sp. NPDC048040 | reverse complement strand
ATCGCTTCTTCCCCACGCTCTCCATGATGCTGGACATCCTCCCGGAGCCCTACCGGCTCCTGATCTCGGATGTCCGTCGAAACGGGGCAGGCCCAATGACGATCAGCGTTGTCGTGTCCCGGGTGTGGCGTGGGATCCAGCCGGTGGCGCGGTGAAGCCCGGCCGGGCTGGTTGGGAACTGGGCGTGCTGCTGGACTGTGCCGGTGCCGGCGGTGATGCGTGCGAGAGTGTGTGAGGCGGCGTGGGTTTCCACGCGTCGTGACGGCGCCGGCCCGGGAAGTGCTCTCGCGGCAGGACGGTGACGGGCCACGACCCGCGGCCACGGGTCGGGCAAGCTTCTGATCAAGCCACCGAGAGGGCAGGGCCGGCGCCCTGACCACGAACCGGGCGGGCAGATCTCACTGAGAGCACCCGGCCGGGGCCACCATTTCATGAGCCACACCCAGGCCGCGGTCATGACGCTGGCCCTGCCAGCCAGCCCCAGGCCAACCAAGAGCAAGCTTCACAGCGTTTCACCCTGCGCGGACGGAAAGACCGCCAGCTCGAACGGTGGGGCGTTGATCGCCGAAAATGGACGAAGCTCCTGGTAGATGACGTGGTCGACCAGAACACATGCCGTCTGCCCGAGGAGCTTCGTGCTGGCGGAGGCCCACCTCGCGAGTTGATCGGTGGAGGCCGCTCGCCTCAAGGCGAGGATCCACAACCACCACCGGTCACCCGGTGAAGGTGGTGGGCGCGTACTGACTAGTGTTCGTTCGTTGATGTCCTTCTGCGGCGTACGAAGATGATCAGGGCTGTCCCGAAGGCGACCATCAGGATTCCGATGAGGCTGATCCGGGCGGTCATCGCACCTGTCGTTGCCAGCTTTTCGCAGGTGCCTGGGTCCTCGTACTCGCCGGTCAGTTTGTGGTTGTGGCCGGGAAACTGCACATTGACGGCGCGTTCTCGTCCGGCGGCGAAGACGATCGTCTGCGATCCCCCGTCGGAGGCCGTGACCTTCTTTTCCTGCGTTCCGTAGGTGGCGACCGCCTCGATCGGTGGCATCCCCTGGCCGGGATGGGTGATGGTCACCTTCAGTTCGGTGCAGGTCGACTCGGTGGACATCGTGGGCAGCCCGCAGGTCGAGGGCCGCGACCATAGATAACGAGCGACTTCCTTGCCCCGCTCGGCGACGACGATCTGGCCGGTGCCCGCTGGCATCGGCAGTTCCACCGACTTTCCTGCGGGCACGTTGACGGTGCGGTTCACACCGGTCGCGGTGATTCGGAACGTCACGGGATAGCGGCCGCCGCTGAGGTGGACGGTGACGGACCCGTCGCAGGCCGGCGCGAAGGTGGCCTTCGGTTGTGCGCAGGGCACGGCACCGCCGTTGTAGGCGCCGAGTGGGCCGGCGGAGCGGCTGCCGGGCTTGCCCTTGCTGCCCAGTTTCTTGTCGCCGTAGCGCTTGCCCTTCTCCACCATCGGCGTGATCAGTTCGCCCTTGCCACCCCAGACGAGGTCGACTTGGGTGTAGCACTTCGGCACGTCGACCTTCAGCTCAACCTTGCGGTGTTTGGCGTCGATCACCGCGATGTCGTGGTCGTGCGCGTACTGCGGCCAACTCGGCTTGGCGCTCGGCGCGAAGTAGGAGACCAGGAGGAACTCCTGCTTCTGGTCCTGGCACAGGGGCAGGTCACCGGCGAGCTCGACCGTCGCGCGGCCCTTCGCACCGTCGAACGTGTGCTTGTACGTGGCCTGTGCCATGCCGACGCATCGCGGTGCCTTTCGGCATGTCCCCTTGAGGCCGGCGGCGCGGCCGGAGTCGGTGCTGGAGATGCCGGTCCGGTCGCCGTTGCGCTCGAACCAGGTCGCCGACACCGTCAGGGTGGCACTCGTCGTCGTGCCCGGCACCCGCTGCACACCGTTCCTGACACCTCTCGGACCGTTGCCGTCGGTGTCGGCGCTGATCGCGTTGCCCACCTTGATCCCGGCGATCGGTGTCTGCGGTCGCGCGACGAGCTTGGTGATCTTGGCGTATCTGTTCTCCCAGCTGCCGTTGTTCACCTGCCAGGTGATCTCATAGGTGCCGTCCGGCTGGCACACCGCCGTCCCGCTGACCCGGGTGTGATGCGCTGCGGCGGGGCTCGCCGCCACCAGCGCCGCGAGCATGCCGAGCAGCATGCCGCCCGCCAGGGAGAGCAGCCTTCGGAGGGGTCTGTTCACGTCAGTCACTCCACAGATGGAAGGGATGGTTTCGGGGTTTCGGCGCCTCGCCGGAGGCGCCGCACTCTTCACGTCCCTGTGTGCACGTATTGAGGAGCCTGCGTGGATCAATCGCTGGCGAAATTGATACGAAGGGTTTCTGTCGATGATCGGCGGCGCGGTACACGGCCGCGGAGCACCGCCAGCCGCGCGTAACCCCAGTCACCGCAGTCGGCAACCGTCCGCAGCGCCCACCGCATGCGCTCCGCGGCTTCTTTCGGATGCTCACCGAACTCGTACGCGACCTCGGCTACGCAGCCGGCGAGCCGGCGGCGCACGAGTTCGCCAGCGATTGCCCGGCGCACCTGCTGGCGATCGGGATGCTGCGACGGCTGTAGCGCCGACGCGAACAGAGCTTCGGCGAGCAGCACGGTCCGGTACCTCAGCATTGCGTCACCTCCTCACTGCCGGCCACGCACCGCGATCCCCCGTGCGCCCCGCCGAACCGTCCCGCCACGGCAGATCGCGGCCGAAGACGGCGTACGCTCGCGGGTCGCCGGGATAGCGCAGCCCGCGGCGCAGGTCACGGAATCCCATCCGCCGATACAACCGCCACGCCCGCGACCGCCCGTCGGCCGTCTCCGCCGTCGACAGCACCGCCGTCCGCGTCCCGGCCGACGACAACATGCCTCGCAGCATTGCCTCACCCAGCCCTCTGCCCTGACAGGCCGGACGGACCTGAAGCTCCGATACGGTGCAGGCGCCGTCGAGCCACCGCCTGCGATCGGCGACGACCGGCATCGCGCCGGCGACCCAGTCCCGCCACCACTGGCCGGGCTGGCACAGATAGCCGTAGCCGAACCCGACGATGTCGGCCAGCGGCCCCAGAACGGCCACCGCCCGGAACCCCGGCATCGTCAGGTCCTCGACCAACTGCCGACGGCTGACTTCCCGCATCGCCGGGCCATAGCCCATCGCCTCGGCAAGGACATCGATCGCCTCGTCCGCCCGGATGGCGAACTGCTCGGGCGTCCACACGACCAGGCAGTCCCTCATCGCATCTGGCACCGGTACCTCCGACAGGTCGGGCAGTGGCGGCTGACCGTCGACCGGGTGAAGGCCACCGGGCGGCTGCCGCACGCCTCACAGACCAGCGACAGGACCTGCCGGCCACGCCTGCTGCCGGTAACCCAGGACGCGCCACGGACCACGCCGACGTCACCAAAGTGGATGGCGTCATCGAGGCATTGATCGCGTACGGGGCAGACGATGCAGCGTTGCACGGCTTTCTGCCACATCAGGCGGGACTCGAACCACGACGGGTCCAGCCCCCTGCATTCGGCTTGCTCCCACCACGACTGGTGGGGCTTCGTGATTTGTAGTGCCGTCATACTCCCCAATACGGGCAGGACCAGCCCGTGGATCAGTTCAGACCGATCCTTGAAGCGCCTCGGGTTCGACGGAGGCGGTGATCATCACGCGGGGGCTACATCGACGCGCAGAAGCGCGCTCACACGGGCCCGTTGAATCCGTCCGACCCGCGGTCGCTGTGGTGGATGAACTGGCCGTCGCGGACATCGCGGGACCAGATCCCGTATTCGAGGGCGGCGAGGATGAGGTCGGTGTCGCAGCGGTCGGAGGTCTTCCACCCGACGATCCGGCGGGAGAAGGCGTCGCGGACCGCGGCCAACCAGAACACGCCTTCACCGCACGGGATGCGGTGGCATCGGCGACCCAGAGTCGGTTCGGCCCGGTCGCGGCGTTTGACGCAAGATCGCCACTCGTAATACCGAGTGACGACGAAAGACCTGGGCAGGGACGGCTTGACAGGGCATTTGTCCGAGGCGTACCCCTGATCGGCCTGCACATCTCACGAACCCGCCGCCCGTCGACGACCTGTTCGACGTGGCCTTCGAGGCGGCCGACGACGGCTGATTGGCGATCCGCGGTGGTAGCGGCCAGGAGATGGCGCGTCGAGGGCACGTCGCGCCCGTTGTGAACCAGGAGTCAGGTGCGTCCGTAGCTACGTCGTGAACCTCGTTGACGTACTGCCAGAGGGGCTGCGGCGGCGGGTGGAACGGGCGGGTTGTGCCGGAGGTAACCGGCACAACCTTCCTCCCTCGCGTCCCTTCCGTCCCACGCCGCGACCTCGAATTCGCCGAGAACAAATGCCCGGATTCGCGCCTGCCTGCGCCTGGTCGTTGTCATCGTCCCGCACCCAACGCCAGCTGACCACCGGCATCCGGCACCGCCGGCCAAGACACCGGTCGAAGTCCACCGAACCCACCATGCTAATTCGTATTGGCATCGGAGCGGTGCTGACCGTGGACTGGTTCAGTCCCCGAAGGCTGCGGCGCCGCGAATCGATCGGTGCCGTCATTACCACCGCACGGGTGCCCATCCACTCATCCGGTCGGCGCTGGTGGCCTGCTGGTCACCGGTGCAGCGCTGGGGCCGGACACCTCTCATCCGGACTGGTCTGAATCAAGTTGCTCGCCGTGCTGGGGTTTGCATCTTGTCGGCGTCTGGAACAGCCAACATTGACTAGATCTGAGCGAGCTGTTTTTGGGCCTCGCGTGCGAGCTCCACTCGGTTGCGGACGTTGAGCTTCCTCAAGATGTGGGCGACGTGCGTCTCCACGGTGCGCCGCGACAGCACCAGTCGCTGGGCGATCTCCGGATTGGACAACCCCTGCACCAGCCGGCGGGCCACCTCGCGCTCGGCCGGCGTCAGCGCCTCCCAACCCGTGGTGACCTTGCGGTGAGTCGATCGAGATCCCCGGCGTACGCCAAACTGGCGCAGCCTGGACTCCAGCCGACGTAGGTCCGGCCAGGCGCCCAACCCCTGATAGATCGTCACGGCCCGAACGAACGCGTTCCTGGCTTCCGGCAGGTCTCCTCGGTGCCCCAACCGGACGGCGGCCTCCTGCAGCGCGAACGCCACCCGTGGCAGCGCATGGATGCTGTCGAAATACTCCGCCGCCGCCAGCAGTGGCTGCGGATCATCCGACACAAGTGCCTGGCAGACGTTTGCTGCCGCCACAACCTGTGGCGCATCGCTGTTCTTGGCATCCAGGTCGGCGGCCCGGGCAGCCGCTGCGGCGAGATCGGTGCGGTCGGCAGCCAAGGCCAGCCGCACGAACTCCATCAGTGTCTCCCAACGACTGTATTGGGTGCGCTGGGAGTACTGCTCCTCCAGCCACGGGGCCATCAGCGCCACCGCCGCAGGGAGATCACCGTCGGCCTCAACCAACAGTGCCTGCGCCTCGATCAACGACTGGGCGTTCAGGCGCAGCACTCCGCTCGTGTACTGGACGTGCGCCACCGAGGCCAGATAGGCCTCGGCCTCCTCTCGCTGCCCCCGCCGCGCATGGATCAATGCCGCCGCCCCACGCACCCGCAACAGATGCTGAATGTGCCCGACGTCGCCCATCGCGTCCACATACAAGAGCGACTGGTCCCAATCACCCTTGTGCAGGAACTGTTCGGCCGCGACAAGCTGCGTTTGAAGGACACGTGTGGTCGCACCAGCGCTCTCGGCGAGCGCCGACGTGGCCGACAGCGCCGTGGCGAACTCCCCGTACCGGTAGAGGTTGGCGAGCAGCGCCACCCGGTTGACCATGAGGAGAAGCCGAACATCCATCGACTCCATGTCGCCCCCGACAACCACGGAAAGACCGCGCTCGGCGAGCTCCAGCGCCTCGCTGTAGCCAGGCGCGTCAACCATCAGGGCCACCAACGCCCACCCGACCGAGACTGGGTCGTCGCAGGCCTCCCCCTCGCTGATCGCCGACTGGGCATGGACCCTCCCGGCCTCCCGGTTGTCGCTGAAGAGAAGATCGGAGGCGAGCAGGGCACGCAGTCGGCTGCGCCACGGCGGCACCAGGTCAGGTCGATCTAGCACCTCCGAGATGAGGGACCAGTCCCGCTCAGATTGACCGGACATACCGAATCCCCGCGCCAGGTTCCACGCCACTTCCCCGACAAGGGCTGGGTCCGACACGGTTCGAAGGGCCTCCGTGCCCAGAGCCACGAGGTCGTCTAGACGATGCTGCAACCGGAGCACGGTGGTAAGCCGGGCGAGGTAGACATCACGCCGCGGGTCACCAGGGTGAACAGCCGTCAGCGCTCGCTGGAGGAGATCCGCGGCGATCAGGGGTGCCGCGTACAACGCGGCCGCGGGCAGGTCGGCCAGCCAATCCAGCATCCATCCTTCGGGCCTTTCCGACGTGGCCAGGAGGTGTCTCGCGACCCGATCCCATGGGGCGCCCGCTTCCGCGAGGACCTTGGCCGCATGGCCGTGCATACCGTCGCGAACCGCCGCTGGCGTTTCCTTCTTCAGCACCTCGGCTATGAGCGGATGACGAAACGACAGCCCGGCGTCGGAGTCGGCGAGCACGCCAGCCTCCACGGCTTCGCTCACCGCGTCGACCAGGGTGGGGACGGGGCGGTTCGACACCAACGCGAGGTCGTGCATCGAGAAATGGGTTCCGAGTAGGGCACAGCTGCGCAAGGTTGCTCGCGTCGGCCGGGGAAGGAAGTCCAATCTCCGGCTGATGGCGGCCGCCACCGACGCCGGCGGCTCGCCCTTCGGAGAGTCGAGCTCAGCGACATCGCGGGACACATGCACCTGCCCGTCCCGAACGAGGGCATTAAGCATCTCCCGCACGTACAAGGGGTTCCCCCCAGCCTTGGCCAGCGCCTCGGTCAATTCCGGCCCCGGCGACGCGGACAGCAGCGCGGTGACCATCGTGGTCACGTCAGGTGGTGCCAGCTCGTCGAGTCGGATCAACGGCGCGGCCAGCCGATCGATCACGACATCACGTAGGCGGTCTACCTCCTCACGCCGGGGAACGGGGCGGCACGCGCTGATGAGCACGAGGGGCGCTTGACTCGCGATGCTCGTCAATCTGTGCCACACCCCGAGGCTGGCGGCATCAGCCCATTGAAGGTCGTCGATAGCCAGCACCACCGGTGCTTGAGTGGCCTCACGGTCGATCAACGCGAGTACTCGCTCGCTCGCTGCCAGCACCGCGTCTGTCCCGGAGCCGCGCCCTGCCAACAGCTCCGCGATCTCCGACCGGTACTCGTCCACCGTGTGCCCACCGAGGTCAAGACACTCTGCTATCACCTGCAGCGCAAACAACTGGGTCAGGCTGTCGGCCGTCCCATGGAAGACGCGCATGCCTAGGAAACGTGCATGCGCAAGCCCGGCGTTGAGCACCGCGGATTTGCCGATCCCGGGCTCGCCTTCGATCCAAACCCCTCCACCGCGACCCTCGGCAGCGTCACGGACAACACCGCGCAGAACATCGAGCTCCGCCCCGCGCCCGATGACCTCGTCGCCACTCATTACGGCATCGTACGCAGAGCGGCTATGGGCGGCCGTCCGCAACCATTGCAGTTGCAGGCGGTATCCGACCGGACACGAACATGCCACCGTTCGTACCCGAACCTGAGCCACCCCCGCTTCATGGAGCTTCTTGATCATCTGATGGCCGTGGGGAGGAAATCGTCCGAGCCAACCAAAGAAGTACCCCGATGAGCTACGCCAGCGCGTTGTGCGCTTGTACCTCGATTCGGACCCGAAGCCGGTCATCCGGCGCCTGGCCGAGCAGCTGGGCGTGCATCACGAGGCGTTGCGGAACTGGATCCGTCAGGCCGAGCCCGACGCCGGTGAGCGTCACGACCGGCCCACCAGCGAGATGGCCGAGGAGAACCGGCGGCTGCGCAAGGAAGTCGCCGAGCTGCGGCTGCGGCGGGGCACCACCTCCACATCGACACCCACGCGGGCGCCATGGGCCGCCCGCCACGCGGTCAGCACCGGCTCGATCAACGCCCACCGCTCATCCGACAAGTCCGACCGATATCCACGCCGCTGCACGTCCACGCCGCGATCAAAGATGCCCTCTAAAGGATCCAGCCCGACCGGCCGGGGCGACGGGTGGTGGTCACCGGTACCGTCGGCGCCTGCTCGCGCATGACGTAGAGGCCCCCCTCCACGTCGACGAGCAGCGTCCCGTGTGGACCGTAGATGACAGCGGTGACGTCGTAGCGGTACTGATGGAACGTCCGCTTCGCCTCCACGTTGCGCTCGTTGACCTCGCTCATCTCGGCCGCGTGGGCTTCGCCGTCCTCGCGCTCGACACCGAGGCCGTCGCCGTTCCAGCCGAGCTTCTTGATGCTGCCGGCGGGAGCGCCACCCTGCGGGCCGAACGAGAGCTCCCAGCCCGAGGACGAGTCGCCCTTGTTGATCGGGCCCGCCTCGTTCTGCTGGTATCGCCGGGCCTTCTGCTCGAAGGCCAGCGGTCGGCCATCCTTGTCGACATAGATCTCGGCCCGCCGGATGTTCAGGCCGAGAGTGATGCCGGTGCCCGGAACCTGGTAGCGGTGTTCGAGCAGTGGCTCGAGGCGAGGTCGCAGCATCATCTCGGACGCGTGGTGCGCCATCAAGCGGTCGAAATCGCTGCCACCGTGCACGCCAGGCACCCTCCAGGCGCCGTCGGTGCTCAGGTCCAGGCCCTGACGCAGCCGCGGCGGTTGGGTCGTCAGCGCCGCCCAGCGTTCGAATTCCCGGGCCGCCCGGTTCAGCCGCCACGGATGGACGTTGCGGTCATTGATCAGGTCGTTGTTCAGGTCGTTGTTCAACCGAGGCGGGGTGGGGCCGGACTCCACCCATCGAGGTACCGACCGGCCGGCGCCGGTCGGGGCCGGAGCCGGAGCCGGACCCAGCCCCTGCCAGCTCCCCGGCTGTTCGGCCGTCGGCCGGGTCAGGTATCGCGGCACGATGAGCCGGACGTCCCCAGTGACCTGAATCTGCTCCTGCCAGCCGATCCCGGGGAGGTTGTGCCAGAGGTCGCGGACCGACCGTTCCAGGTGCGGCTGCCAGAGGCCGGCGAGCCAGGCGCCGCCGAACAGCACGTTGCGCGCTGAATCAAGCATGAACGTGACCGCTTGGGGCAGCTCCGTGGTCAGCGTCATCTCGATGGTGAAGTCCAACGGGTACTCGAACTCGTGCGACTTCTTGGGCCCGGTCCGGAAGATGTCCTTGGACTCGGACTGCATGCCGCGTTCACTGGACTCCGAGCTCTCCTGCCCGTAGTCAGCATGCCCGCCGAGGACCCTGCCCTGATCGTTCCACGCGCCACGGCCGGAGAAGGCTACCTCCCCACCCCACGACCATCCAGAGGTGTCCGTGTTGGACTGGGCGTCGTGCGTCTCGCCACGCAGGGTGAGGCTGACCTGCTCTCGCGGGCGGTCGCTGGACGGCGCGGCGGACGGGGTGGCGCTGACCCGCACCCACAGGTACTGCGTGGTGTGGTAAGGCGTCGGCACCGGGAACCAGCCGTACACGCCCTGGCCGGACAACGGAAGGTACTGCGGCTCCAGGTTCCGGGAGGAGAATCGCTTCACCAGCGCGCGCCGCAGGTGGTCGGGGATACCCTCGCCGGAGGCGAACAGGCCACGCTGCCGCAACCGTTGCAGGATCGTGTCCAGCACGGCGTTGGCCCGCAACCGCTCGGGGTGCCCCACGGCGGGCAACAACTCAGGGTCGATGATCTCGCGCGATGACGCCGAGTCCGGCGCCGGTGTCCGGGGACGGTACAGCCCCAGATCCTCGGCCGCACGATCGGTCGCCAGGAGATCCACCGCGTCGTCGACGTCCAGATAGACGGGAACGGTGGCCGTGGTCTCGCCGTCCTTGATGCGCAGGGCGATGACCTCGAAGACCACCCGGCCGTGATAGGTGTGGACGACGTCGTTGTAGGTGGCCCGGGTGATGTCGATGGCGCCATAGTCCTTGCCGTCCGAGCCGCCGAACGAAATCCCACCCTCGACGTAGAGGCCGCCGCCGAAACGGCCGCGCTCGTGGGCCTTGTCCGAGTCGCCGCTGTCCGAATCGCCCTTCTTCGCGGTCGTTGCGTGGTTGAGATACTGGCCCCCGACACCGGCCTTGCCGCCGAAGCTGAGCTCGCTGCTCGTCCCGGCGGCGTGACTGATCGCCGACTGCCGGTACTGCTCGAGCTCGACACCGTTCGCGCTGTCGATGCCGTCGCTGCTGTACTGGTATGCCAGACCCGCCGCGAAGAACCGCTCCCGGACCCGGATGACCTGCTGGTATCCGTCGTGGCCGGGCAGTTGCAGCTCCCACCCGTGCTCCTCGACCGCCTCCGGGAACCCGCCGGCCAGTTCCGTGCTGGCGCCGAGATCGAAGATCGCGTCGGGCCAGTTCATCGGCTCGTTGAACCACTCGTCGGAGAGGCCGTTCAACTGCTGGTACAGCCGCGCCGCGGTGGCCGGCAGCTCGGGTACGTGCCGGAAGGCCGCATACAACCCGGCGCTGCCCTGGACGTCCAACGGCAGGTGCGGCGGTTGGTCAACCGGCGCCCACGCGGCCTCGGGTCGCGGGTTCGAGCGGGTCACGCCCGCGCCGTCGAGCTGCGCCGGCGTAATGGCCCGCTCCTCGCCGGTGCGCGGATCACGCGGCACATGCTCGACCGGTACCGCGATGTGGGTCGCCACCTCGCCGCCGCTTTCAGCACCGATCAACCAGGTCTCGCGGGGTCCCCAGCCGCTGTCCGTCTGCTCGCGGATCATGACCTCGAACACCGTGCGGTAGCGATGGTCGACGACGTGTCCGACGGTCTCGGTCCGGCGGTACTCCTGTACCACCTGGCTGAGCTCGTGCTCGCTTGCTCGTGCGTGCTCCGCCGTGACGCCGAGCCGCGGGAAGAACACCCTCCCCTGGTGTTCCGTCCCGTTCTCCGGCGCCTGCTCGTTCCGGTCGGACTGCTCGGTGCTGCGGCCCGCCGGATTCGACACCCGGCCACCCCACCGGCCGCTGAGGCTGCCCTCGGTCGACCGGGAACCCGACGTGGTGGCTCCGGTCAACGCGCGGGCATTGACCGTCATCGGGTATTCCGGACTGTCCAGCAGTTCCCTCCGGTGCTCGGTCACCATGACCTGGTACCGCTCGCGGCCGACCCGCACGGTGAACTTCTTTCCGGCCTGCGTCCGCGTCGGATCGGCCTCCATCGCGGCCCGACCCACCTTCGCCAGGATGGTGCGGCGCGCCACGGCGCCGATATCAACGCGCCCCGACTTCTGTCGCAGCACCGACTGCACCAGGTCGGCGACCTGTTCTGCCCCGGGCATGTTCGCCGCGATCCCCAGACCCTGGCCGCGCCGCATGGCCAGCGCCAGCGGCTCCCGGGGGGCCGGGCCGGCGGGGGGCACGTAGGAATGCCGCGCCTGCGGCGCCCAGGGCAGCGGCGGCGACAACCAGTTGCCGATGTCGCCTGCCGGTGCCGGAGCCGGTGGGGGGGCCGCGACGGTCGGCGTGATCAGCGCCCGCGGTCGCCCGGTACCCGGCCCACCGAATTCAGGGGTGAAGACCGTCCCGAAGACGCTGCGCTCGAACTGCTGCGCCTCGCTCAACGGCACGCCCAGCTCCCCGACCACCTGCCGGGTCACCGGTACCACCGAGGAATCGCCATGCGTGATCAACGTGACGTCGAACACCACCCGGTAACGAGCCTGGTCTTCCTTGCGGTTCAGCACCGTGTGGTTCAGGACCTTGCCGCCCACCTCCAGCGCGGACTCGCGTTCGGACTCGCCGCCGAAGCCGAACGAGAAGGCGCCGGTCGTCCTGTCGGCGGCCTCCTCCCGGCCACTCGGGTCGGTCGCCGCGTGGGTCAGTCCGAGAAGCGCCGCGTCCGCCGCGAGGCCGGTGCCGCTCGTACCCGACACCTCCTCCCCGGAGGTCGCGATCACCCCGAGGTCGTCCCGTACCGTGACGCCCTCGGTGATCTCCACCAGCTGCAACTCCCGCATGACCGCCCTCGTGGCGACGTAGCCGCGGAACCTGCCGATCGTGAGCCGCTCGTCGATCGTGTCCGTCATGTCCCCGTTCGACAGCATCCACCGGCTACGGTTGCGGGTCGTCCGCTCGTTGAGCAGTTGGCGGGTGACCTTCGCGGCGACGCCAGCCGCGGTGTCGGCCGGCAGGGCGGCCGCCAATACCTCGTGCCAGCCGGTCACGAGTGGGGTCAGGTCGATCGCGTTGAGCACGTCGCGGGCCTGCGGCGTCGACCGCGTCGGCGGCTCGGGTGGCGACGGCGCGAGCTGGGCTGCCCGGTTCGGCGCGGCGCTGCCGTTGGCGTACAGGGTCGGCAGGGAGATGTCGAGGAGGCCGTTCTCGGCCGGCACCGACGGCCGTCCCCACTCGACGCCGTTCACGAAGACCTGGAACGACACCCCGCTGGTGAACGACGTCGACGCGGTCACGAACATCTTCCGGCCCCAGATGACCCGGGTCTCCTGAGACATCGCGTGTTGGCGATCGCCCTTGATTGACAGCGTGGGGATGCCCGCGATCAACCTGGACGCTCGCCCGGTCGAGATGTCGAAGGTTTCCTCCAGTCCACCGTCGGACTTCCGTCCGCTGGACACGGACGTGTCGTTGCCGACCTTGGTCGAACCGAAGGAGACTCCGAACACCCGCGGGCCCCTGGCATTCCCGGCGGGTGCCGGTCGCGGATCGTGCGGCACGGGACGGATCCACACCAGCCGGCCGCCCGCACTGAGCGTCTCTCCGGAGAACAACGCCTGCTCCCAACGCTCACGGTGTGCCTCGACGGCACGGGGGTCCCGCTGGTCCGGTGCCGTCAGCAGCGTGTGCAGCGCCGCCGACACCCGCGCGCGGATGGCCGCCTCCTGGGTGGCGGTGCCCAGGTCCAGCCGGTCGGTCGTGCCCATCTCGATGTCGTCGGCTGCCCCGGTCGACCACCCTGACGGCAGGTCGTCCATCAACTGTGCAACGGTCTCCGTCACCTGCTGCGGCGTCAGGTGCCGCACCGCCGAGACGCTCAGCTCACCGAGGGCACCGTCGGCGAAGTACCACGGCGTCGCCGGCTCGGGCTCCCTGGCCTTCCCCTTGGCCGCCGCCCCAGTTGCGTTGGCTTGATCCCGCTCCTCGACCGCACGCTCCCAGACCGTACGCGCATCGGACGCCGCATTCCGGGCGCGGTCGAGCCGCCCCTGGGAGCGTGCGACGTTCCGCTCCAACCGGGTCCGTTCCGCCGTACGCGCCGCCGCGTCGACCGCGTCCGCCAGCTCGGCCTGACGCCACGTCTCCGCCTGCCGCTCCGCGTTGTCGGCGTCCCGCCGCTCCGCCTCGACGCGCTCGCGTTCCTCCTCGACCGCCCGCAGGTCGGCCCGCTGCCGCTCGTCCTCCTGCCGCCGCGCGTCCTCGTCCGCCCGTACCCGTTCGGCCTCCGCCAGTTCGGCTTCCTGCCGGCCCTCCTCCCACCGCCGCTGCGCCTGCTCGGCCAACTGGTCGTCGGCGCGCTGCTCGTCCTGCCGGATCTTCGCCGCCTCCGCGGCCAGCTCGCGCTCCCGGGCGCGCCATTGCGCTGCTGCGGCGGCCGCGCGCCGTTGCTGCTCCCGCTCCGCCGCCAGGTGCTGCTGCCCGGGGTCCTGGTCCGCCAGCTGTCGCTGCGCCTCATCCGCCGCAGCCCGCGCCTCCTGCTCCTGGCGCCGTTGCTCCTGCCGGTCGGCCTCTGCCTGCGCGGCATCGCGTACTGCCTTCCGGACCGCCAGCGCCCGCTGTACGCCCTGCCACGTGTCCCACCGCTCCTGCTCGTCTCTCCGGGCCTGTTCGCGTGCCGCCGCCCGCTCGCGTACCTCCTGGCTCGCCACCAGGCGCTGCGCCGCCCGGGTAGCTGCCTCCTGCCGGGCCACCTCCCGCTCATCGGCCCGCTGGGCCGCGAGCTGCTCGGCAGCCTCCCGCGCCGCGTCCCGCTGCCGGATCCGCTCCGCCGCGCGGTCCGCCGCCGCTGCCCCGCCGGCCCGCAACCCCTGTAGGCCGTCCGTCCACTGCTGTACCGCCGTCCGCCAGTCCGCCTCCCGGGTGGCGGCGTCCTGCTCCAGCGCCTGTCGCCTCCGGTCAGCCACCCGCACGGCCCGCCCCAGCAACTGGTGCCCGCGCCGTTCCACTGTTCCGCGCTGCCGTTCCAGCTCAGCGACCCGGTCCTGGGCCCTGGTGAGCCGCTCCCACGCCGCACGCTCCACCGCTTGCGCGGCATTACCGCTGGCAGGCGTCTCACCGCCGTTGGTCGGGGTCTCATCGGCGCTGGTCGGAGTCTGCGTCACGCGCGCCGGTGGCACGGCCGCGCGGGCGTCGACCTGGCGCGCCAGGGCCTCCCGAGCGGTGGACAGCTCGCTCCGCGCTGCGGCGAGGTCACTCTCGACGGCAGCGGTCGTGTCCCGGATACTGGCCAGTTCCCGGGTCAGCCGTTCGACCTCCGGCGGGTTCCCGACCGGCGTCGCCTCCACGTCGCCGCCCTTGCCGTCAATGCTGCTGCCCGTCGCGGGTGACGCGGGGCCGCTACCCCCGTCCACACCGGCCAGATCCACGGCGTCGACCGGGCCATCCACGGAGCCGGCTTGGGGGCCCCATTCCATCGCCGCCGGCCGACCAGGCAACGAACCGGGCGACAGGTTCAAAGACTCAGACTCGAACTCCGACTCTGACCCGGACGACTCTGACCCAGACTCAGACTCTGACCCGGACGACTCTGACCCGGACGACTCTGACCCGGACGACTCTGACCCGGACGACCCAACCGGCCGCGCCAACGTGGGAGCCACGAACGACTCTTTCACCGCCAGAAACTCGCTGATCTCCCAGTCCGTGAACCCAGGCTCGTGGAGACGA
>NZ_JBVJGT010000091.1:0-14906 GCF_055587185.1 Micromonospora sp. NPDC048040 | reverse complement strand
TCGAGGCCGACAGCGAACACCCCCTGGCCAAGGCTCTGGTGAAGGTCGCGCAGGACCGGGGGCTGCGGGCGACCGCCCGGGACTTCCGGTCCCTGCCAGGCCGGGGGGTCCGGGCCGTCGTCGACGGCGCCTCCTGGGCGGTCGGCGGCCCCACCCTGGTGCGCGAGGTCGGGGCGGCGGTGCCGGACGACCTCGCCACGGTGACCCGGGGCTGGTCGTCCCGCGGTGCGGTGGTGCTGCACCTCGTCCGGCTGCCCGCCGACGGGCGACCCGAGGCGGTGGGCGCCTTCGCCCTGGAGGACGAGGTCCGCCCGGAGGCCCGCGCGGCCATCGCCGAGCTGCGCGAGCACGGCGTACGGACGATCGCGATGATCACCGGCGACGCCCGTCCGGTCGCCGAGGCGGTCGCCGCCGACCTGGGCTTCCGGCCGGGCGTCGACGAGGTCTTCGCCGAGGTGCTCCCCGCCGACAAGGACCGGGCCGTCGCCGACCTGCAGGCCCGCGGGCTGACCGTGGCGATGGTCGGCGACGGCGTCAACGACGCCCCCGCCCTGGCCCGCGCCGACGTCGGCCTGGCGATCGGCGCCGGCACCGACGTCGCCATCGAGTCCGCGGGGGTCATCCTGGCCTCCTCCGACCCGCGCGGCGTCACCGGCGTGCTGCGGCTGTCCCGCGCGTCGTACCGGAAGATGATCCAGAACCTGGCCTGGGCCGCCGGCTACAACGTGGTGGCGATCCCGCTGGCCGCCGGCGTCCTGGCCTGGGCCGGGGTCGCGCTCAGCCCGGCCGTCGCGGCGGTGCTGATGTCCGCCTCCACCGTCGTGGTGGCGGTCAACGCGCAACTGCTGCGCCGGGTGCGGCTCACCCCCGGAGAACCGGCCGGCGGGAGGGCGGCACGGCCGGGGCGGTGACCACCTGTGCGAGGCGGTCGCTGGTTTGCCGTCAGCCCTTCGTGACCACCTCGTCGGCGGCGAGGCGGGACGTCCGCTCGCGGACCACCGTGCGCAGCCGTTCCGTCCTTCCACCCGCCGGACCGGCGCCGGGAACCCGGCGGCCGACCCGACGGCGCCCGCCGGTCCGGAGCGGACCGACGGGCGCCGGGGCTACCGGGCGCCGTCCGGCACCCGTCGCGGGGCGCGGGCGGGGCTGCCGCCGCCGGCGGCGTCACGCGTGCGGCCGGTCGCCTCGGCCCATCCGGTGGTGATGAGCAGCAGGGCCGCGATGTAGGTGGTCATCACGGCCAGGCTGTGGCCGGGCAGCGTGGTGCCCGCGGCGTCCAGCCCGATCAGCAGGTCGGAGACGAGGAACAGCGCCCCGCCCACGGCCACCCGGCGGGAGACGCCGGTCGCGGCGGCGGCCATCAGGCTGAGCGCGAGGCTGTAGCCGAGGACCGGCAGCCGCAGCGGGCCGAGGGCGTTCCACAGCGCGGCGTTGGCCGCCGCCCAGCAGACGAGGTAGCCGACGACCGCCGCGACGGACGGCCGGCGGTGTCGCAGGAAGGCAGTCAGGAAGCCGACCTGGGCGCCGAGGAAACACCCCATGCCGACGAGGAACGCGGTGCGGCCGGACAACAGCAGCGCGACGTCCCCGGCGGTGGCGAAGACCAGCCCGACTGCGACCCCGTCGACGCGCCGGCGCGCCCGCAGCAGGTACGCCAGCAGCACCGGCGCGAGCAGGGGCTTGGCCAGCCACTGCAGGGCGGTGACGTCGGCCGCGACGCCGATCAGTTCGACGGCGGCCACCACGCCGAACGGCCAGAGCCGCCTCATCGGACGGCGGCCGGCTGCGCGTGCGGGGCGGGCTGCCAGCCGGGCCGGCCGAGCACGTAGCCGAGCCGGTGCCGCCAGGACGAGGCGGCCCGCGCATCTGCCCAGATGGCCTGATACTCGTGGGTCGCCACCCGCAGCGGGTTGTACGTGCCGATGTTCTTCGTCAGGCCGTACCGGACGGCGGCGCGCTCCGGCTCGAAGGTGCCGAACAGCCGGTCCCAGACGATCAGGATGCCGCCGTAGTTGCGGTCCAGGTACTCGGCGTTGGCACCGTGGTGGACCCGGTGGTGCGACGGCGTGTTGAAGACCCACTCGACGGGGCGGGGCAGCACGGTGACCCGCTCGGTGTGCAGGAAGAACTGGTACAGCAGGCTGACCGACTGCTGGAGGAAGATCATCCACGGCGGGATGCCGAGCAGCGCCAGCCCGAGCCAGAACGGGATCGACGTGATCGGCGTCCAGCTCTGCCGCAGCGCGGTCGAGAGGTTGAAGAAGACGCTGGAGTGGTGCACCACGTGCCCGGCCCAGAGCAGCCGCACCTCGTGGTGGGACCGGTGGAACCAGTAGTAGGCCAGGTCTTCGGCGAAGAACAGCAGGACCCAGGTCCAGACGCTGGTGGGGGAGAGTTGGATCGGCGCGACCGTGTACGCGGCGGCGTAGAGGCCGATCGTCAGCAGCTTCCACGGCACGCCGATGACCTGGCTGCCGGCGCCCATGGCCAGGCTGGTGGCGGTGTCGCGCAGTTCGTACCCGCGTTCGTCGTCGTCGGGCGCGAAGCGGTAGGAGAGCGCCTCGACGGCGATGAGGAGCAGGAACGCCGGTACGGCGTAGAGCACGGCGGGGATCATGCCCGGGCTTCCCTTCTCGGCGGTGCGGCGGGGGTGGTGAGGGGGGCGGTGAGCAGGGCCCGTGCCTCGCGGGCTGCGTCGGAGGCCCGGCCGGTGACGATCGCGTCGGCGAGCCGGCGGTGGCCTGCGACGTCGAGCAGTTCCGCGGCGCGCCGCTCCGGTGGCACCTCGCCGACGGCGAGCGCGCCGGCCACCAGGCTGTTGAAGGCCAGCAGGTATGCGGTGTTGCCGGAGCCGGCGACGATGTGCCGCCAGAGCACGATGGTCGCCTCGCCCATCCCGGTCAGGTCCGGCGCGAGCCCCGCGTACTCCTCGACGGCCCGCGGGATCGCGGCCCGGGCCGCCGGGTCGCCGCGCTCGGCGCAGAGCCGGGCCGCGTCGACCCCGACGCAGGCCCGCATCTCCAGCATGTCGCGGACGAGGGTGTCGACCGGGAGGGTGTCGTGGAAGCGGGTGAGGGAGAGCGCGAGGTCGAGCCCGGCGTGCACCCGCCAGTCCAGCACCCGGGTCGCGCCGCCCTGGCTGACGCGGACCAGCCCGAGCTGCTGCAACCGGCGCAGCGCCTCGCGGACGGCGTGCCGGTTGACCCCGAAGGTGGCGGCCAGCTCCCGCTCGCCGGGCAGGGCGTCGTCGGGGCGGTAGGAGCCGCTGACGATCGCGTCGCGGATCTGGCCGAAGACGTGGTCGGAGACGGAGGAGCGGGGGACGGGGGCGAAGTCCATGCCGAGGAGTGTGGCGCAGCGCACATCAACCCGTCAACTGGTTGGACCAGCTCGCGTGCAGCCGTGGCGGCGCGCGGGACCGGGCCGGGTCAGTCGTCGATCGTGACGGCGGTGATCCAGGACGGCGGCAGCGGCGCGCCCGCCCCGATCAGCCCCGCGACGACCCGGGTCGCCTCGAGCGGCGCCACCGGCCACGGCGTCAATCCGTCGGTCAGCACCACCACGATGTGCGGTCGGTCGCCCAGCGCGGCCTCGATCCCGACCCGCATGTCGGTGCCGCCACCCCCGGCCAGCCGCACCTCGCCGACGGTGTGCACCCGCCGTACGACGTGCACGGCCGCGTCGCAGGAGAGCACGGTGACCCGGTTGCCGCCGACGCCGACCGCCCGGAGCACCCCGGCGACCTCGGCGAGCGCCACGGCGAGCTGCGACTCGCCCATCGACCCCGACGTGTCCACCACGACCGCCACCCGGGGCACCGGTCGGCGCAGGCTGGGCAGCACCACCCCGCGGGTCGCCGCGGCCCGTCGGGAGGGCCGGTGGTAGGTGTAGTCGACCGCGCCGCCGGCCCAGGCGGCCGCCTCGCGTACCGCGCCGGTGAGCGCCCGCCGCCAGTCCACCCGCGGTTCGAGCAACTGGGCGGCCCAGCGTTCCCACCCGGCCGGGACGGTGCCCCGGGAGCGGACGTGCGCGCGGACCGCGTGGGCCGTCTCCCGGCGGATCGCCCCCGCCTCCACCGCGCTGACGCCACCCGCGGCCGCCCCGTCGCGTTCCCACGGCCGTTCGACGCCGTGCGCCCCGGATCCGCAGTCGTGCGCCCCGGCCTCGCACACCCGCGGCGGCAGCATCGGCAGGTACGCCTCGAACAGCAGGCCCGGCGGCAGCCCGAAGGTCTTCGGTTCGATCCGGTCCGGCGGCAGCGGCAGCCGGTCGGCCACCAGGTCGTCGTTGATCTCGCAGTCCTGCGCGACGTTGACCCGGTGGTGGTCGCGTCGCTGCCCGACGGGGAGCCGGTCGGCCCGGCCGTGGTGGTCGCGGAGCAGGTGAGCCACTTCGTGGATCCACACCGCCGCGAGCTGGGCCACCGGCAGTCGGTCGACGAACCCCGGCGAGACGTAGCAGCGCCAGTGCCGGTCGACGCCCATGGTCGGCACGTCCGGCGACTCCACCACCGTGACGCTGTACAGCGCGGTGGCCAGGTAGGGGCGGTCCTGCGCCGCCCGGAACCGGGCGGCGAGCAGCTTCGTGCGGTCCAGCCGGCCGCCGCCGGCACTCATCCGGCCAGGCGTCCCGACAACCGCAGCACGTCCGCGAAGGCGTGGATGGCCGGCGGCACCGGCCACGAGGTGTCGCGCAGCGCCGCCAGGTCCATCGCGGCGCGCGCCGCGACGTCCGGCACGCCCGCCTCGACCGCCTTGCCCAGCACCACCCAGCCGGCCTCCCAGCGGGACCGGTCGACCTTCGCCTGCACCGCGGAGATCACGGCGGTGAGGAACGCCAACTGCCGGTCGCCCCGCTCCGGCAGCCGGAACGCCGCCGGGTCGGCGAGCACCCGCTCCGGGTCGGGCAGGTCCAGGTTCTCCAGGTAGGTGACGAACTCCAACCCCGCGCCGTCGCCCACGGCGCCGATCACCGCCAGCGCCAGCGCCTCCGCCCCGGTCCCCGCCGCGTGATGGACGGTGAGCAGCCGCAGCACCATCTCCCAGGTGCGCGGCGACGGCCACGCGCCGCCGCGGGCCTCGGCGTCGGCGGGCAGGTGGTGGGTCAGCCCCGGCCGGGCGGTGAGGAAACCCGCGATCGCGCCGCGCGCCCTGGCCAGCGCCGTGGCGGTGCGCCCGGGCCGGACCTCCGGCACGGTCACCGCCGGCCACGTGCCGGCCAGGCCCCGCGCGACCGTGCGGGCGTCGTGCGTCCAGTGCAGGTGCACGAACCGGTTCGCCAGCGGCGGGGCGAGGTGCCAGCCGTCCGCCGCGCTGGTCGGCGGGTTCGCGGCCGCCACGATCCGCACCGACGCCGGCAGCGCGAGGCTGCCGACCCGACGCTCCAGCACCACCCGCAGCAGCGCCGCCTGCACCGCCGGCGGCGCGGAGGAGAGCTCGTCGAAGAAGAGCAACCCCGATCCGGTACGCGCCAGCCGTACCGCCCAGTCCGGCGGAGCCATCGGCACCCCGTCCGTGGCCGGGGAGTCCCCGACGATCGGCAACCCGGCGAAGTCCGACGGCTCGTGCACGCTGGCGATGACCGTCTCCAGCGGCAGGCCCAACCCGCCGGCGAGCTGCTGGAGGGTGGCGGACTTGCCGATGCCCGGCTCGCCCCACAGCAGCACCGGCAGGTTCGCCGACACCGCCAGGGCCAGCGCCTCGACCTTCGGGTCGGCGGCCGGCTCCGTCCGCCACGCACGCGTGGCGGCGACGAGGTCGTCGGCGGCGGCCAGCGCCGGCACGGCCGCCGTCATCCGCCGACCCATTCCGCCAGCACGTCCCGGATCCGGAACACCGGCCGCACGTCCTCGCCGTCGTCGTCGTACATGCTCGCCTTCCCCTCCGCCAGGTCGCGGGGGCTGTAGTCGTCCTCGTCGGGAGCGTCCGGGTCGGCACCGGCGGCCAGCAGCGCGCGGACCAGCTCCGGGCTGCCGCCGTCGCCGACGGCCACGTGCAGCGCGGTACGCCCCCGACGGTCCCCGGCCCCGATCGGCACGCCGGCGTCGAGCAGTCGCCGGACCAGCGAGACGTCCTCCACCGCGCGCAGATGGTGCAGCAGAGTGCCGCCCCGGCCGTCGCCCATCCTCGGGTCGAGCCCCGCGTCCAGCAGCGCGGCCAACGTCGCCGCGCCGCCGTGCTGGATCCGCAGCAGCACGTCGCGCCGCAGCTCGCGCAGGGGCCGGGGCAGCCGGCCGGTCCCGCCGCGCCACGCCTGTACGGCGGCGAAGCAGCCCGCCGACTGCCCGCCGAGGGCGCGCAGCAGCTCCTCCCCGGCGACCTCCTCGGCGGTGTGCGACACCGGCTCGAGCCGGCCGTCGCCGTGGACGAGGATGTGCCACCCACCCCCGCACCGCACCGGCACCTCCACCCGCAGACCAGCCACTCTCGGCCGCGCCGTTCCGGCCTGCGCCGTGATGTCCACGCCCGCGTCGAGCCGGTCCACCGTTGTCTCCGGCTGCTCGGCGTGCGCCGTCTCGCCCTGGGCGGTCTCCGAGGTGGCCGTCCCCGGCCGTGCCATCTCGCCCTGCGCCGCGCGCAGCCGCACCGCCGGCACCGGTGGGCGGTCGCCCGGTGACGGGACGGCGTCCGGCGTGGCCGGTGCCGACGGGAACAGGGCCCGGCGCACGAGGGGGTGCAGCTCGGCGGGGCCGAGCAGGCCGTGCCGCAGCAGGTCCAGGTCGGCGGGTCGCTCGTGGACCACGCCGGCGAAGCGGAGGCGGGCGAAGTGCTCCCGCTCGTACCCGACGAACGCGGCGGCCACCGTGCCGTCGCCCCGCCGCCGCACCTCGACCACCGGCCGCCCGCCGGACCAGATCATCACCCGGTCGACGCCGTAGCGGCTTTCGAGGCGGGCCAACTCGGCGTCCAGCCCGAGCGGCACCAGGCAGCCGCGGGCGGCGCTCGCGACCTGGCGGTCGAGGTAGTAGGTCTCCGGGACCTCCGGGTCGAGGTCGACCCCGGCCACCGCCCACGCCGCGACCATCTCGCCGCCGGCGACCAGCCGGTCGAAGACCTCGGCCCGGCTCGCCGGGTCGCCCGGGTCGACCACCGTCGCGTACGACCCGAACGGCCGGACCGCGCCGTCGGCCGCGAAGCCGGGCAGCCGGACCGGCGAGCCGCCGTACGCGCCGGCGAGACCGTCGACGTGCGCGGCGCTCCAGTACACCGGCGGCAGGTCCTGCCGGGGGTAGCCCTCGGCCAGGGTGGGGCGGACGGTCAGCCGCAGCCGCTGCGACCCGTCGACCGTCTTCGGCATGTCCACCATCAGCGCGACGTCGCGGTCGTCGAACCGCCCGTCCACGGCGGACAGCACGAACCGTTGGTGGGTGGCGACGCTGGTGCGGCCGCCGAGCACGCGCGGCAGGTGCCAGCGAAGCAGGTCCGGGGCGAGCACGCCGAGGTCCACCTCGATCCGGTCGGCACGGGCCCGGCCGTGCTCCCGGGCCACCTCGGCCAGGTCGAACGCCACGTCCATGCGCCCGGCCGCGCAGGCGGCCCGCCAGTCACCTGCCTCCCGGGCCGCGGCGCACGCCTCGACCATCGCGGCCGGCACGGCGTACCGCCGGACGCGCTGCCAGGTGCGGATCTCGTCGACGACGGGCGGGTTCACCGGTAGACGCTCGCGATCGCCCGGATGTCCTCGTGCGGCGCAGTGACCGGCCGCTCGGCGAGCAGCGCCGAGGCCCGGCGACGCTGCCGGCGCGGCACGCCCCCGTTGATGCCCAGGTACTCCAGCGTCGGATGGCCCTCGACGGCCTCGACGAGCCGCTTCGCGCCCCGCCCACCGACCTCCGTACGCCGCAGGTCCAGCCGGCGCAGCCGGGCGGCGGGCAGCGCGTCGGCGAGCGCCGCCGCGCCCTCGTCGCCGACCACGTTGCCGCGCGCCCCGAGGGCCCGCTCCGAAGGCGGCCGGGCCAGGTCCAGCGCCCGCCAGGCGCCCAGGTGCCGGGCCAACGCGGTCACCCCGGCCGGGGTGATCCCGTTGCCGCCCAGACCGAGCGTCACCTCCACCCCGTTGGCCAGTTCGGCGAGGGCGGCGGCGCCGGCGTCCCCGAGGTGGTTCGCCGCCAGGTAGAGCTCCCGGACCCCGGCGGTGCGGACCAGCGCGCCGAGCACCGGCACCGCGTCCGGGCCGAAGCCGTTGCCGCCGAGGAAGAGCCGCTGCACCGGCCGCTCCCGGTCGGCCAGCGCCTCGGCCAGGGCGGCCAGCCCGCGTACGCTCATCCCGACGTTGACCAGGTCCAGCGTGCGGATGGTGGAGTTCACCGCGAGCGCGGCGGCGAGCCGCCGGACGCCCTCGTCGCCGACCGGGTTGCGCTTGAGCCACAGCGCCCGCACCGTGTGGTCGCCGGCCAGCCGGGCGGCGAGCGCGTCGACCCCGGCCGGGTCGATCCGGTTGCAGCCCAGGTAGAGCGTCTCGAGGTGGTGCCCCGGGCGCAGCGCCTCGGCGACCGCCCGGGCGCCCTCCGCGCCGAGGCCGTTGGTGCCCAGCAGCAGGTGCCGCACCAGCGGCGAGTCGACCGCGGCGGCCACGATCCGGGCGGTCTGCGCCGGGCCGACGCCCTGCTTGCACAGGTCGAGCCGGCCGTCGGGCTGCACCGTGCCGCGCGGGAACTCCTCGGGCGCGACCACCGCGTCCGGCACGGCGAGCCGGAGCAGCAGCGGGTCGAAGTCGGCCGGGTCGGCGAGCCCGGCGTCGGGGTCGGCGATGGCCGGGCAGCGCACCGGCGTGGGATCGGTCACCAGGGCACGCTCCGGTAGTCCTTGAGGAACTGGCCGCTCACCGGCGCGCCGTGGACGCCCCGGACGATCGGGTCGTAGACCCGGGCGGCGCCGTCGACCACGTCGAGCGGCGGCCGGAACCCGAGGGCACGCTGGGCGGTCTTGCCGGGGTGCGGCCGCTCGTCAGTGACCCAGCCGGTGTCCACACTGTTCATGTGGATGCCGCTGGTCAGGTAGTCGGGGGCGACCGTGCGGACCAGCATGTTCAGCGACGCCTTGGCCATGTTGGTGTGCGGGTGCCGGGTGGTCTTGCCGGAGCGGCTGTAGCTGCCCTCCATCGCCGAGACCTGCACGACGTGCCGCTGCGGGTGGGCGCTCGCCTGCATCAGCGGGCGCAGCCGGGAGGTGAGCAGGAAGGGCGCGAAGGCGTTGACCACGTGCACCTGCAACCACTCGTGCGGGCTCACGTCGGCGTCGCTGAGCACCCACGAGTTGACCTCGCGCAGGTCGAGCGGCTGGCCCGTCTCGTCGACCTGCCCGGCCGGGAAGAACGCGTCCAGCCCGGCGGGCAGCCGCCGCGTCGTGGTGGCGGCGGGCGCCGCGCCGATCGCGATCCGCGCCGCCGGCCCCTCCAGCGCCGTCGACTCGGCCGCCCGGACCTCCCGGTGGTACGCCTCCGGCCGGTACAGCGTCTGCGCCGCGTTGTTGACCAGGATGTCCAGCCCGGCGAAGCGCCGGCCGACCAGCGTGACGAAGTCGAGCGTGCCGGCCAGGTCGAGCAGGTCCAGTCCGTGCACGTAGAGCCTGTCGGTCCAGTCGTCCGCGTCCGGCACGGCGGCGAAGCGGCGGGCGGCGTCCCGGGGGAACCGGGTCGTCACGATCACGTCGGCGCCGTCGCGGAGCAGCTTGAGCGCGGTGTGGAAGCCGATCTTCACCCGGCCGCCAGTCACCACGGCGGTGCGGCCGGTCAGGTCGCAGCGGGCGTGCCGCCGCTCGCGGTTCTCCGCCGCGCACGGCGGGCACATCTGGTGGTAGTCGACGTCCACCCGGCGGTAGGGCAGCTTGCACACGTAGCAGTGCCGCTCCCGACGCAGCGACCCGCGCTCGACCACGTCGTGGTCGGCGCCGTCCCCGGCCAGGGCGGCGGGTCGGCCGGAGCCGGGCGGGGCGACGTCGGGGATCTCGGTGTGGAACCGGGTGGCGCCGGCCAGCAGCGCCCGGTCCGCCGCCCGGGTCGCGGCGTCCCGGCGGGCCTTGGCGCGCTTCTTCACTCCCCGGTGGGCGGCCGTGACCGCCCGTTCCAACTCCTGCCGGATCGCCTCGTCGAGGTCGGCGTCGTCGAGCCGGGCCAGGACGGCCAGGCAGGCCGCCAACTCGGCGCGGTCGACGGACACGGTGCTCCTTCGCGAAGGGGTGGCGGCGAGACCGGCCGGATTCGAACCGGCGTCCTCCAGCTTGCTGTCAAGGCGCGTCGACCTCTGCGCTACGGCCTCGCCGCGCGGGAGCATACCGAAGGCCACCGACAGCGCGTCGATTACCGTCGCGTCAGATTCCGCGCGTCGACCACCGTCGCATCAGCTTCGGCGCATCAGCTTCGGCGCGTCAGCTTCCGCGCGGCGGCGAGCAGCCCGGCGGGGGTGCGGCCCTGCGCGTCGACGGCGTCCGGGTCGGCGCCGGCCGCGAGCAGGGCCGCCATCACCTCGGTGTCCAGTGCGACCGCGGCGGCGTGCAGCGGGGCGCGGCCGTCCCGATCGCGTTCGTCGACGTCGAGACCGGCGGCGGCGAGCGCCGGCAGCATCCTCGTGTGGTCCAGGTGGGACAGCCAGTGCATCAGCGTGCCGCCCGTACCGTCGCGCAGCCCGGGGTCGAGGCCGTCGGCGAGCAGGGCGAGCACGCCGTCGGTGTCGCCGTGCAACGCGCGGGCGAAGACGTCCTGCCGGAGCCTGCGGATCTCCTTCGGCACCGGTCTCGCCCCGGTGCGCCAGGCCCGCACCGCCGCCGCGCAGCCCAAAAGCGGCCCGCCCAGCCCGGCGAGCAGGAACTCCCGGCGCAGTTCCTCGTCGCTGTGGTGCGGGGTGACGAGGCGCCCGTCGGCGGGGCGGACGACGTGCCAGTCGGGCCCGCACCGGATCCGGATCGGCGCGGGTGGCGCCGGTGCCGCGGCCCGCCACGCCTGCGCCCGACCCGGGAACAACGCCTCGTGCACCAGCGGGTGCAGCTCGTCCGGCGTCAGGTCGCCCCGGCGCAGCAGCGCCACGTCCGTCGGCCCCGGTATCCCGAAGGCGCACGGCCCGACGGCGGGATCGCGCCAGCTCGCTCTGCGGACGGTCGGTCGGCCGTCGGCGGCGACCTCGACGGCGAGCCGGCGGTCCGCGCTGACCTGTGTCGTCGCCCCGTAGCGGTGGGCGAGGCGGCGGGCCTCGTGGGCGAGCACGGGCAGCGCCGGCGCGTGGGCGGCGAGCGGGGCCGCGAACCAGGCGGCGTGCTGCCGGGCCTCGTCGGGGTCGACGGTGAACCCGGCCGCCTCGTACGCCGCCACCGGTCGTCCCGTCGACAGCAGCGCGGCGAGGGCTTCCACCTCCGCGGCCCGGTCGCCGGTAAGCGCCGGCCCACCCGTGCCGCCCGACCGGTACGGCTGGCCGTCGGGCGAGTGCCAGGCGAGCCGGGCGGCCGAGGCGCCGTACGCCCAGCGGCGCGCGTCGACCGCCGCCGCGTCCCAGCACCAGCCCGGCAGGTCGTGCCACCGGGGCGGCAGGCGCCGGCTGTCGGTGACCCGCAGCCCGATCCGCTGCGGGGCGCAGTCGGCGAGTGGCAGCGTCGCCACCAGCAGCGGAACGCCGGAGTCGGACGCCTCGGCGCCCGTCGGGACCGGGTCGGGCAGCCGGGTGAGCACGACGACGGCCCGCGGCAGGAGCGCCAGCGAGTCGGTGCGGGGCAGGAAGCGGCGCAGCAGGTCCGGGGCGAGGTCGCGCAGCTCGCCCTCGATCCGGGCGGCTTCGCCGCCGCCGTACCGGGCGGCCACGTCCGGCAGGTCGATGTGCGCGTCGACCAGCGCCGCCCGGCACGCGCCCCGCCAGTCCCCGGCGTGGCGGCGGGCGGTGGCGGCGGCGACCATGCCCGGCGGCGAGGCGTACCGCAGGAGCCGCAGCTGCCGCTCCCGCTCGCGTCGGCGCTCCATGTCGGCGTCCCCGTTCCCGTCGGGAGCGGGCCGGCCGGGATCGAACCGGCGTCCTCCCGATTAGCAGTCGGGCGCGACGACCTCTGCGCTACGACCCGCTCGCCGGGGAGTGTAGGGGGTGCGGACCGGCCGGATTCGAACCGGCGTCCTCCCGGTTTTGGAGACCGGGCGCGACGACCGCTGCGCTACGGCCCGCACGGATCGGGCGGGACGACGCCCGGGCGGCGGACGGGCCGGAATCGAACCGGCGTCCTCCTCCCTGCCAAGGAGGCGCGACGACCTCTGCGCTACCGCCCGCCGCGAGCGAGTGTAGGGCCCCGTTGGGGCGACCTCGCTGGGCAACGAGTCCTGGTCGGTGGCGCCGCCCAGCCGCTCCGCGCCCACGAGGCCACGCTCGCCCGCGACCTGACCGGCGGTGCCGGGACTTCCCCGACCGGCCGGGCTCGACGCCGGCCAGGTGCTCCAGCACGTCGTGCCGCGTCAGCCCGGGGCGACCACCCGGTCCGCCGGCGGCTGCGTGACGGTGCCGCCCGGGGACCGCCCCTCCTCGCCGGCCGGTGCCCGCCCCGCGTCAACGGCCAGGGACCCCGCCGCGCCGCCGGTCCCGCCCGCCCCGGCCTCGACGCCGCCTGCCGCGTAGCCGGTCCCGCCCGCCCCGGCCTCGACGCCGCCTGCCGGGTAGCCGGCCCCGCCGCCCACGGCCTCGACGGCGGAAGCCCCCGGCCGGTCGCCGCGCGCACGGGCGCCCACCTGCGGGTACTCGGCGGTCTCCGCGCCACCCGTGGCGGCCGCCATGACCGCCGCCGCGGCCAGGTCCGCCACCCGCTTCGCCTCCCGCTTCACCCGGGCACGGACCTCCTTGGCGTGCTGCTCGGCGGAATCCGCGGCCCGGCGCACCTCGTCGAGCCGGTGCTGCTCCTCGGTCAACTCCTGCCGGGTCTCGGCGAGGCGCTGTTGCAGGTCGGTGAACTCCCGCTCGGCGCTGGCGCTGTCCTGCCGCGCCTGGGCGAGCTGTTGCTGCGCCGTCTCCAGCTCGGACTGCAACCGGGCCAGCGCCTCCCGCCGGTCCCGGAGGCCCTGCTGCGCCGCGGCGAGCTGCTGCTGGTGGGCCGCGGCCTGCTCGTCGGCGCGCTGACGGAACGTGGCCGCGTACTGCTGCGCCTCGGCGATCAGCGTCGCGATCTCCTGCTCGGCCGCCGTGCGCTGGCCGGCCAGCTCCCGCTCCGCCGCCGCGCGCTGCTCGGTGACCTCCTGCTCGGCGGCGGCCCGCCGTTCGTTGATCTCCCGCTCCACGCCGGCCTGCCACTGGCCCAGCTCCTGCTGGGTCTTCGCGCGCGCCGCCTGCACCTCCTGCTGGATCTGGGTACGGGCCGCGGTCAGGAACGCCTCGGACTCGGCGCGGGCCTGTTCGAGCTGCTGGGCGCTCTGCTCGTCGATCCGCTTGGCCTCCTGGAGCGCGTGGTCGTGGGCCGCCTCGCCGGCCGCCCGCAGGCGCTCCGCCGCCTCGCGGATCCGGGCCAGCTCGGCCTGGGCGTTGGCGCGGCGTTCCTCGTGTTCCTGCTCGTCCTGGGCGCGCCGGGCCTCCGCCTCCTCCGCCAGCTCCCGCAGCGTCGTGGCGGCGTGCTCCCGCGCCTCGGTGAGCGCCCGCTCCGCCTCGGCCCGCAGCTCGGCAGCCTCCTGACCGGCGGCGTCGGTGATCACCCCGGCCTGCTTCTCCGCCAGGGCCAGGATCTGGTCGACCATCGGCCCCAGGTCGCGGAAGGACGCCCGGTCCGGCTGCGCCGGCCGCTCGCGCAGCTCGGCGGCTTCCGCGCGCAACCGGTGCAGCTCGGCGGTCAGCTCCCGCAGCTGGCCCGAGGCCCGCTCCCGTTCGGCGGCCAGCGCCGACCGCTCGCCGTCGACCTGTTCGACGTACCGGTCGACCTGCCGTTTGTCGTAGCCGCGCAGTGCGAGGTCAAAGCTCGGCCGCGAGGTCGCGTCCTCGCGTGCCGCGAACGGCTCCTCGCCGTGGGACATGCACCCTCCTTCGTACGATCGCGAGCGCCACACCGGCGGGGAGTCCGCGCCACGGGCCGTGATGTGGCGCCACGCTACCGCCGCCGCGCGGGCCTGTGGAACGGGGTGACCCCGCCCGGTGGCCCCGGGGGGACGCATCGTGCCGGCCGCGGAGCCGTCGTAGGTGTCGACTACTTCCGACGGTGGAGTCCCACGCGGCGTACAGGCAGGTGACGCCAACGTGTCTGAGGTGGACTCGCGTCACGCGGGCCGGCTCACGGCGCCCGCGCGTAGATAGGCGTCGGGCGCTGCCGGTCCGCGACCGTCGCGACGCCGGCGACGACGCCGCGCCGCCCGGCCCGAACCGTCGGTCGGCTCGCGAGCGCCGCCGAGACGAGAGGGCTGGAAGCCGACCTGGCACGCCCGGCCCGTCGCCGCAGGGGCGGCGGCCTCACGGTGCTCGGGGGTGGACAGCACCGGCGGCGGTCGGCTCACGGTGCTCGGGGGTGGACAGCACCGGCGGCTCCTCCGGCGGCAGGTCGGCGCCGGCGGCGGCGAGGCAGCCCAGGGCGATCGGCAGGCGGGTGCGTGCGGGGGACGCAGACCACCACCACGTCCGGCCGCGCCGCCCGCGGCATCTCCCGACGGTCGGCGTGGACTGGCGTCGGCCTGCCGACCGCCTCGATCGCAAGCGGAAGGCCGCGGTCCCGGCTGTGACGCGCGACGCCGGTCGCCGATTTGACGATCTTCCCGCGGGACGCGTAACTTTCTCTCTGCCAGCGCGGAACGGACGAAACGGGGCGAAAGTCCTGGAGGCCGGAGCGTGGCGATGAGCTTCCGGTTCGGGGGGTTGTTTTTCTCGGGTCCGGGCCGGGTGGTGCCCCGGGTTCGCCGTGAGGCGGATTTGGTGGGGTGGAGCTGACCGGGTATGGTTCGACGCCGGCAGGGAACCGGGCGTGTTCGTGGGAGAC
>NZ_JBVJGT010000090.1:0-15258 GCF_055587185.1 Micromonospora sp. NPDC048040 | reverse complement strand
CAAAAAACGAAAAGAGACGAGTAGGACAACCCCCCCCTCTCCCCCCCCCCCTTTTTTTTTTGTTTTTTTTTTTTGGGGTTTGGGGGGGGGGGGGGCCCCCCCCCCCCCCCCCCCCCCCGGGGCCGCGGCCGGTCGCGCCATGAAAGCGCCCCAGGTGCAGGTGCCTCACATCGGTCTCACGTCGGACGGAAGGCCAGTCCTGCCGGTGGAGCCGAAACCGGGTGGGGACACGTCCACGGGGGACCAGACTGGGGTCGACGATCCGAAGGCTGTGGGTACCGGCACGCAGGCCCTGCCGCCCACCCCGCCGCTGCCGGCATCGAACCTGCCCACGCCGCCCACGCCGAACCTGAACCTGCCCAGGCCGAACCTGGACCTGTCGGTGCCGTCGTGGTCGATGCCGTCGTGGTCGATGCCGGCCGCGCCGGCGCCGGAGTGGGTCGTGGCAGCTGGTGTGCCGGTGGTCGAGCAGTGGCAACGGTTCCAGCAGGATCTTGTGGACCGCTACGGTGGGCTGCTGGCCGGGGTGGCTCAGGCGGAAAAGAGCATGGCCGCGCTTGCCGTGCCGATCGAGCGGATTTTCGCCGAGTGGGTCGACGCCCGGCAGGGTGATCCCGCTGTTCCGGCTTTCCTGTCCGCGGTCGGTCTGCCCGGCACCGCGCTCACCGAGGAGGATCTCACCGGTGTCCGGGAGCGGGCGGTGGCCCGGATGGCCGAGGCGTTGGCGTCCGCAGGCGAGCAGATCCCGGACGAGGTGCGGTCGGAGCAGGTGATCGCCGCGCTGCCGGCGGCGTTCGACCGGGAGGCGCTGGGCGCGGGCGCGCACCTGGCCGCCCAATACCACATCGACCGGTACCTCGCCGCTGGCACGCCGTCGGCCGCTGGCACGCCGTCGGCCGCTGGCACGTCGGGGGGCGCCGGCGTGCCGGCAGGCGCCGGGGCGGCGGTACCGTCCGCTGCCG
Source organism: Micromonospora sp. NPDC048040 (assembly GCF_055587185.1). Taxonomy (NCBI): domain Bacteria; kingdom Bacillati; phylum Actinomycetota; class Actinomycetes; order Micromonosporales; family Micromonosporaceae; genus Micromonospora; species Micromonospora sp. NPDC048040. The sequence goes on along the minus strand of NZ_JBVJGT010000090.1, from coordinate 14,296 downwards.
TGCGCGCGGCGGTCGAGCTTCAGGTGGAGCGAAGCGTCCGTGCGATCCTCGGTACCTCCGCACTGCCCCCCGTGCTGCCGGCCGTGCTGCCCGCTGAGGTGGCCAGCCCCGACGCCGCGCAGGTCAACGCCGTGGCGAACGTGGTCCGACAGGTGATCACCGACCTGCCCGCCCGTTTCACGGCCGCGACCATTCCCGACACCATCGCACCGCACACCATCCCGTCCCCCGCGGACACCCCGGCAAACCGGCGTACCGACGTGCCGACGGTGCCGGTGAGCCCTGAGCACCTGGCAATAACCCAGTTCGACAAGCTGGCCGAAAAGTACGGCGTCAATCCGGCCAACCACGACTTCCCCGAATCCTTTAAGCGGGATTGGGTCAACGGATACCACCAGGTACTCGCCCAGGCCGCCGGCAGCGCCACGCCGGCCACCCCCAGCGAGCCGGCTGCGCCCAGCGCGCCGGGCACGTCCGGGGTGCCGGCTGCGCCCAGCGCGCCGGGCACTCCGGGCACGCCGAATGCGGCCGGTGCCCGCAGTACGGTGCCAGGTGGCGCTGCCCCCGGCGCCGACGGCACGCCGAACCACCACAACACCAGCGACGCGGCGTCGGACAGGGACTCGTCCGTCTCCAGCGTGTTCAGCGGCGAGGGCAGCTCCAACGACACCATGACGGTCAGTCACCTCTCCTCGCTGGACGAGTCGATCAGCCGCGACCCGGTCAAACGCGACTTCAACGACGGGGATTCGGTCAATGGCGTGTCGTCGCTCGACGAGTCGGACAATGGTGAAGCGGCCAAGCGCGAATTCAGGGACACGGACCCGTTCAGGGACGCCTCCTCGCGGGACGGGTTGATCAGCGGCGACCCGGTCACGCGCGATTTCGGCGACAGAGATTCGTTCAGTAACGTGTCCTCGCTGGACGAACCGGTCGGTGGTGGCCCGGACGGACGCCGCGAGCCGGCCATCACGGCACCGGAGCCGGCGGTCGCGGCGGCCGGGCAGGCCGTCGCGGCGGCCGAGTCCGCGCGGCGGGTCGCCGACTGGGTCGATCAGACACCGGTGGGCTCCGACAACAGCCGCGACCCGTGGTGGTGGTGCGTGCAGGCCACCCTCGACGCCTACACCACCGCGTACGGACGGCCCGGCAAACGGAGGGTACTCGACGACCGAATCATCGGACCCGACGGCCGACCCGCACCCACCAGGAACTGGCCGCAACTCCTGGACATCCTCGGCGCGACAGACGAGCGCGTCGCCCACCCCGACGGAGTCAGACCGGAGGACGTGCTCGCCGCCCTGCGAGCGGCACCGGGATCGATGGTCGTGGTCAGGGACGCACCACCCAACGAACCACAACACGTGTTCGCCCTCCACAGCCAACCACAACCATCCGGACCACCGACCATCAAGGTGCGCGACGGCCTGGTGCCCGGCGCCGAGGACCGACCCGAACCGTCCGATCCGGAAGGCGACCCGTGGCTCCGACACCTGTTCGCATCGAGCACCCGAATCGCCGTGTTCGACAGCACCGGGCGACCCACCACCATCACCGACCTTTTGCCCGACCGCACCACCGCACACCCGCGGCCGATCACCACGACCCGCGTCGACCCCAGCGCCATCCTGCTCGCCTCCACCACCACACCCCGCGGCCCGTCCCAAGCCATGCAGGCGGAGCGCATCTTCCCCGAGCTTCCCCTGGTCCGGTTCGGCGTGCCCCGCGACGGTCTCGACCTGTTGTCGGCGCTGATCGTCTCCGAACCGGCCCTGGTCCGCACCGCGCTGGGCGCGCGGCTTCCGGCGGACCTGCGGGGGTTCCTGTCCGATCCGGCCGGGGTGCGGGCCGCTGTTGCCGAGTCGGTTCGTACCGGGGTGCCGCAGGGGTCCGAGCTTGGTCGGATCACCGAGTTGTTGCGGGACCACGTGTCGGGCTATCTGGAGGAGAACGCGGGTCGGTTGCCGGCGGACGTGACCGCGCAGCGGCTCGCCTTCCGGCCGCAATACGAGCGGGACGTGGCGGCGCTGAGCCCCGACCAGGCGCGGTGGCGTCTCGGTGACCTGATGGACGCCGGTCTCCTGGACCCGGACACTGGGCGGGCACGTCTCGACGAAATACGGGGGAATCCGGCGGACGCCGGCCGTCACCTGTTCGAGGTGTTGACCGACCCCGATCGCCAGCTCGACCCTGAGGAACTGGCTGCGGTGAAGGCTGCCGTGACTGACTGGGCGAACCTGTCGGACACCCCGGCCGGCCAGTTCCTGGCACCGTTGCTGGCGCACGCGACCGGTGCCGGGATGCAGATTTCCCAGGTCGCCCCGGACGGGGTGCAGCCGGTGGGCGGGTACGGCCCGGCCGGGGGCACCCCGGTCAGTCTGGCCCCCGTGGCCGCCGATCCGGATCGGCCGGGCGTCCACTTCGACGCGTTGGTGCCGGAAACCGCTGCGGCGGTCGAGCCGTCGGCCGTACCCCCGCAGCAGCTCGCGCTGACCCCGCAACCGCCGGCACCGGTTGCCGAGGACAGTCAGCAGCAGGTCGTCCGGCCGGCCGCGTCCGCGGACGCGCCGCTGGTCGTGATGGCCGAGGGGCTGCCGGAGAACCTGCGGCTCCAGCGCGCGGTGGGCGGTGTGCTGCTGCACGATGGTGGCACCGTGCCCGGCCCGATCAGCTCGCGGGTGTTGGCTCCGACGGGTCCCGGCCCGGCCGTTCTGCTGCACTCCTCGGTGCTCGACCCGGACCGTCTCGGTGCCGCGCTGGCCGGGTTGCGGGCGCAGGACGCCACCATGGCTGTCCTGCACTGGCCGCAGGACCAGCCGGTCAGCGTGGCCCGGGCGCTGGAGGTCACCGCGCAGGCGCTGGGGCAGTCCTCGGCCATGCTGTCGGTGCCCCGGTCGGCGTTGCGGGACCGGCCGGTGCCCAGCCCGCAGGTCGTCCCGTTGGACGCCAACGGCGAGGTGACGTTCTTCAGTGGGCGGCCGGAGCGGTATCTGTTCCTGCCCGAGAGCGCCGGTGCACCGCGCCGGCCCGCCCCGTACGGGCTGATCGAGCAGTCGCCCGGCGTGTACGGGCTCGGTGACGGTTGGGTGGTGTGGGACGGCGGTAGCCATCTGTGGATCGGGCCGGAGTCCGAATTGGACGGGGCGCGTCGGTTGCTGCCGGACACCGGTGGCTGGCTGGCCGAGCCGGCGGTGTTCCTGGGCTGGCGGGCGACCCCGCTGCCCGAGCGGGTACGCGACCGGGTCGGTCGGATCTTCGGGGGCATGCCGGCCGCGCCACCGACGCACCTCATCACGTCGGGGTTGGGGCTGGACCGACGTACTCTCGTCCCGTCGGAGGTGTCCGGCCTGCCGGCCGGGGTCCAGCTGAGCCACGTCCCGGGTGGGGTGCTCGCCCACACCGGTCCACGGCCGCCGGCCGGTGCCACGACCCTGCACTGGTCCGACCTGGCCAGCCCGGACCGGCCCCGGCTGGTGGTGGACGAGTCGGTCGGCGACCCGGTCGCTGTCGTGGAGGCCGTCCGTCGGGGGCTTCCGCCGGGTTCCGGCCCGCTCCAGGTGTTCGTCGCGCCACCGGCCACCAGCACACCGGGTACGCCGTCCGGTGCGGTGGCCGCTGCCCGGGTGGCGGAGCTGTTGCGGGAGCGGTTCGGCGGGCGGCTGGAGGTGGTGTTGCCGGTCTCCGTGGTGGGCCGGCAGCCGGCCGGTGTCGACGAGCTGATCCCGGTCGACGCCCGGGGTCAGGAGACCTTCCCGGCCGCCGCGCACGCCTGGCGGGTGCCGCTGCGTCCGGCACCGCCTCGGCAGCCGGGGCCGCTGGGCCTGCGACCGGCTGCCGCCGGTGGGTTCGAGGTGTACCGGGGTTGGACGGTCCGGGAGCACACTGGGGTCGTCCTGTTCGCGCAGAACGGCACCAGCCCGGACACGCTGTCCCCCGATGCCCTGGCGGCCCCCGCGACCGGGGTGGCCGTGGTTGTCCAGTCCCGGGGTGGTCCCATCCCGCGCGAGGTGGCCGACGCGGCCGCCCGGCTGCTGTCCGGTGTGCCGGAGGCCGACCGGGATGTCCGGGTCTTCGGCAACGAGGCCAGCGCCGGACCGGCCGCACCCGATCCCGACGGGTCGTCTGCGCAGGCCCCGGCGCGGCCGGCCAACCCGGACCGGCGGGCGCTCGCACTGGGTGACCCCAAGGCGGCGTTGCCGGACCTGGACCGCATCGAGCAGGGGCTGCGCGCGGAGGCGACCCGGCGGGGCGTCACCGTGGGGGACAACGAATGGGAACAGTTGCATGAGCGGCTGCTCAACAACTACCCGCAGGTGGTCTCCGCAGACGGGTACCTGTTCACGTTGGGCGGCATGGAGGTGCGGGCCCGCCTGCGGCCGGACGACCCGCAGTTGGTGTCGAACCCGGCGGGTTCGTTCGACACGGAGACGCCCGGGCCGTCGCTGGACGACACCGAGGGCCTGACGAGTGAGAACGGCCGTTTCCACGCCAACCAGTTGACCCAGGGTGTTTTCCAGACGGGTGCGCACAGCCAGTCGGACGGGGCCCCGACGCGGGCGGTGCGGTTGCGGGGTGACTTCAACGTCGACGTGCCGCTCGGCCCGACGACCCACTTGGGGCCCCGCTTCAACGCCACCCTCAACAAGGTGGACCAGAAGTCCGCCTACCTGATCGACGCGGAGAAGGGTCGGGTGTTCGACACCCGCGCGGATTCGACGTTCTACTCGTACAAGCCGGGGTGGTTGATCGAGGCGCGCGGCGACGAACAGCCGTGGCAGGCGGTGGAGGTGCCGGAGCCGCCGGACGGGCAGGAACCGGCCCGGCTGGTGGTGGCGATCCCCGATCACCTGCTGGAGAACGCCGGCGAGCAGGTGGTCGCCGACCTGCCCGAGCACATGCGGGACAACCTGACGCGGGTCCCGGAGCTCTTCTCCGCCAGCAACATCACCGGCCTGAACGAGCTGTACGACCTCGTCATCGACCGGCTGCGCGCCGACGGCTTCGACATGTCCATCGAAAGTCCGATGCGCAACGAGTTGCAGCGCAAGCTGTGGAACCTGGAGACCCACTTCGACGAGGCGGTGAACAACCGGCGGACGCCGGAGACGGACGGCGACGCCGGCGCGCTGACCCGGGGCTACGCGTTCACGTTGCACGACGACGGGTACGCGGCTGCCAGCATCCGGGTCTACGGCCGTCGTCTCGGCGGCTCCGTGCAGGTGGGCCTCGGCGGCGGCTCCACGCGGGTGGGCGCCAGCAGCGACAAGGCCCACATCGAGCAGGTGCGTACCGGCATCGTGGGGCAGGGCGGCGAGTTCACCCTCCAGCAGTCCGCCGGGCTGTCCCTCGGTGGCGCGGTAGACCTGCCCTTGGCCAGGCGTCTCGACGATCCACAGGTGTACAAGGAGAACGCCAAGCTCGGTCTCTCCGCCCGTGCGGGAATGAGCTGGACCAGCAACGACGGTGGTGGCGTCACGGTGGCGTCGCTGAACGTCGTGGTCGGCCGGTACACCGGTCAGACGGTCGGCCATGAGGTGCCGTTCGAGTGGCACGCCGAGGTAATCACCTCCCGCCGGCCGCGTGAGTGGCCGCATCCGACGCCGGTGGTGAGCGGGTCGGCGGTGCTCCGGATGTCCGAGCCGGACGCTTTCGACCACGGGTTCAGCGTCGACGCGGACGCCTTCGCCCCCGATCCCATGCCCGGTCTTGCGGACGGTGACCTGGCGGTGGTGCCGGCAGGCGGAGGACCCCGGTCGGTGCCGCACGACCAGTGGCGGCAGCGGCTGCGCAACACCGGTGTGCACCCGGAGGACACCGGCGGTAACGTGCTGCCCCGGCACGTCCTCGAGGGGCGGGGCCTGCTGGGTCAGTCCCTGCCAAGGATCGACAAGCCGGCGGTGCGGCAGCTCCGGGCCGGTCTCATGCGGGTGCTGGCCGACGAGGGGTTCCTCCCGGCGGACCCGGACCGGCCGTGGGCGCACGGGAAGCAGAGCCGGCCGGCGACCCCGGATCCCGGTACGCCCCTGGAGGAACGGCCGCTGCTGGGTCGGATGGTCGACGGGGTGCGGGACGCCTACGACGAGGTCGTCCACCGCGACACCGACGCCGCGATCGACAACCTGGACCTGTTCATCAAGATGGTGAGCGGCGACGGCCTGGAGTCGCACTTCGACCCGCTCGGCCAGGACGGCGCCGCTGCCGTCGACGACCCGGACGCGCCCGCCCCGAAAGCGGGAATGCCGCTCACCCTGCACAGTTGGCGCAACGGGGTGATGCGTACCGCCGAGGTGACCGTCTACGCGATCCCCCGGATCTCCGCGGACGTCGACGCGGACGGCAACTCGGTGCACTTCGAACGGCTCAGCGACGAGGTGAGCACGGTCACCCTCGGGATGTCGCTCGGCATCGCCGGCCAGGGCGCGAGCGGCAACCAGGGCTGGTTGGCGGAGGCCGGGGTGAACACCGCGATGCCGCCGAGCGTCAAGGAGCTCCGGTCCGTCGGACTCCTCGGCGGGTCGGTGAGCCGCAACGTCGGCGCCGCCGAGCGGGTGACCCGGGTGGTCAACCGGCCGGAGCTGAAGGAGACCAGCAGCCGGGTGATGTTCGTCAACCTGCCGTACGACCTGGGCTTCGTGGTCCGGATCAGCGACCGGGCCACCCCGATCGTCTCGCCGGAGCTGATCCGCGCCAACGTGCACGCCGCGCTGCTGAAGTTCAACACCGACCCGGCCACCTTCAGCGAGGTGGCCCCCGGCGACACCGAACCGTCGGTGCTCAACCAGGGCATCGTGTACTTCGTCGACGCGCACGGCCTGCACGCCGCGGCGCAGGACCAGTTGCCGCAGGAGCTGACCCAGGCCGGCCAGCCGATGACCGGGCCGGTGGCCAGTCTGACCAACCACATCACCTTCCAGTCGCGGTTCAAGGAGGCCGTGCTCGGCCAGTACGGCGCGACCACCCTGGTCGAGCCGGGCCTCGTGGCGAACACCAGAGCGGCGCTCTCGATCAAGGTGCCCCGTATCCGGGGGGCGCGGTTCGTCGGAGCCACCCCGGACCAGTACGTCACCGGCCTGATCGAGCTGTACCTGGCCGAGACCGTCAACGTCGCCAACCGGTCGTTCGCGAAGGTGTTCAACCTGCCCAACATCGGCCTCGGCCACGACTTCGGCCCGCTGAAGTTCAGCTTCGGCGAGTCGGCGGGCGTGCGGTTCAGCGAGAACGAGTCGGCGGAGAACAAGCGCGTCGGCGGCCTGGAGATGCTCAAGCTGGCCTTCGGCCGGGGGTACGCCTTCGAGGCGGAATACGACATCAACGTCCGCGCCGGCATCCACAAGCAGGTCGGGTTCGTCGTCAGCCGGGTCAGCGTGCCACCCGGAGCCGACCTGCGGGGCCGCATGATGCAGTTCATCCTGCCCGAGGCGGAGGCCCTGGCGCAGTACGCGGCCGGAAAGCTGCCGATCAGCGATGTGCAGCTGCTCGACGCGATGGGCCGGTGGTCCCGCGGCGAGTTGGTGCTCAGCGGCAACACCGTGGCGGGGCTGCTCAGCCGGTGGCGTGGCGAACTGGCCGACCGCGCCGCCAGCCGCACCGCCGCCGGTCTGCCCGACCTCGGCACGTACCTGATCCAGCACCGGGTCCAGACGTGGGCGCACACGCTCGCCGACCGGCACGTGGACCTGGCCCAGCGCGGCGCGGTGCTCGACCCGCGCCGCCGCGCGCAGTTCACCACCGACTTCGGGATCACCCTGGACCCGAACGTCAACCCGTTCAGCGCGCTGACCATGCCGCCCTACCTGACCCGTACCGGTGACCGGACGCTGGGCCACGCGGGCGTCGACGAGGTGACGCTGTTCACCGGGCCGGCACCGGCCGACGGCGGGCCACGCCCCACCACGACCGTGCTGGACGCCGTCCGGGAGCTGGTGGACGCCGGCCGGCCCGGGCTGCTCGGCGCCAGCCACGACAACTGGCCGGGGGCGGGGACCAGTTGGGGCGTCCTGATGGTCTCGCCCGACGAGTCGGTGGTCGGCGCGCTGCCCGGCGGCCTCGAAACGCTCCAGTCCACGCTCGCCGGCCAACGCGCCAACATCGTGTTCGCCGACATGCTGCACCGCTACAACGGCGTGTCGTTCTACCTGGTCGACCAGCGCAACCCGGTGGCGGCCCAGATGTTCAAGCTGGAAATCTCGGCCACCCTGGGAGACAGTCCCTGGTACGCCGACTGGGTTGCCGACTACGGCATCGAGAACTACGAGCACGCCTACGGCGCGACCGCTCGTATCATCGGGCAGGCGCTGGGCTGGAACCTCATGCCGGCCAAGTTCGGCTTCTCGATCGACGGCGTCCCGGTGTCCACCGCCGGGTCGCTGTCGTTCGCGCCGAGCGGGGGGCGCGGCGTCAAGGGCGCCGCGCAGGTCGTCCGGGAACGGACCGTCTACGACTGGACGGGGCATTACCTGGCCAGGGCCCTCATCGGCCTCACCCTGAAGTTCAGCCGGGTGCACATGCACGGCTGGCAGCCGAGCTACCTGGTGAACCACGTGATGACGGCCCTGAACGACGCGGCGGACTGGGCGTTGCACCACGCGCCCGCCGGTTTCGCCGACTGGGTCTCCCTCGCGCCGGTGGAGCCGGTGCTGACCCGTCACTACGAGGGGCGGATCGACTTCAAGGTGCCCCGAGGGCTGGCCGAGGCCACCCCCGTGCCCCGGTCGCCGCAACTGGACCTGCGCGCGCTGCCGTCGCTGCCCGGCGACGCCTACGTCAACGCCCTGGTCGACGACCTCTACCCGGCCGCCCGGCACCTCATGGGCAACGTGCTCGGCTCGCACGCCAACGACCCGGCCTACCGGGGCAGCGTGGCGCTCGACGGCCTGCTGTCCCGGCTCAACGTCGACAACCACCTCTCCGACGGGCTGGGCGACGGCGGATACCTGCTCGGCTCGCACCTGTTCGTCGCCGGCGCGTCCAACAACCGGGTCGCCATGCGGATGTACGTCAAGCTGCACTCGCTGGAGATCATCAGCAGGCTCACCACCACCGGCACCGGCCGATACGCCAAGTTCGCGTCCACCACCTCGGCCACCCAGTCGCGCAACCGGTGGCGGCCCAACCTCGACGCGGAGATGTCCTACGGTTTGCCCCCGTTCGGGACGACGAACATCGGCGTGCAGGAGGACAAGACGGTCGCCGGCAAGATCTCCACCGGCGCGAACCGGACCGCGCCGGCCAGCCACAGCGCCACCTTCGACGACACCAAGCGGCTCGAGAACCACCTCAAGATGCAGGGGGTGACGTACCTGGTCCGGATCCGCACCCAGGCCCGTTTCGTCGCGGTCCCGCACTGGCACAGCGCGTTCCACCGCGACGCCGGCCTGGCGCCGATCGGACCGGAGCGGTTCGAGGCCGACGACGCCCCCGGCACCGGTTGGATGAGCGGCGACGGGTTCTACGAGATGTACGCCGACGAGGTACACAAGCTCCAGCGCGCGCTCTCCGAACGGTACGACTGGAAGGCGAACAACCCGGCCGGCTGGCCCGCACCAGCGGCAGACGCCCCCACGATCGGCCTGGAGGGTCTGCTACAACGCGCCACCCCAGCGGGTATGGCCGCCGCCCCGGTCGCCGGCCGTGTCATCGACGCCGGCACCTTCGACCCCCAACAGGCGCCCCAGCACGCGGCCCTGCTGATCCGTGACCAGATCGGTAACCACTACGACCCGGTCAGCCCGCTCCGGCTGACCGCCAGCGCCGCCGAGCAGACCCGCCGCCGGTACGAGGTGACCTTGGACTGGGCGGTGGGTCACCTCCAGCGGCTCAACGCCACGCAGCAGGCCACCGCCGGTCTCGCCGAGTTGAAGGCCTGGAGGAACCGGGTCGGCAAACTCGCGGTCGGCGCCGCGCCGTCCGCAGCCGACGTGCGGCAGTTCAACGAGCGGATCCCGGAGATCGTCGAGCGGGTGCAGGATGTGCTGCCGCCGGGCTCCGCGTCGGTCACCCCGCCGGAGGTGGTGGAACTGCTCGCTCAGGACCCGCGCACGGTGGCCCGGGTGGTGGCGTTCGAGCTGAAGACCCACCTCGACCTGACCGTCACCGACGACCAGGGCGCGGCCAGCCGGTACCGGATCGACCCGCAGGGCTGGATCACCGAGCTGCGGGAGGGCCCGGACGGCACGTTCGCCCCGATCACGGCCCCCGAGGTGATCTTCGACCTGGACCGTGACCTGAAGCTGCGGGCCGACGCTGCCGGGATTCGCCTGCGGCGGCAGATGGCCACCTACCACGAGCTGCTGGGGCGCACCCCGGTGCAGATGGACGCCGCCGCGGAGCTGGGCCCGGAGCTGGAGACGCACATCCGGCAGGCACGCGCCGACGCCGACGACCGCGCCCGCGAGTGGATCACCGAGGGCCTGCCCGCCCGATCGGCGAACCCCCTCGCGGGCCACGCTACCCGGCACGACACCGACACCCCGCAGACGCGGGCCGGTCAGGCACGGCGGCTGCTGGCCCCCGCCCTGCCCCCGGGATGGACCACCACCGGGCCACTACCCCAGGCACCGGACACGCTGCGCCCCGGTACCCGACTGTGGATCTCCCGCCCCCAAGGCGCCGCCGCAGCACGTGTCGACGCCGACGGCACCTACCGGCTCTACGACCCGTTCGCCCTCGGGACGGCCGAGCGGACCCTCGACGACCAGCAGTTCCAGGACGTACTCGCCGGGGCGCAGGCCGTCACCCTGGCCGAGCCCGACGCGCTGACGAGCTGGCTGCTCCACGACGGCAACTGGGCGGCGTCCCGGCAGTTCGCGGAAGACAACCTCGCGGCGCTGCGCGCCGACCCGACCGCGGCGCGGCTGGCGCAGGACCAGCAGGCGCCACCCCCGGCCCCGCCGGCCCAGCCCGACTCGACCCGGCCCGAGACGGCCCCGGCGCCGCCCGGCGATCCGGTCCTCGACCGGCACCAGGCCCTGCTGGACGCGATTCGTGCCGGACAACTGACCGCCGCCTTCGACTACCTCGACGCCGCCGACGCGGCGGCCCGCCACCGCGTGCTCGCCGACGCGGTGGCCGCGGTGGCCGCGGTGGCACCGACCGACCCGGCCGCGCCGGCCGGGCTGCGGGCGCTGGCCGACCTCGTCGACGCCGACCCCCGGGTCACCCAGCCCCGGCCGGAGCGGGAGGCCGTCTCCGACGCGGGCATCCTGCGGGCCGTGGCCGACATCCTCGACCCGGCCGTCGGACCACTGGACACCTTCCGGGCCATCGCCTCCGCCGCGTGGACCATCAACCCCCAACAGAACTGGCCGGAAACCCTGCAAGACCTGGTCGACCGGCTGCCCGCGGCACCCGACCGCGACGACGTGGCGACGCTACGCGCCGCGCTCCCCGCCGACGAGCGGATGCTGTACCACAACATCAACCTGCTCGACGACCTGGCACCGGACGCCGCCGCCAGGCTGACCGCGTCCGGGACGACCGCGACCGCCCTGGCCGAGGCGTGGCGGAACGTCTCCACTCTCGACGACCTGACCTCAGCGTCCGCCGCCTGGGCCGGGACGGTGGCGGCCGCCCCCCTGCCGCCGGCCCACGTCGTGCACCATTCGATGCCCCCGGCATCCGCCGCCCTCGACCAGTGGCTCGACAGCAAACTGGACGACTCCCGCACCTTCCTCGACGATCACCGGGCGGACCTGCTCTCCGACCGGGCGCACAGCGAGCTTCAGATCCGCCGGGCGGGACTGCCCCACGACGTCGACCTCGCCGCCCGGGACGCGCTGCTCACCCTGGCCCGCTACGGCCACCTCGACGACGGGTACCAATACCTGCTCGGCCCCACCCCACCCACCCCGGCCCCGGCCGGGACCCCGGCCCCGGTGCCTGCGCCGGCCCCGGGGGCGCCGACCGGGCGGCAGGAGATGCTGACCAACCTGCTGGCCCGGCCGGATCTGGCCGACCCGGCCGCCGTGTCGGCCCTCGGTAACCTGGCCGCCACCCTCGACGGTCCGGTCGACGCCGTCGACGCGGCGATCCTGCACCTCACCGCCGACACGCTCGCCGGCCTGAACGTTCCCGACACCGCCGTCACCACGCTGGTGCGCGACGCCCGTCAGACCCTCTCCGCGCCGCAGCGGCAACAGTGGGCCGAGACGATCCGCAACCTCGCTGACAACGCCACCGGCACCCGTGGGCCGGCACTGCGCCACCTCGCCGATCGGCTGTTCACCACCGCACCGGATCCGGATCCGGCCCCGGACGCTCCGGATGCCGAGGCTGCCCGGGTGCGGCAGGTGACGCGGGAGCGCCTCCAGGAGGCCACCCAGGAACTCCAGCGCACCGTCGACGACCTCGGCCAGGCGCGCCGGAACGACCGCGACGCGCAGGGCGCCCGGGACGCCGCAGAGGAGTCGCTCGACGCCGCCAGGACCGCCGTCACCGCCGCCGAAGGCGAACGCGCCCGGCTCGAGGAGAACATCGGCGACCTCAACCGTGCGATGCCGGGACTCGAAACGGAGGTGACGCGACGAGAGGGGTTGGAGTCAGCGGCCCGGCAGACGGTCGACGACCTCGCCACCAGCCAGGACGAGCCACGGCTGGCCGCCGCCCAGGCAGAACTTCTCCAGGAGCAGCGGGAACTGGACACGGCCCGGACGGCGCTGGAGAAAGCCACCAGCGACCTCCGGGACGCCGGACAGAACCTCGACCGGGTCCGCTCGGAGCTGCCGGACCTGCGCCGGCAGGTCGAGACCGCGAGCGAGGAGTTCCGAGCCCGCGACATCTCCGCGCAGGCGCACACCAACACGGTACGGATGCTCGACGAGGCCAGGACGGCCCGCGAGGCCGCCCGGGACGCCGCACAACATCAGGTCGACGCGATGGCGTTGCCGGTCCCACCGACCCCACGCGGCACCCCCGTCATGGACATCGACGCCGCGCTGGCCGACATCGCCCGCTCCGGCCACGGCCGGTCCGCCGTCCAGGAGCTGGACCGCTCGGTACGCGCGCAGCACGGTGGCACGCCCCCGGCGCGCGTGGTGCTGAGCACCGACCCCACCCGGCAGGCCGACAACGCCGCGACCGCCCCGGCGGACGAGACCGCCGTACACGAACTGGACCGGGTGCAACTCGCCCGGGACCTCGCCGTGAGCCTGGACACCCCGGTCGAACTGCGGGTCTACGGTGGTAGCACCGCCGAGCCGCCGTACCTCGCCTACCCGGGCGGGGAGGTGGTGCGGCTGGACGCCACCGGCCGCCCGGAGACCCTCGACGACGCCGTGCGCCGGCTGCCGCCGCCCCTCCAGGCCGCTCTGGCCCCGCACCGGGGCCGGCCCGATGTGGAGTCCCGGCTGAAGATCCTGCACGAGGCGGAGATCGAGTCGCGGCACGACTTCGCCGCGGCCGTCGCCGCCCTGGTGGAGCACCTGAACCGGTACCAGGGGTACCTGGCCCACCGGTGGTTCACCCAAGCCGTTCCGCCGGTCGACGCCGCCGGCCTACGAGCATTGGCCAGTGGCCTGGACACCGCGGCCTGGCCGGCACCCACCGGCACCCCGCCGGCCGGGCCGGTGGAGACCGGCCACCCCGACGACATGGCCACCGCCTGGTTGGCGTACACCCCGCAGCGGCGTGCCGAGATGATGGCCGACCTGCTGGACGACGCCCCCGGGCTCGGGTTCACCGTGGGCAGGCCGACCCGCGACCTGCCGGCCGATCAGCGCCCGGGTACCCGGGTGCTGGCCGTGGCCGGGTCCACGGCCGCCGCCGGCGTGGTCCTGCCCACCACGCAACTGCACTGGTACGAACCCGCCCGCAACCAGATCCACACCGGCAGCATGCAGATGCTCGGCACCTGGGCCAAGGCCCGGGCCGGCGAGGACGCGGGACCGGACGACATCTGGTACATCGTGCTGACACCGAACGGGACCGACAACCCGCGCGACCCGTCGGCCCTCGCGCGCCACGTGGACGTGGCAGCGCGGACCACGTCGACGTCGACCCCGCCGGTCGAGCCAGACCCTTCCGCGGACGTGGCCGGTGCGGTACGCGGTGATGTGTCGTTGCCTGGTGGTGCGGCGGCGTCGTCGCTTGGTGGGGTGCCTGGCAAGCTTGGCGAGCCGGCCGTTGCGGCAACTGGGCCGGCCGTCGCGATGTTCGAGTCCGGGCAGCGGGTCGCCAACTGGGCCGCTGCGGAGCAGGTGCGTCCCGGCAGCAGCGGCGACCTGTGGTGGTGCGTGGCGGCCACGCTCGATGTGTTCCAAACCGAGTACAAACGGCTGGGCAACCGGGCGGTGTTCGACGA
>NZ_JBVJGT010000089.1:0-16229 GCF_055587185.1 Micromonospora sp. NPDC048040 | reverse complement strand
GGCCGCGTCGAGGGCTCGTTCAGGGCCCGGGTGGAGGGCCACTCCCGGAGCCGCAACGCCCTACCTCCCTCCCCCGTGCGGCTGCCTGCCTACCCGGAGCGGTACGGCCGGCGCCCGCCGGTCAGCTGCCGCGCCGGGTGCGGAGGAGCACCTCCGCACCCGGCGCCTGGCTGCTACAGCTCCCGCACCCTGACGTTGCGGATCTCGATCAGGTCGCTGTTGCCGTGGTTCTGCAACCCGACGAATCCGCTCAGGAACTGGCGCAGGTCCGTCGGCGGGTCGCCCTGGCGGGACGAGGCCTTGCCCGGCGTGTTGTCGAACTCGTTGATCACGACGCCGTTACGGGTGATCGTGTAGTGCTGCCCGACCACCCGGATCTCGTAGTCGTTCCACTGGCCCTTCGGGGTCACCCCGGCCTGGTCCAGCCCGATCGGGTCGAAGTTGTAGATCGACCCGGTCTTCTGCGGCTCGCCGGTGGGACCGTCGTAGATCTGGATCTCGTGACCGCAGTAGATGGCCACCCAGGCCTGGGAACTACGGGCCGACCCCACCGTCCCGCAACTGCCGGCCGGTCGCTGCTCCAGCGGCGTCCGGGGGTCCGGGAACCGGACGAACGCGCCGCTGTTGGCGTACGTGTTGCCGGTGGAGACGTCCCGGAACTGCAGCCGCAGGGAGAAGTCCGCGAACTCCTGCTTGGCGTACCAGAGCATGCCGAGCCCGCCCGAGCTGCGGATCGAGCCGTCCGGCTGGAGCGTGAACGACCCGCCGGGCGCCTGCCGCCAGTCGGCGAGCGAGCCCGCCGAGCCGTCGAAGATCGGCTGGTAGCCGGGGGCCTTGCCGATCGGCGACTGGGCGGCGGCCTTCTGCAGCGCGGACGCCTCGCGGCTGTCGAGGACGCCGGCCTTGCGCAGGTCGCCCACCACAGCGGCGACGTGGCTCACGAACTGGCCGTGGTCGGTCCACATGCGCTCGTCGTCGATCAGGTCGTTGACGGTGCAGTCGCCGCCGACCTGGTGGTTGGTCACGCCGGTGTCGGCGTCGAGGAGCCGTACCGTCCTGCGGGTGTCCGGTGCGGCGCAGCCGACGACCACCTCGATCGTTCCGGTGGCCACCTCGCCGTCGGCGTAGGTCACCTTCACCGTCGCCTGGAAGGTGCCGAACTTCGCGTACGTGTGGGTGGGGTTGGCCTCGCGCGACGGCGCGCTGCCGTCACCGAAGTTCCACTCCCAGGCCACGCCGCCGGCCTTCGCGCTGGAGAAGGCGATCGTCTTCGGGTTGCTCTGCGCGACGGCCCGCGCGGTGGCGTGGTTCGGGTTCGGCGTGGCCGGGCCGCCCTGGTAGGCGATCCGGACCAGCTTCTGGTTCGGGTGCAGGCTGAAGAACCCGCCGGCGTAGTCCAACAGGTAGAGCGCGCCGTCCGGGCCGAACTTGGCGTCCATCCAGGACTGGAGCTGGGTGCCGCCGCTGCCCGAGCGGATGATGCTGCGCAGGTCCTCGGCGAAGGCCGGGGGCCCCTGCTTCGGCACGTTCGCCGGGTCGACGGTCACCGCGACGCGGTTGTTGGCGTTGGACTGGTCACCGATGAACCACTTGTTGTCCCAGTACGCCGGCCAGGCCACGCCGCTGTCGACGTCGACCTTCTCCCGCTGGTAGGTGGGGCCGTCCATGATGGCCTGGCCGCCGCCCTTGAGGTACGGCTGGGTGAACGTCTCCTGCCCGACCTGGTAGGTCGGCAGGCCGCTGCCGTCGGTGCGCTTCGGGTAGACCGGGCCACCGCCCTGCGGCGAGTACCAGATCATGTTGTCCCGCGCCGGCGGGATGTCGACCAGCCCGGTGTTGCGCGGCGAGGTGTTCTTCAGGTTGTCGCAGTCGTACCAGCCGGCGAGCACGTTGGCGTCGGTGTTGCTGCGGTCCCGGTAGGGCTGCCGGTTGCCCATGCAGTACGGCCAGCCCTGGTTGCCGGCGGAGGTGATGATCGTCGCCGTCTCGTACTTCGCCGGTCCGAGCTCCGGGCTGGGGCCACCGGCGTCCGGGCCGACCCACGCGGCGGTCAGCCAGTCGTTGACCGGGTCCCAGGCGATCCGCGCGATGTTGCGGACACCCATCACGTAGATCTCCGGACGGGTCTTGCCGCCGCCCTCCTCCTCGCCGGTGAACAGGTTGCCGTCGGGGATGGTGTAGGTGCCGTCCGGCTCCGGGTGGATCCGCAGGATCTTGCCGTTGAGGTCGTTGGTGTTGCCGGAGGTGCGCCGGGCGTCCTGGAACGACACGCCCTGGTACTCCTGGGTCCAGTTGTTGCCGGAGTAGCCGCTGGAGCCGCCGGACGAGTTGCTGTCGCCGGTACCGATGTAGAGGTTGCCGCTCTCGTCGAAGGTCATGCCACCGCCCGCGTGGCAGCAGCTGTGGATCTGCGTGTCCCAGCGCAGCAGGTCCTTGCGGGTGCCCTGGTCGATGGTCTGCTTCGCGGCGTCGTAGGTGAACCGGGACACCGTCCGCTGGCCGATCCGCTTGACCCGGTCGATCGACTCGTGCGGCATCCAGTAGACGTAGACCCAGCGGTTCTGCGCGAAATTCGGGTCGAGGGTGATGCCGACCAGGCCCTCCTCGTTCTTCACCAGCTCGCTGCCGCTGCCCCGGTTGCCCATCACGGCGAGGGTGGTGAGGAGCTTGACCTGCTTGGTCTTCGGGTCCCACTGGTGGATGGTCCCGCAGCCGAGGCCGACCTTGGGGTCGTCCCAGCTGACGACCGGCCCGGACGGGCAGGCCGCCTTGCCGATGTAGAAAACCGTGCCGTCGGGCGCGATGGTCAGGCCGTGCGGCTCGCCGATCTGGTCGAGCTGGCCCGGCTGGTTGGTGGCGGTCAGCCGCTCGATCCGGTAGTTCGAGGCGACGGTCGCCTGGCAGTCGCCGCGGACCAGACCGGCGGTCCACCTGATCGCGCCGAGCAGGTGGCTGCGGAACTGCCTGTCGGTGGTGTAGCTGGCCTCGGTGCGTCCCATGCCGGTGTAGAAGGACCGGCCGCCGTCGTAGTCCTGGCACCAGGAGATCGGGTGGAAGGCGCCGTTGCCGCTCAGGCCCGGGTTGTAGCTGCCCTCCTCGACCTGCGCGACGGTGTGCACCCGGCCGGTCGGGCTCGGGTCCCAGTTGATCCACTGGTCGGACCGCTTCCAGGTCAGCGGCAGGCCCTGGTTGGCCGGGTGCTGCCGGTCGGTGAGGTCGACCACGGCCTGCTGCACCGTGCTGTCCGGCGGCGGGCCGGCGTCGGGACCGATCAGCCACAGCTCGGCGAGCTGGATCAGCGGTTCCCCGCTGTTGGCGGTGACGTTGAGCCGGTAGTGCAGGTAGGCCTTGCTGTTGGTGAAGCTGAACTGCCGGGTCTGGAACCGCTGCGGGAACGTCTCGTTGCTGCGGGTGTCCAGGTCCGTCCAGGTGGTGCCGTCCTCGGAGCCCTGCAGGGTCCAGTTCTTCGGGTCCCGGCCCGGGAAGTCGTTGGCGGAGGTCAGCGCGTAGCGGCTCACCACCACCGGCTTCGCCAGCTTCACCGCCAGCCAGCCGGTCGGGTTGAAGGTCAGCCACTTGGTCCCGGTCGACCCGTCGATCGCCTTCGCGGCGGTCTCGTTCGGCGGGTTCTCCGCGCTCGCCGAGGCGGAGACGGGCTTCTCGGCGTTCGGCAGGCCGGCGGCCGGGCGGGTGCCGATCAGGCCGGTGAACCAGGCGGAGGTGGGTTGGGCGCGGGCCGCGTCGTGCACGCCGAGGAAACCGCCGCCGCCCTTGATGTACGCCTGGAACGCGGCCTCCTGGGCGTCGTCGAGGGCGACCCCGTTGGCGGACAGGAACACCACGCTCCGGTACCGGGCCAGGTTGCCGAAGGTGAACACCCCCGGGTCGGCGGACGCGTCGACGGCGAATCCGTGCTCCGCGCCCAGGTCCCGGATCGCGTCGACAGCCTTGGTGACCGGATCGTCCTGCTGGTCCACCGGGCCGTGGAAGACCAGCAGCTTCACCGCGGCAGCGGCCTCGGCGGGCGCCGCCTGCACGGGCGCCGGGCCGGCGGCGTGCGCGGGCAGGGCCAGCAGGCCGAGCGTCAGCACGGCGCTCGCGGCGAGGGCGCTCGTGCGTCGTACCCGGCGGGTGGCCGGTGGTGGGGAGGCTGTGACGTCGACGGGCCGACGTCCGCCCCATCGGGACAGGCGGAAACGGCGTTGTTGAGCCATTTCGACTCCTTCACGGGTGAGGTGTGGCGGAGGTGCGTTGTCCGAGCGGGTCGAGCAGGAGACGGTGCGGTCAGGAGATGCCGGCGGGCCCACGGCGGTGACGCGGTCCGGGGTGACCGCCGGTCCGTACAGCTCCGGACGGACCGGCGGCCGACGCCCCTCGTCGGCGGCGCGGGTGGTCAGTTGTGCTGGTGCTGCCCGGCGTCGGCGGTGGTGCCGGTGGCGTTCGCCGGGTGGGAGTGGTGGCCGTGGCCCGGAGGCATCGCCCCGTCCTCGTCCAGGACGTGCAGCATGGTCGACATGCCGCCGTCGGAGTGGAACTGCATGTGGCAGTGCAGCATCCAGTGCCCCGGTCCGACCGAGTCACCGGCCGTCACCTGGAACCCGAACGAGTCGCCGGGGCCGAGCGGCTTGTTGTCGATGATCGGGACGCCGTCGGCGAACGGCTGTCCGTTGTCCACCAGGCCGGTCCGGGTGTCCGCCCAGGAGTGGCCGTGCAGGTGGAAGGTGTGCATGTCGTTGCCGATGCCGACGACGACGAACTCGACCTTCTCCCCCTTG
Organism: Micromonospora sp. NPDC048040; assembly: GCF_055587185.1. Taxonomy (NCBI): domain Bacteria; kingdom Bacillati; phylum Actinomycetota; class Actinomycetes; order Micromonosporales; family Micromonosporaceae; genus Micromonospora; species Micromonospora sp. NPDC048040. The sequence continues at coordinate 11,454 of NZ_JBVJGT010000089.1, read as the reverse complement.
CGGGCGACCAGGCAGGTCGGCCCCGGCTGCGGGTTCTGCGCGTCGCAGGTGTCGGCGGCCGCGCCGCGGCGCAGGTTGATGCTCTGCCGATCGCCGAAGACCACGGTGTAGGTGCGATCCGGCTTCGGGTCGCCGGGTCGCCGGACCACCAGCCCGCCGAAGAGACCCGCGCCGAGGCCCTGGGTGCCGTGCGGACCGCCCACCACGTGGTCGTGGTACCACCAGTAGCCGGCCGTGCCCGGCGAACCGGTCTTCCTGTTCCGCTGCTGGGCGAACCAGGTGTACGTGCGCGACTCGCCGGGCGGGACGAAGGAGCCGCTCTGCACGGTGCCGTCGGAGAGCTGGGTGTACTTGACCCCGTGCACGTGCAGCGACACGCCCAGTGGGTGCGCCGGGTCGGTACGCAGCTGCGTCAGGGTGGCCGCCGGCACCTGGTTGTGCAGGGTGATAGCGACGCACTCCCCCTCGGTCATCTCGATCGTCGGGCCCGGGTAGGAGGCCGTCTGCGGGGTGAGGCCGTAGCCGAGCCGGATCTGGGTGCCGTCCTTGGGCAGCTCCACCGCGTACAGCTGCATGCTGCGGTCCGGCTTGGCACAGCCTTCCGGCCGTTCGGCGAAGAACGCCCCGGAGCGGGCGGCGGCCAGGCCGCCGGCGCCGACCAGGGTCAGCAGCACGGTGGCCGCCACCACCAGCAGCCGGCGGGTGCTCGGTCCGCGGCGCCTGCCGGCACCGTCGTCCTCGGGCGCGCCGCCGTCCCCGGGCGACGGGGGGTCCTCGACGAGACGCCAGGCGCTCACCGGTCACCCCGCAGGTCGACGATGCGCTGGTAGCTGCGCTCGGCGGCGCCGAGGGAGCCCGGCGGGTTGGGCTGGGCGTTCGGCCCGGTGTCCTGCTCCCACAGGTAGGTGAACCGGCCACCCCCGTCGAGCTCGGTGAAGAACTCGGCGAACGGGATGACCCCGGCGCCGAACTCGACGTCCAGGTAGGAGTTGCCCTGCTGCGGGTCGGGCAGCGGGACGCCGTCCTTGACGTGGAACAGCGGGAACCGGTGCGGATGCGCGTTGACGTAGTCGACCGGCCGGAACCCCGGGTACTTGCGGGCACCTCCGTACGCCCACAGGATGTCCATCTCCAGGAACACGTACCGGGGATCGGTCAGCTCCAGGAACAGGTCGTACAGCCGCACGTCGGGCCGGTCGACGGCGAAGCTGAACTCGATGGTGTGGTTGTGCTGGTAGAGCTTGATCCCCCGGGCCGCGGCGGCGGCGCCCCACTCGTTGAACTCGGCGGCGGCGGCCTGGTACCCGGCGGTGGTGCGGTTGCCGGTGGGCGCCTGCGCGGTGCCGAGGGCCGGCATGCCGAGGGTCTCGGCGACGTCCAGTTCCCACTCCAGGTTGTTCCGGAAGTCGCCGAGCCCGCGGTGGCTGCCGGCCGCCTTCAGCCCGTTGTCGTCGAGCAGCTGGCGGATCTGCGCCGGCGTGATCGGGCCGACGTTGCCCTGGGTGTAGCCGGCGAACTCCACCTCCCGGTAGCCGATGCGGGACAGCTCCTCGAAGACGGCCGCGAAGCCGAACTGCGTGACCTTGTCCCGGACGCTGTAGAGCTGGATGCCCAGGTGCCCGCGCGGCACCAGGTGGCCGTTCGAGGCGCCGCCGGACGCCGTGGCGGGCAGCGCTCCGGCGAGGCTGGCCGCGCCGACCGCGACGGTGGAGCCGGCGAGGCCGCGCAGTAACGCCCGACGGTCGATCCTGTTCTTCGCCATGGTTGTTCCCTTCGATCGTCAGCAGCAGCTGCTCGGGTTGGCAGAGGAGGGCGCGCCGCCGGGGCAGCACGCGGAGAGCGGCGCGATCCGCACGTTGCGGAAGCTCACGACGTCGGCGGTGCCGTGGTTCTGCAGTCCGATGTGTCCGCGGGCGTGCTGGCGGCCGGCGCCGCCCGGGTCGTCGGCCCGGGGCGGGCTGAACACCGCGTCCGGGGTGTTCACGTACTCGTTGATCAGTTCGCCGTTGCGGAAGACGGAGTAGTGCTGGCCCACCACCCGGATCTCGTAGTCGTTCCAGGTGCCCTTCGGGGCCACCTTCGCGCCGGCCAGGTCGACCCGGTCGAAGCCGTACACCGATCCGCTCTTGTACTGGTCGCCGTCGGGCCGGTCGTGGATCTGCAGCTCGTGGCCGTACTTGATGGCCACCCACTCGGGGCGGGGCTCCTGGGCATGGCCGTGCACGTCGGGGAAGCGGACGAAGACTCCGCTGTTGGCGCGGCCGGTGCCGGGGGCGTCGTCGCGCCACTGCAGCTTCAGCGAGAAGTCGCCGTACTCGGCGGTGGGTAGCCAGAGCATGCCGAGGCCGGGGACGGCCCGGCTGGTGATCGAGCCGTCGGCGTTGCGGGTGAATCCGCCCGCGCCGACGTGCTCCCACCGGTCGAACGACGCCGCCGAGGCGTCCAGCAGCGGCTGGTAGCCGTTCTTCCCGTCCGGCTTGCCGACGCCGGAGCGGGCGGCGGCGCTCACCAGGCGACCGTGTTCCTTGTGGTCGATCAGGCCGAGGTGGTGCAGGTGCTCCGCGACGTCCGTGACGTGCTTGACGAACTGGCCGTGGTGGGGCCACGCCTTCTCGTCGTGGATGGCGTTGTTGATCGTGCAGCCGTCGGCGACCACCCGGTTCGGCACGCCGCTGTCCACCGTGCCGAGCCACACCGTCGGCCGGGTGTCCGGCACCGGGCAGGCGCTGGGGCCGCTGGCGACCACGGTGAAGGTGACCGACGCGGTGCCCGAGGTGTTGCCGGCCTTGTCGGTGGCCCGGTAGCTGACCGTGTGCCCGCCGGGCTGGTTCACGGTGACCGGCGCCGAGTAGCGGGCGTACGGCTGCCCGTCGAGGGAGTACTCGATCCGGTCCACGCCTGAGCCGGCGTCGGCGGCGGTGAGGATGACGGTGGCGCTGCCGAGGTAGGCGCCGTGGTCGTCGAGCTGGCCGGAGAGCGCCGCCGTGACGGTCGGCGGGGTGGTGTCCGGCGCCGGCGGGTCGACCACGGTGAACGACACCGACTGGGCGGCCGAGGTGTTGCCGGCCTTGTCGGTGGCCCGGTAGCTGACCGTGTGCTGGCCGACCTGGTTGACGGTGACCGGCGCCGAGTAGGCGGCGTAGGGCTGCCCGTCGAGGGAGTACTCGATCCGGTCCACACCGGTGCCGGTGTCGGTGGCCGAGATGGTGACCGTGGCGGCGCCGACGTACGCCCCGGCGTTGTCCCGCTGGCCGCTCACCGTGGCGGTCGCCGTCGGTGGCGTGGTGTCCGGGGCGGGCGGCTGCACCACGGTGAACGACACCGACTGCGCGGCCGAGGTGTTGCCCGCCTTGTCCGTCGCCCGGTAGCTCAGCGTGTGCTGCCCCGGCTGGTTGACCGTCACCGGCGCGGAGTAGCCGGCGTAGGCGCCCCCGTCCAGGGAGTACTCGATCCGGTCGACGCCCGACTCCGTGTCCGTGGCCGACAGCGTCACGGTGGCGCTGCCGACGTAGGCGCCGTTGTCGTCGCGCTGCCCGGTGACCGCGGCCGTCGCGGTCGGCGGGGTGGTGTCCGGCTCCGGCGGTCGCACCACGGTGAACGACACCGACTGCGCGGTCGAGGTGTTGCCCGCCTTGTCCGTCGCCCGGTAGCTCAGCGTGTGCTGGCCGGGCTGGGTCACGGCGACCGGCGCGGTGTAGGTGGCGTACGGCTGCCCGTCGAGGGAGTACTCGATCCGGTCGACGCCCGACTCCGTGTCGGTGGCCGACAGCGTCACCGTCGCCGAGCCCACGTACGCGCCGTTGTCGTCGCGCTCCCCGGTGACCGCGGCCGTCGCGGTCGGCGGGGTGGTGTCCGGCTTCGGCGGTTCCACCACGGTGAAGGAGACCGACTGGGCCGCGGAGGTGTTGCCCGCCTTGTCGGTGGCCCGGTAGGTCACCGTGTGCTGCCCCGGCTGGTTGACCGTCACCGGCGCCGCGTAGGTGGCGTACGCACCGCCGTCCAGGGAGTACTCGACGCGGTCGACGCCCGACTCGGTGTCCGTGGCCGACAGCGTCACGGTGGCGCTGCCGACGTAGGCGCCGTTGTCGTCGCGCTGCCCGGTGACCGCGGCCGTCGCGGTCGGCGGGGTGGTGTCCGGCTTGGGCGGTTCCACCACGGTGAACGACACCGACTGCGGGGTCGAGGTGTTGCCCGCCTTGTCGGTGGCCCGATAGGTCACCGTGTGCTGCCCCGGCTGGTTGACCGTCACCGGCGCCGAGTAGGTGCCGTAGGGGCCGCCGTCCAGGGAGTACTCGACCCGGTCGACGCCGGAGCCCTCGTCGGTCGCGGACAGCGTCACCGTCGCCGACCCCAGGTAGGCGCCGGTGTCGTTCCGCTCGCCCGACACCGCAGCCGACGCGGTCGGGGGCGTGGTGTCCGAGCCGCCACCGGTGACGACCAGGAGGCCGGCCATCCCGCCGTGGCCGGGGATGGCGCAGAAGTAGCGGTACGTGCCGGGCGAGAGCACCACGTCGACGGTCCACCGGCCCCCGTTGGCGTCCGTCGGGTCGGCCAGGATGTTCACGTCGACGTCGCTGTTGTACGCCGGGTTGGTGGTGTCGAAGGTCAGGGTGTGCTGCATGCCGGTGGTGTTGCCGGTCGCGGCGCTGTTCTCGAACACGAGCGTCGCCGGCCCGGCGACGGCGGTGGTGGGCGCGGAGAGGTACGAGAGGAAGTTGTCGCCGGCGGTCCAGGTCAGCACCTGGGCCTGTAGCTGCCGGGGCGGCCCGCTCGCGTCGACTGTCCGTGCGCGGTCCGCGTCGACCGGGCGCGCGTTCGCCGGAGCCGCCACCAGTCCGGCTGTCACCAGCAGCAGGACCGCCGTGGCGACTGCCGCAATCGAATGCCGGAGCCGGCCCACGGAGAGCCGACCGGGCGGTGAGTACCCGTTCATGGATTCCTCTTTCACGGTCCGAGGGGGACACCGGCGCAGCGTGCGTCGGCCGGCCGATGTCATGAGTAGTCAGCGCTGCCGCGTCCCGAGGCTTCGGGAGCTGCTCGGGGGCGGCAGGGGCACACCTGTCCGCGGATCCAGGTCGAGCGTCGTCACATGCCCGTACGAACCCTTCATCAGATCGACGGCTTCTTCGTGTCGGCAGCCTGTGCGCCCCTCCCTGGCCGCACGGGGTCCTCGGCCGTGACCAGCTGTCACGGTCGTCCTGGGTGAACGGGGTCTGCCTGATGCCAGCGGCGAGCCGGTTCGCGCGCGCGGGTCAGACAGGTGCCGCGTCGGGGTGACGGGATGTGAGTGAGAAGGGATGGGCATCGGTCAAGCCACGGAGCGTTTCCGCACCGGGGCGCTGTCTTGGAGCGCCGACCCGGGGTGCCATCCCTGGCCTTACCCGTGGCCGCCGGGCGTGTTGCGCCGCCTGGGACCACGGTCGAGAGTCACCGCGCCGCCGGTTCATCTCGATGAAACATATTGATGTGTCCCGACACTACTGACTTGCCGTCAGCGTGTCCAGACCTTTCGTCGCCGCTGACACTACTTTCATTCAGAATGACGAAAGTCGGCAGCGTCGCAGGTCGCGTAGGCGTTACACCCCCGCCAGCGCTTGCCTGAGGCGCCCGTCAGGAGACGGGTTCGGGGCAGCAGACCGTCAGCGCACCGGGGACGACCCGCACCTTGAGCCTGGTGACCTCCTTGCGGGCACCGCCGTCAAGTTCGTACCTGCGCGGCGCCGCGAGGCGGACCCTGACCCTGCGGCCCCGCGTGACGCGTACGAACGGCGACTCCGCCGAGCGGCCGGCGGCCATCCGGCCGAGGGTGCGCGCCCAGTCCACCGCGCCGTCGGCGGTGGACACGCCGACCTCCAGGCAGCCGTCGTCGGGGCGGGCGTCGTCGAAAGCGGGGATGCCGCCGGTGATGGTGCCGACGTTGCCGAACAGCACGCAGCTCGCCTCGCCGTCGAACCACCCGGCGCCGTCGACGGTGATCCGGGTGCGGACCAGTTCGCCCCGGACGTGCCGCAGCCCCGTCCACATGTACGCGAGGCGGCCGAACCTGCCCTTGAGCGTGCGGTCGGCGTCGCGGATGAGGTCGCCGTCGAAGCCGGCGCCGGCCATCACGGCGAAGTGTTCGCCGTTGAGCCTGCCGAGGTCCAGGGCGCGGCGCGGGCCGCGCAGGCCGATCCGGACGGCCTCGGAAAGGTCCTCGGGGATGCCGAGGTTGGCGGCGAAGAGGTTGGCGGTGCCCGCGGGCAGGATCGCCATGGCGGCGCCCGAGCCGGCAAGGGCGTCGGCGCAGCGTTGCACCATGCCGTCGCCGCCCCACACGAAGACCAACTCGGCGCCCTTCTTCAGCGCCTTACGGACCTTCTTCGGCGCCTTGCGGCTCTTCGGCACCTCGCACCAGATCAGGTTCTCGACCCCGGCGCCGGCCAGCTCCGCGCGTAGCGCGTCGAGGCCGCCGCCGAGGGTCTTCCTGCGGTGGGCGACGACCGCGACCGTGCCGACGGCCGCCGGCGCGGCATCCGCCGCGGTACTCGTGCTCATGGCCGGCGGTGATACCCAGCCCGCGCGGTTTCCACGCCCGGGCCGGTGAGGCGGGTCAGCCCCCGGCCGTCATCCGGGGACGCCGGGCGGCCGGCCGTCATCGCGCGTGCGCCAGCCACCGCCAGCGGGGCAGCTCCGCGACCACGGTCAGCAGCACCAGCGCCGTCGTGGCGACGGCCACGCCTCGCGGCCACGCGAACCAGGCCGACACGCCCGCGGCGACCAGTTGCAGCACGACCAGCGCGATGGTGACGATGCCGGGCACCGGAACCAGCACCCGTGGCCTGTCCCCCGGGGTGGCGAAGACCGTCGGCAGCCCCACGAGGACGACCACCGAGGCGACCGCCAGGACCACCGAGTGCGGGGCGAGCGCCCACGGCGTCGCCACCCAGGCGATCAGTTCGGTGACGAACCGCAGCGCGGACGCCGGGCCGGGACGATTGGGCGAGGTCTGTTCGATCACGGCCGCGAGTATGGCCGGTCGGCGGGGGTGTCTGCCCCGCCGACCGGCCGGAACAGCGCTACAGGGTACGGGCGAGACGGTCGGCGAGGATGCGGGTGAACCGGGATGGGTCGGCCAGCTCCCCACCCTCAGCGAGCAGCGCCATGCCGTACAACAGCTCGGCGGTCTCCTTCAGCGACTCCTCGGTGCCGCCCTCCCCGTGGGCCTTGCGCAGGCCGGTGACGAGCGGGTGCCCCGGGTTCAGCTCCAGGATCCGCTTGACCGCCGGCACCTCGTGCCCCATCGCCCGGTACATCTTCTCCAGCGTCGGGGTGATGTCGTGGGCGTCACCGACGACGCAGGCGGGCGAGGTGGTCAGCCGGGAGGAGAGGCGGACCTCCTTGACGGAGTCGGCGAGGGTGGCCCCCATCCAGGTGAGCAGATCGGCGAAGTCCTTGCGCTGCTGCTCGCGCTCGGCCTCGGCTTCCTTCTTCTCCTCCTCGGTGTCCAGGTCGACCTGGCCCTTGGCGATCGAGCGCAGGGTCCGGCCGTCGTACTGGCCGACGCGCTCGACCCACACCTCGTCGACCGGGTCGGTGAGCAGCAGCACCTCGTAGCCCTTGGCGCGGAACGCCTCCATGTGCGGCGAGTTCTCGATCATGGAGCGGGACTCGCCGGTGGCGTAGTAGATGTCGGCCTGCCCGTCCTTCATCCGGCTGACGTAGCCGGCGAGGTCGGTCGGCTCGGCCGGGTCGTGGGTCGAGGCGACCGAGAGGATCTCCAGGAGGGTGTCCCGGTTCTCCGTGTCGTCGATCAGGCCCTCCTTGACCGCCGCGCCGAACTCGGTCCAGAAGGTCCGGTAGCGCTCGGCGTGGTTGGCCTTCATGTCCCTGACGGTGGACAGGATCTTCTTGACCAGCCGACGGCGGACCACCTGGATCTGCCGGTCCTGCTGGAGGATCTCCCGGGAGATGTTCAGCGACAGGTCGTGCGCGTCCACCACGCCCTTGACGAAGCGCAGGTAGTTCGGCATGAGCGCTTCGCAGTCGTCCATGATGAAGACGCGCTTGACGTAGAGCTGCACGCCGCGGCGACCCTGCGGGGCGAACAGGTCCAGCGGGGCGTGGGAGGGGATGAACAGCAGCGCCTCGTACTCGAAGGTGCCCTCGCCCTTCATGTGCACGATGTCCAGCGGGTCGGCCCAGTCGTGGCTGACGTGCTTGTAGAACTCCTTGTACTCGGCCTCGTCGACCTCGTCGCGGGGCCGGGCCCAGAGCGCCTTCATCGAGTTGAGCGTCTGGGTCTCGGTCGTGGTCGCGTCGCCCTCGCCCGGGCGCTCGACGGTCATCCGGATCGGCCAGGCGATGAAGTCGGAGTACCGCTTGACGATCTCCCGGATCGTCCACTCGGCGGTGTAGTCGTGCAGGTTGTCCTCGGCGTCCGCCGCCTTGAGGTGCAGGGTCACCGCGGTGCCCTGCGGCACCTCGTCGACCGCCTCGACGGAGTAGGTGCCCTCGCCGGCCGACTCCCAGCGGGTGCCGCCGGTCTCCCCCGCCCGCCGGGTCACCAGCTCCACCCGGTCGGCGACCATGAACGCCGCGTAGAAGCCGACCCCGAACTGGCCGATCAGCTCCTGCCGCGCCCCGGCGTCGGCGGACTCGCGCAGCTTGCGCAGCAGCTCCGCCGTGCCCGACTTGGCGATCGTGCCGATCACCTGGACCACCTCGTCGCGGGACATGCCGATGCCGTTGTCCCGGACGGTCAGCGTGCGCGCCGCCTTGTCGACCTCGATCTCGATGTGCAGGTCGGAGGTGTCGACCTCCAACTCCTTGTCGACCATCGACGCCAGCCGCAGCTTGTCCAGCGCGTCCGAGGCGTTCGAGATCAGTTCGCGCAGGAAGACGTCCTTGTTCGAGTAGATCGAGTGGACCATCAGCTGGAGCAGCTGACGCGCCTCGGCCTGGAACTCCAACGTCTCGGCCTGGTTACTCACGCCGTGTCCTTTCATCCTCGAAAGCCCACCAGAGGTTCGCCGAAAGGATACGAGCCGTCGCCCACGGCGAGACGACGACGCCCGGTCGAAATTTCCCGACCGGGCGTCATCAGGGGTACCCGCAGGTGGGCCGGGGTTGCGTGCGGCAGGCGCGCTTTGCCCGGAGGCTCTACCGTCGACGGTGGCGTCACCGTGGCCGCCGGGAGAGCCGAGGGCTGGTGCGACCGCCGCGTGCGGCGGTCAGTACGGTAGGGATGTGTCTCTATGGATGGCCGCGATGTGGGGGCTGGTCGGCAGCGCGGTGGCCGAGGCGCTCAACCTGTCCGGGATGATGCGCCCGACCACCGAGTCCGGGGGGCGGTGGCAGTGGCCGTGGCGGGACCGGCGGGACGCCCCGATCGTCGTGTTCGCGGTGCTGCTCCGGACCGTGGCCGGCACCGGGCTCGCCGCCGCGGCCGGGGCGGGTGGCCTGGCCACCACCGCCTTCGCCAGCTTCACCTTCGGGGTGGCGGCGCCGCTCGTGATCGCCAAGATGTTCGACCAGGTCCGGGTGACGGAGGAGCCGTCCGACGACACACGTGGCGGACCGAACGGCGAGCACGATGACGCCGCGTGAGAGTCTGCTGGGCAGGTTCGTCTCCGCGCTGTCGGCCCGGCCGGCCGCCACGGCCACGGCCGTTCCCGTGCCGACCCGCACCAGGCTGGCCGCCGCGCTCGCCGCGCGGCCCGTGGCCGCCCGAGCGGCCGGTCACGCCCCGGAGCCCGTCGGGGAACCCGACCACGGGGGGAAACTGACCCAGCGGGTCAAGGAGGTGCTGGCCGGCATCCTGGGCGTCACCGCCGACCAGTTGCGGGTCGACGCCGACGGCGACGTCGGCATCCGCGTCGGCTCCGCCATGATCTTCGTACGGGCGCAGGACGACCCGCCGCTGGTCGACGTGTTCTCGCCGCTGCTCACCGGGGTCCAGCCGACCGAGTCGCTGTACCGGCGGCTCTCCGACCTGACCAACGGTCTCGTCGTCGGCCGCGTCTACTGCACCGGGGACACGGTATGGGCGTCCGTGCCCGTCTTCGGGCAGGACTTCGTGCCCACCCACCTGCTGCTGGCCGTACGGGCCATGGTCGAGCTCGCCGACGACCTCGACGACCAGCTCCGGCGGGAGTTCGGCGGCAGCCGATTCTTCGGCGAGGAGTCCTCGGGCCTGGCGGCGGTGCCTGACCCGACCGGCTACCTGCGCGACCTCGACCGGGCCGGCGCGAGCGGAGCGGGCAGCGTCCTGGTCGACCTGCTGGCCGACCGGGGGCGGACGGAGGAGCTGCGGGCCCGCGCCGAGCACGGCGACTGGCACGCCGCCGCCCGGCTCGCCGCGCTGCTCGCCGGGGAGGGGCGCGCCGACGAGGCCGAACGGTACTGGCGGATCGCCGCCGACCAGGGCGACCCGAGGGCCCGCGACGAGCTGGCCGCCCTGCTGGCCGCCCGGGGCCGGCACGACGAGGCGATCGTGCTGCTGCGGCAGGCGGTCGAGGCCGACGACTGGCGCCCCCTGCCGCTGCTGCTCACGCTGCTCACCGAGCGTGGCCTCGTCGACGAGGCGATCGCCCTGCTGCGCCGCCGCGCCGCCGCCCGGGACTGACCCCCGCCCCACACCGCGTCGCGGACGATTCGGCGCCGGTACCGCTTCTCGGCCCTGTCGAGCTGCCCTCACGGATGGGGCATGCGTGCCGTCGTGGGCGACTGGGCCTGGTGTGCCGGGTGGTCCTAGGGACGGGGCAGCTCGACAGGCCCGCAGGACCCCCGACCCACCGGGCCCGTCGTATCGGGTCGACCGGTCGCCACCTCGCGGTCGGTGCCTTCGTGGCAGCTGTACTGCACCCGCCCGGCCTGTCGGGTGGATGCCCGTCTGGCGCGTGTGTCCGGTTCGGCGACGGTGCCAGGGTGTGGCCTTGGGCGTTGTGTGTCGGGTTCGTGGTGGGTTGCGGTGGCGGGCGCCACCACCCCGGCGGGCATGGGCCGGGGGGTCGGGGCGTTGTAACCGTCGTGACCGCGTGACCCCCGAGCCGATTCCACGGGCCGGGGCGACGGCCGGAATGCCGGCCGGACCCGCGTCGTTACATCCCCCGGGACCGCGCCCCCTTGAACGCCGGGCGCACCCCACTTCTGGCGTGACCTTTCCTCACCCCGCGGCGCACCCGCCCCCCTTCTGGTGTGTGCCGCGCATCCCCCGATCGAAAGGTGCATACGATCATGCGTACCGCTCTGATCCGTAAGGCCGCCCTGACCGCTGCCGGCCTCGCCTTCACCGGCGGCGCCATCGCCGGCCCTGTCACCGCCGCCCACGCCGCCCCCACCACCGACACCAAGCCGGCCGCCGCCACCCAGGACCGCAAGAGCGGCGAGAAGGAACTCGGCGTGCACTACGAGGCCCAGCCGAACTTCTTCTACTGCGGCCCCGCCGCCACCCGCAACGCCCTGAGCGTGCAGGGC
>NZ_JBVJGT010000088.1:0-17286 GCF_055587185.1 Micromonospora sp. NPDC048040 | reverse complement strand
AACAAACCATAAAGGCTTGCCAGCCCGGGGTATCAAACAATTTGGCACTGGCTTATCAAGCACCCTGTTGAGTTCTCAAAGAACAACCACACACCACTCAGGCATCCCACATCGTGGGAGCCCGCTTGGGGCAACTTCTCTACCTTACTCGGCTCACTTCGCGTTGTCAACCCCGTGTCCGAGATGATCAACGTTCGGTGCTCCAGATCCACGATGACGCACGCCGTATCACGGCGGTCGTTTCTGTCGTGGGAACCGCAGACCGGCCGATCGCCGCTCTGCGGCTATCCGCCCGGCTCCTGCCGGCTTCAGCACTCTACCCGGTCAGTCTCGCGATCGCAACCCCGTGTCGGAGTGTCTTCGCACCGCCCGATTCCCAGTCTCGCTCGGCGTCTCCGCCACGAGCCTGGTGCCCGTTGTCAGCCGGTTTGCCCGACATCCCGCGTGCAGAGAGAAAGTTACGCGGACTGCCCCGGGAAGGCAAATCAGCGTCCGTCACTGCCCGGCTGTCGCCGGCGGAGACGGTCCCGCATTCGTGATGGCAGCACAGGGTCCGCACGGGGCTCCGCCGTGCCAGAGTGTTCGTCATGGACGACCTCACCCGCCCCCGGCCGGCGGTGCTCGCCGAGGACGCGCTGCTCGGGCTGCTGCTGCCGTTCTGGCAGTTGGTCATCGGCGCCTTCGTGCTCTTCGTCCTCGTGGTGTCGGTGGCACGACTGGCCCGACGGGGGCGGTCCCGGATGACGACGGCCCTCCTCGTCACGGCCGCGGCGATCGCCGGCTTCGCCGTGGTGGGCGTGCTGCTGCAGGGCTGACGCCTACAGGCGCCGATTCGCCAGGCTCGGCAACTCGGCACGGATCGTCCGCAGCCGGTCGAGATCGAGGTCGGCGACGGCGACACCCGGCCCGTCGGGCACCTGGGTGAGCACCGTCCCCCACGGGTCGACCACCATGCTGCGCCCGAAGCAGGTCCGGCCCGGTTCGTGGTCGCCGGTCTGCCCCGCCGCGGCGACGAAACACTGGTTCTCGATCGCCCGCGCGCGCAGCAGCACCTCCCAGTGGTCGCGCCCGGTGTGCAGCATGAAGGCCGCCGGCACCACCAGCAACTGGGCGCCGCCGTCCGTGGCGAGCTGCCGGTACAGCTCCGGGAAGCGGAGGTCGTAGCAGATCGACAGTCCGACACGGAGCCCCTCGACGTCGACCACCACCGGCTGGTCGCCGGGGGCGACGGTGGCGGACTCCAGGTAGGAGACCCGGCCGGGGATCTCCACGTCGTACAGGTGGATCTTGCGATAGGTGGCCGCGAGCGTTCCGGAGCGGTCGAGGACCAGGGTGGTGTTCCAGGTGCGGGCCGGGTCCGGCCCGCGCTCGTGGATCGACCCGGCGATCACCCAGATGCCCAGCCGGCGCGCGACGCCGGCGAAGAACTGCCCCACCTCGCCGTCCACCGGCTCCGGCTCGGGCAGGCCGGCGGCGGGGCCGAGGTAGTCGACGTACTCCGGCAGGAGGGCGACGTCCGCACCGGCCGCGGCGGCGCGCTCCAGCAGGGCCTCGGCGGCCGCGAGGTTGGCCTTACGGTCGTCCCGGGCGTTGAGCTGGCAGACGGCGACGCGCATGGGGATCAGCGTACGACCGGACCGGGCCACGGCGCGACGGCGCGACGGTGGCAACCGTCGAACACTCCGCCCCGGTCTCCGCCTCACCCGCTGCCGACGCTCACCGCCTCCTGGAAACGCCGACCGCGCCCGACCTCGACGGACGGGCGCGGTGGCAGTGGCGGTGGCGGTGGGTTCAGGCCGACTTCTCCTCGCGGTCCCGCCGGGCGCGGCGGCCGGTGAACTCGCGGGGAACGATCGTCGGGTTCACGTTCTCCAGGACCACCTCGCGGGTGATCAGCACCCGCGCGGCGTCGGGGTTGCTCGGCACCTCGTACATCACGGAGAGCAGGACCTCTTCCATGATCGCGCGCAGGCCGCGGGCACCGGTGCCGCGCAGCATCGCCTGGTCGGCGATCGCCTCCAGCGCCGGCTCCTCGAACTCCAGCTCGACGCCGTCGAGCTCGAAGAGGCGCTGGTACTGCCGGACGAGGGCGTTGCGCGGCTCGGTGAGGATGCGCACCAGCGCGGTGCGGTCCAGGCTGCGCACGTTGGTGATCACCGGGAGCCGGCCGATGAACTCGGGGATCAGCCCGAACTTCAGCATGTCCTCCGGCATGACCTGGCTGAAGATGTCGTCGGTCGACCGCTCGCTGACCGACCGGAGCCGGGCGCCGAAGCCCGTGCCGCCGTGGCCGGTGCGGGCCTCGATGATCTGGTCGAGCCCGGCGAAGGCGCCGCCGCAGATGAACAGCACGTTGGTGGTGTCGATCTGGATGAACTCCTGGTGCGGGTGCTTACGCCCGCCCTGCGGCGGCACGTTGGCCACCGTGCCTTCCAGCATCTTGAGCAGCGCCTGCTGGACACCCTCGCCGGAGACGTCCCGCGTGATCGACGGGTTCTCCGACTTGCGGGCGATCTTGTCGACCTCGTCGATGTAGATGATGCCGGTCTCGGCGCGCTTGATGTCGTAGTCCGCCGCCTGGATCAGCTTGAGGAGGATGTTCTCCACGTCCTCGCCCACGTAGCCGGCCTCGGTGAGCGCGGTGGCGTCGGCGATGGCGAACGGCACGTTCAGCATCCGCGCCAGCGTCTGCGCCAGGTGGGTCTTACCGCACCCCGTCGGGCCGAGCAGCAGGATGTTGGACTTGGCCAGCTCGACGGCGTCGCTGCCGGAACCCGGCGCGCCGGCCGCATCGGCCTGGATCCGCTTGTAGTGGTTGTAGACCGCGACGGCGAGCGCCTTCTTGGCCTGGTCCTGCCCGACCACGTAGTTGTCGAGGAACTGGCAGATCTCCATCGGCTTGGGAAGCTCTTCCCACTTCACCTCGCCGGACTCGGCCAACTCCTCCTCGATGATCTCGTTGCAGAGATCGATGCACTCGTCGCAGATGTAGACCCCTGGGCCCGCGATGAGCTTCTTGACCTGCTTCTGCGACTTGCCGCAGAAGGAGCATTTCAGTAGGTCGCCGCCGTCACCGATCCGTGCCACCTACGTTCTCCCTGCACTCATCGGCCGGAGACCCGGCCCTGACCTGCGGACGGTGCGCCGCCCGCCTCGTTCACCCAGCCGGAGGACCGGCGGAGCGGTACAGACCCGACGTTACCCGCTGGCGGAGTTTTCTCCGACCCCCAAAACGGGTGTGTCAGACGGTCGGCCGGGAGCGGACTCCCGGCCGACCTCGACGTGAAAACTGCTCAGCTGGCGGCGTTGGCCGCCAGCAGGCCCTTCTTGCGGCTGGTGAGGATGGTGTCCACCAGCCCGTACTCCCGGGACTCCTCGGCCGTCATGATCTTGTCACGGTCGATGTCCTTGCGAACCTTCTCCATCGGCTGGTTGCAGTGCCGGGAGAGCATCTCCTCGAGCTGGGTCCGCATCCGCAGGATCTCCCGGGCCTGGATCTCGATGTCCGAGCCCTGCCCGTAGCCGCCCTCGGTGGCCGGCTGGTGGATGATGATCCGTGAGTTCGGCAGCGCCATGCGCTTGCCCGGGGTGCCGGCGGCCAGCAGCACGGCCGCGGCGCTCGCGGCCTGGCCGAGGCAGACCGTCTGGATGTCCGGCCGGACGTACTGCATGGTGTCGTAGATCGCCGTCATGGCGGTGAACGAACCACCCGGCGAGTTGATGTACATGATGATGTCGCGGTCCGGGTCGGTGCCCTCGAGCGTCAGCAGCTGCGCCATCACGTCGTTGGCCGACGCGTCGTCGACCTGGACGCCGAGGAAGATGATCCGGTCCTCGAAGAGCTTGTTGTACGGGTTCGACTCCTTGACCCCGTACGACGTGCGCTCGACGAACGACGGCAGGACGTAGCGGTTGTGCACGGCCGCGAACTGCGGCGGCAGGCTCAGGTCGGTCATCGTCAACTCCTCAGCTCAGGGTCCCGGCGCCTTCCGGAACCTGCGTGGCTCCGGTGATCACCTTGTCGATGAAGCCGTAGTCCGTGGCCTCCTGGGCGGTGAACCAGCGGTCGCGGTCGGAATCCGCCTCGATCTGCGCCTGGCTCTGCCCGGTGTGGAAGGCGACCCGCTCCTGGAACATCCGCTTGGTGTAGAGCATCTGCTCCGCCTGGATGGCGATGTCCGACGCCGTGCCGCCCATGCCGCCGGACGGCTGGTGCATCATGATCCGCGCGTGCGGCAGGGCGTAACGCTTGCCCTTGGTGCCGGCGCAGAGCAGCAGCTGGCCCATCGAGGCCGCCATGCCCATCGCCACGGTCGACACGTCGTTGTCGATGAACTGCATGGTGTCGTAGATCGCCATGCCCGAGTAGACCGAGCCACCCGGCGAGTTGATCCACAGGTTGATGTCGCGGTCCGGGTCCTCCGCGGCGAGCAGCAGGAGCTGCGCGCAGATGCGGTTGGCGACCTGGTCGGTCACCTCGCTGCCCAGGAAGATGATCCGCTCCTTGAGCAACCGGTTGTAGACCGAGTCATCGAGGTTGCCAATGTTGTCGCCACCGCGGGCCTCGATAGCCCGGAGCGGCATCGCTTGCATGTGCATGTCGGTCATGGCAGCCCTTCGCTCTCCGTACCGTCCTACCCGACACTAACCGCTCAGCCGGGTGGCAGAGTCCCGGTCCGGGCAGTGTTCGCTAACAGCGCAGCCCCGGAGACGTACCCCGGAAAAGGGATCGGGCCGCCGTCCACCGCAAGCGGCGGACGGCGGCCTCACCCGACGATCAGTGCTCGTGGTTGTGCTCGGCCTCGCTCTCGGCGCGGAGGGCGTCGAGCGTCACCTCGTTGCCGGCCGAGTCCTTGATCTTGATGCGCTCCATGACCGAGGCCAGGGCCTTGCCGCGCCGCACGTCCCCGAAGACGGCACCGGCAGCGCCGGAGCGGACCAGCTGGTCGTAGTACTGCTGCGGGGCCATCCCGGCGCGCTGGGCCCGGTGCACGATCTCGTGGCCGAACTCGTCGTCGCTGACCTGGACCTCCTCGGCGTCGGCGAGGGTGTCCAGCAGCAGCTGGATCTTGACGCCCTCGGTCGCCGCCTCGGTCAGCTCGGCGTCGATCTGCTCCTCGGTCTTCTCCTCGGCCGCCAGGTATTCCTCCAGGGAGGCCCCGATGCGCTCGAGCTGGTCGACCATCGCCTGCTTGCGGCTCTCGACCTCCTCGCGGACGACCCCCTCCGGCGCCGGCACCTCGGCGGCGGCGACGAGCTGCTCCAGGGCCTTGTCGCGGGCGGCGTAGATCTGCTCGACCCGCTTGCCCCGGGTGACCCGCTCGCGCACGTCCCCGCGCAGCTCCTCGATGCTGTCGAACTCGCTCGCCATCTGGGCGAACTCGTCGTCGAGCTCCGGCAGCTCCTTCTCCTTGACCGTGCGGACGGTCACCGCCACCTCGGCGTCGCGGCCGGCGAAGTCGCCGCCGACGAGCTGGGTGGTGAAGGAGGTGCTCTCGCCGGCGGACAGGCCGACGACGGCCTCGTCCAGGCCCGGGAGGAGCTGCTTGCTGCCGACCTCGTGGGAGATGTTGCTCGCCTGGCCGCCCGGCACGTCCTCGCCGTCGACGGTCGCGTTCAGGTCGATCTGGACGTAGTCGCCCTCCTGGGCGGCCCGCTCGACGGTCTTCAGGGTGGCGAAGCGCTCGCGCAGGTTCTTCACCTGCTCGTCGATCTCGCTGTCGTCGATCTGCAGCTCGTCGACGGTCACCTCGATGGTGGCCGGGTCCGGCAGGGTGATCTCCGGGCGGACGTCGACCTCGGCGGTGAAGTTCAGCGAGTCACCGTCATTGAACTCGGTGATCTCGACCTCGGGACGGCCGAGCGTCTTCAGGTCGTGCTCGCGGACGGCGGCGAGGATGTTCTGCGGGATGGCCTCCTGGACCGCCTCGTTGAGGACGGTGCCCCGGCCGACCCGCTGGTCGATCACGGCCGCCGGAACCTTGCCCTTGCGGAAGCCGGGAACCTGGACCTGCTGCCCGATCTCCCGGTACGCCTTCTTGAGGCTCGGCTCGAGCTCGACGAACGGCACCTCGATGGCGAGCCGCACGCGCGTCGGGCTCAGAGTCTCGACGGTGCTCTTCACAGGCGTACTCCTTGACGGATCTCGGTTTTAGTCTGGGCGTGATAAGCCCATCGAGTGTAGGCGAGCCGGCCGGGCGCACCGGCAGCGGCCGGGGACCGCGCGGAGGGCGACCCCGGCGACCGGCCGCGGACGACAGTCGGGGTGGCGGGATTTGAACCCACGGCCCCTCGCTCCCAAAGCGAGTGCGCTACCAAGCTGCGCCACACCCCGTGGCGACGAGCAGTCTATGCGGTCGCGGCCCGCGCGACGTGCCGGGGCGTCACCCAACGCGCCGAACGGGGACCAACCGGACACCGGGTGCGCCGACCACCCCTGCACCGGACGACGGCACGCGCCGCGCCGGGATACGGCTGAGCGGACGGGGTGGGCCATTGGGTACGCTGTCGGCGCGCCCCGCAGCGTCGGGGCGTACGCGGGCGTAGCTCAATGGCAGAGCTTCAGTCTTCCAAACTGACGGTGCGGGTTCGATTCCCGTCGCCCGCTCCACAGCTTCCGGCCCAGGTCAACGGCGTTCTCGCCGAGCCTGGGCCGTTCTCGTTTCAGCCCTCTTTGATCTTGCGTGCCATTGGCGTGCCAGTAGCGCCGGCCGTGCCGTCCGAGGCGGGTTCGCGTGCCGATCGCTTCGGCTTCGTGCCCTTGGTCGCCTTACCTGCCACCGCCTTCTCCTTGGGCGCGTTCTGCTTGGCCGCCTTGGTCTTGCTCGCCTTGTCCTTGGCCTTGCTCGCCTTGGCCGGCGCCGTCGCCCGCTTCGCCTGCTTGACGATCCGGCGGTCCATGGCGTCGGCGATCTCCCGGTCCCGCTCGCTGTTGGCGTGCTGGTAGATCAGGGCCGCTCGCATGCTCGCGTGGCCCATCCGGTGCATCAGGTCCCGGGTGCTGGCCCCGGTCGCCGCCGCCAGGTTGTTTCCCGTGTGCCGCAGGTCGTGGAAATGGAAGCCCTCTGGCATGCCAGCCGCCCGCAGCGCCGCCGCCCAGCCGACCGCCCGCCGGAAGTTGCCGGAACGCAGCACCGCCCCCTTGTCCCCGGTGAACACCAGCGCCTCCGGCTCCTCCCCGACGTACTCGGCCAGGTGATCGGCGAGCGCCGTACGCGCCGCAGCCGGCAGGGTCACCGTCCGGTTGCCCGCTTCCGACTTCGGCGGCCCGAACTCCATCCGACTGCGCAGCGCCGCCAGCTTCCGCGGCACCCGTACCGTGCCCGCCGTCAGGTCGACGTCCGAGCGGCGCAGCGCCGCCAGCTCGCCCCAGCGAAGACCGGAGAACGCGGCGACGATCACCAGCGCGGAGAACCGGGGCGGCATCCGCTCGGCGAGCGCGAGCACCTGGGCGACGGTCGCCACCGGACGCTCAGGCGTGTGATAGCGGTCATAGCCAGGGATTCGGCAGGGGTTCTGCCGAATCAGCTCGTCCTCTTTAACGGCGGTGTTCAGGATCGCCCGAAGAAGTGAGTACGCCTTGACCGCCTGCGGCTCCGTGGTGCCACCGTCGAGCAGCGTCCGGCGCCAGGTGCGGATGGTCTGCGGCTTGATCGCACCCAGGGCGAGCGCGCCGAGGTGCGGGCGGATGTGCAGCCGGAACAGGTCTTCGTAGTTCTCCCGCGTGCGCGGCTGGAGCTTGCGTTCGGCGATCCACTTCCGGCCGTACGGCTCAAGCTTGATCTCCCCCGCCTCCGGGGCCGTCCACTCCCCCTTGATGATTTCCGACTCCACCACGGTCAGCCACTTGGTCGCCTGGCGCTCGGTTTCGAAGGTGTGCGGCGCCTTCCGCTCCAACCCGTCCGGGCCGAGGTACCGCGCCTGGTACCGGCCCGAGGGGAGACGACGCACGTTGCCGAAACGCCGCCGGCCCTTGCTGGCCACCGTCAGGCCACCTCCCCCAGGTATTCGCGCAGGTGCGCCCGGCTCATCGGTACGACCCGGTTGCTGTCGATGTAGGCGGCGACGGCCGACGCCTCAAAGCGCACCAGGCGGCCGACCTTGACGAAGGCGATCCGTCGTTCGGCGACCAGCCGGCGGACGAATCGCGGCGTTGCCTTCAGGCGAGCGGCGACCTCGTCAGCGGTCAACAGCTCGTCGTTCATGCGGTTGCTCCTCGCAGGGGTTCAGGCCGCGAGCGCGGCGGGTTGTGCGGTTGCCGAAACGGTGGCGGCTGTTCGTATCCGGGCGGTGTCGAGGTCAGCGCGCCAGCGAATGCGGGCGGATATCGCGCGCAGGAGTCGGTGTTCCAGCGGCGGCACGTCCGGGTCTTCCGGCCGGGCGAGTTCGAACCGGTACCGCTTCGACCCGTCTGCCTCGTCGGCGGCCTGGTCGTGCTCTTCGGTGTCGGCCATGCCGCCCGCGAGGATCGCCCGCACCCAGGACCGGTTGTCGGCGCGATGGTCGGCGAGGGTCTTGCCGGACCACTGCCGCGAGACGAGCACGCGCCGGCCGGTGAAGCCGAGGGTGGAGCGCTGGTGCACCTTTCCCGTGCAGCGGCCGGGGGTCAAGCCGGCCTTGACCCCGTCGGGCTGGACTCCGTACAGCAGCCAGTTGGCGCACGTCGGCGAGCACGGCAGCACGGCCAGCTCTGCGTGCAGGCGGTCGAAGTGCGCCTTCTGCGCGTCGGAGCGCGGCTTGGCCTGGTCGGTCAGATCCTTGGTGACGTACTTGGTCACGTAGCGAATCGACCGCTCCGCATCTTTCGTGCCCTGCTCGATACCCCGAGCGTCGATCCGCCCGAGCCGGGCCACGTAGGCGGGGCGGCTGTCGGGCTCCTCCAGGGCGTCGAGTGCTTCGCCCCAGGTGGGCAGTGGCTCGCGCGTCTTCGGGTCGACGTAGGCCTGTTGGTCGACGTCCCAGACCGGCGGCTTGTCGACCGAGTACGTGAGTTCGTCGAAGGGCGGCCACCACACTTGGTGATAGGTGGCCGCCGCGATCTGCTTGAGCAGCCGGCGGGGCAGGGTGCCGCGGATGGCGAAGTGCGCGTGTGGGGCGAGCCGCCGTTGCAGCTCGACGGCACCGGCGTACTGGACGTTCCAACCGGCGGCACGACGCACGTTCTGCCACCACCGGTCGAGGACCCGCGCGAAGTGAATCGCATCCAGGGCGGCCCGCCGGTAGTCGTAGCTGCCCGGGTCAACCGGAGTGCCGAGCACGTCGTCATACGGGCCGTGGCGCTGGCCGCACTCGCAGGGGGCGACGTAGGCGCCGCGCCGGAGGTGGGAGTGGACCGGGCCGTGTGAGCCCAGGGTCAGCGTGACGAGCATCGACGGCCGGTGGGTCTTGCCTGCCTTGCCCGAGTAGGCGCGGCCGACGGTGCGCGGGTTGACGGTCAGGCGTGGCAGGTCTGGGGAGTCCTGGCGCCGCCTGGTCGATCGCTTGCGGCGAGGCCGCTCGTCGCGCTCTTTCGGGGTGAGGTGGCCGCGCAGGCTGGTTTCGGCGAGAGCTTCGTCCAGCTCGGCTATCGCGGCGTCGATCTCGGCCAGGTGCGCGGCCCGCTCGTCGGGCGTCATGGGCTGGTACTGCGCGGCTTCCCGCTCGAACTCCAGGTGCGCCCGGACCCGCACGAGGGCGAGTACGTCCTCTCCAGGCTTGTCTGGGCGGACGGCGGGTTCCTCGGCGAGGTGCCAGCCCTCCCGGATCTGCTGGATGCGCAGCCGCCGGCCCCGCTCCGCGCACGGCTTGCACTTCGCCGCCAGGGTCGCCCCGCAGGGCACTTCGACAACTTCGGTAAGGCCGGTGGCGGTGTCGGTACGGCGCAGAGCGAGAGGGCGGACGCAGACGCCGTTCTGTTCGGCGAGCTGCTTGAGCGCATCCTTGGCCAAGGGCTTACGCATCCGGTCCGCCCGCGATCCCGGCCGGGGCTGCTCGGGGGTATTCGTGGTGACGATTTCGAGTTGGCTCACCGGTCACGCTCCCCGCCGAAGACGCTGCCGTTGCGGGGCGCGAACGCCGCCGCCGGCACGGGCACCAGTCCCGGCCGCCGCTCCGCCGGCGTCACCGGCACCGGACGGAGAGCCATCGGCCGAGGCTGCTTGTCGGTGGTCTCCATCGCGACGGTCGCCGCCTGGTCCTCGTTGACGAGGTCGGCGGACGGCCGTACCTCAGTCGGGTCGTAGCCGGGCGGCATATCGCCCCAAGCGTTGGCGTCTGCCTGCTTGTCGACGGACGCCGCTGCCGGGGTGGTGGAGAAGACGAGCTTGGACAGGCCGAGGAACGCCAGCGCCGGCACGGCCGACAGCAGCCACCCGGACACGCCCGGCTTGGCCACGGCGAGTTGCGCGGACAGGGACAGCGCGACGGCGCAGACGAGCAGGAACATCGGGTACCTGATCGGTCCGCCGGTGCGTCGGCGCCGCCGGATGGTCAGCAGCGCCGCGAGGGGCAGCAGTTCGGAGATAGCGGCGTTGGCCCAGCCGAACCAGTCCCCCGTACCGGTCGGGGAGTTGGCCATGGTCCAGTCGTGGACGTGCGTGAACGACGCCGCCCCGGCCAGCCCGCCGACGGTCAGGACGATGAGCACCAGGACCACGCCCTCCACCCGGTCCGCGTTGGCGTTGGTCTTCACTTGGTCACCTCCTGCTCGTCGGTGTCGTCCAGTCGCCGGTAGGTGCGGCCGAGTTGGCGGATGTCGTCGTCGGTGAGGTAGGCGAAGCGGACCCGTACGGGTTCGCGGACGCCGTCGAGGACGACGAACCCGACACCGGGGGCCGATTCGGGGATGCGATCGCACAGCGCTCCCCGGTCACGGGCACTGTCACCGAGGACCATGTCCACCTGCTCCGGCTCGGTCAGCCGCAGGCCGATGCGGGTCGGGAACAGGTCCCGAAACGGCAGCACGTCCTTACGCGGATCTTGGAGCGCGGCGACCACATGCACGCCGACGGCGCGCCCCTGGCTGAGGAGGAGGCCGAGGGCTTCCTTGATCCGGTCGCGGACCTTTCGGTCGGTGATGTACGCCGTCAACGCCGCCAGCTCGTCGACGAGTAACACGATGAGCGGTTCCTCCGGCGTCGGCGTGTGCTGGCGGGCGACCCCGCGCAGCCGGGCCGCCCGCACGCGCATCCGCTTGACAGCCTCTTCCAGGACGCCGGCCATGCCGTCGGGGTCGTCGTAGGAGAACCGGGCGAACAGCGGTACCCCGGCCGCCAGCTCCATGCCGCCCTTGGGGTCGAACGCCCACAGCTCCACCAACCCCGACCGGACACCGCCGGCCAGGGAGCGGATCAGCGACCACAGCACCGAGCCCTTGCCCGAGCCCGTGGCACCGGCGATCAGCACATGCGAGCCGGTCAAGCGCAGCTCATAGGGTTGCCCGTCCTCCCGCACACCGAGCGGCAGCCCGGCCAGGTCCGGCACGGCCGGCACCGGCAGCGGACCGACGACGGCGGCGAGAGGGTCACGGCGAAGGAACCGCAGCAGGACCTGATCCGGCCGGTCCGTGGACCGTGCCTGGCCCTGGCGGAGGCGGAAGGCGTAGGCGAGGCGTTCCGCGGCCTGCCCCCAATCGTCTGGGATCTGACCGGGCAGCATCCGGACGGTCACCTCGTCGCCGTAGCGGTCACAGCGCACCCGCAGCAGTTGCGGCACGTACCGGTCACCAGCAAACGCCGTCGCCAGCCCGCACGTCGCCATGACCGACGCCCACCGCCGCCGATACACCGTCAGGGCCCGGACGTGGCTGACGATCGGGTACCAACCGAACCGCAACCACGACGCCCGGTGCCACCGCCACCACCCCACACAGCCGGCGACCACGACCAGGACGACGCCGGCCAGGGCCAGGCCGCCGTACTCCGCCCGCACCCAGAGGGCGAGCACGGTGGGGGTGGTGAGCCACCAGTACCGGGCAGCCAGGATCGTGATCCGGAACAGGCCACGGGCCAGCCACCAGAACACCAGCAGCCAGCCCGGAACCCGCCACGCCGGTAGGCGCACGTTCATCGGCGCCACCGGGATCTTCTCTCCGGGGATGATGTTGATCAGAGGCACAGGTCACCACCCCGATCCGGGCGGGCCAGGGTGGCAATGCACGAGCGGCACGACATGCGCCGCAGGTCGAACCGGCGCGGCTTCACCCACTGCTCACAGCGGGGGCAGCGGATCGCGCACACCCGCGCCGAGGCCGGCGACAGCCGCAGCGCGGACCGGATCGCGGCCTCCACCTCCCGGTAGGTGCGCCGCAAGCCGACGAAGCGGGTGCGGGACATCAGGACCACCACCCCGACGAGCAGCGGCCCTCAGAGCAGTTCAGGGCAGGGGGAACTACGGTGGGCATCACGCCCTCCTTCACACATGAGGGATGGGAGAGCGCGGGACGGGCCGGGACTCTTGGCGGGTAAACGACCCGCCCCGCGCGCCAAACAGCGACCAGTCAGGCCGCCACCGAACCCGGCACCATCGACGCCGGCCGGATCGCGGTGGCCCGCAGCGAGTACGCCATGCGGGAGCGGCAGTCACCCGACGAGCGGCCCGGCTTGCACCGCTGCGAATCCACATACGGGGTCAGCGTCAGGCCCTCGAACTCCACCGCCGGCGGATAGCCCGGCACCGTCGACGGCGGCGGCACTGGCTGCTGCGCCGCCACCACCTTCACCTTCACCTCGGTCGACCGGCCGAACTTCCCCGCCTCCGGGTCCAGGTCCATCACCCGCACCACCCAGACCCGCTCGCCCGTTTCCTTGTCCCGCGCCTGGTTGTCCGCTTCACCCCGACGCTCGAAATCGATCTGCGGCGAGACGCCAAGGCAGAGCGCCCCGGCGGGGAACACGTACTCGGACGGGACCGGAACCTTCAACGTCATCGGAACCACGTGGACAGCCTCCTAGCCTTACCAGTCGTCTACCTGACAACCGGTTGAGCTAACAAGCTACGTCAGCTTGTAAACACAAGCAAGGTCGAAAGTGAGTTCATCGCACAATGTGGAGAGCATCTGTACCCACACGAGCAGAGGCCGAGGAGGCGCGCGTGGGAGAACGAGTGACAGCCGAGCGCCTAACGCTGGTGACCACCGTTGACCGATGGTTCCACCTGCACCGGCCAGTGCTGATCGAACATGGACAGTCCTACTGGATCGATCGCAACACCAGCGAGCTGTGCGTCGATCGAGGAGACGGCCGAATCACCCGAGCCCCTGGCTCACTGGGCTGCCGCTGCCGGCAGGGGACGCCAGGCAGTCAGGACAGCGCGTAGGTGTCTTCGATCTCGTGACGGCTGCCCGGCATCACCAACACGGAAGTCATGATCGGGTCGCCGGATGCCTGGTGCACGGTGATGACGACGCTCATCACCGACTCGTCGGCCGGCACGTCCAACGCCTCAGCCTCGACCTCGCCCACCCGGCGTGCCGTCATCCGCTCGGTAGCGTAGTCGGCCCGTAGGCCCTTCTGACGCGCGATGAGGTCGAGCAGGCCACCAGGGATCGGGTCCGGCTTGGTGATGTCGGTACCGGCCGCGATGTCCACCGGCACGAACGTGGCGACCAGGTCGACCGGGCCCGCCTCCGAGACGGTCCGACGGCGCCGCTCGTAGACCGGCGTACCCTCCGGGATCTTCAGCTCGGCCGCGATCCGCGGTGAGGCGAGCACCGGGCCGACATGCAGGATCTCGGTCTCCCCGGTCTCGTCCAGTTCGACCGCGTCGCGGGCGTATTCAGGCGACGTGCGACCGGCAGCGGGCCGGCCGCGTACGAAGCTGCCCTTGCCCTGCTGCGACTCGATCCAGCCGTCCTGCTTGAGGATGCCGAGCGCCTTGAGCACCGTCGGGCGGGACACCCCGAACTCCGTGCAGAGTTGGTTTTCCGAGGGCAGTGCCGCACCGGGGGCGTAGTCGCCGTCCTCGATGCGCTTCCGCAGCGTGTTCAACACGCGCAGGTATTTCGGCGTCGGAATCTCGTACGCCATCGCGGGCACCCCACCTATGAACGCTGCATGAATCTCAGCAGCTTATGAGTTGTTTGCATGACAGAACAAGTCAGCTCAGCCGTCCGGCGTCACACGCTTCACCGCTTCGGCCAGCCATCCTGACCAGGACGACAGAGCGTCTATCAGCTCAGGCCGAGACGCGCCCGGCCAACGACGCGGCAGGCAGCCGTACCGGCCGAACACCCGCAGTGCCGCCCGCCGTTGTGGGCACGGGCCTTCCTCGCCGCAGCCGGCGCAAAGCCCGTCCGCGCTCGACGGCGTGTGCCGGTCGAGCTGCGCCTGTGCCGCGCGGAGCTGGTCGCGCACGGCACCGGACAGGTACGTGGTCACCGGACTGGTCCTTGCGGCGGTAGCAGGCTGGCGCGTACCAGGATCTGTGCCTGCGGTCCCCGGCGGCCGGACGGGCTCAGCCTCATCCCCTCGACCCAGATCCACGGCTCATGCGCCGGGCGGTTGGCCACCAGCCGGACCCCGGTCACCCACAGGGTCACCGGCCCGTCCGAGGACCGGTAGCGGTCGGCAGCGTCGATCCGCAGCACCGAGCCGAGTCGTACCCGGACGTCAAACACGGCGCCTCCTCATCACCGGCGCCACGTTGCGAGGCGGCGCGTTGTCGGTCGTGCGTGGCCGGATCTGTAGGCCGGCGATCTGTACGAAGACCTCGCGCCGTTCCAGTGCCTTGCCGCTTGCCGGGTTGATCGAGTAGCCGGTGAGCCACACCCAGCCGTGGTACGTCGGTTTGTCGCAGACCGAGGTCACCCGCAGCCACAGCGCCCGGTCGCCGCCGAACTGCACCGAGGCCCGGCCGTCGATCAGCACCAAGTCGCCCGGCATTGGGACGCCCGGCCGGCGCGGTGCCGGCGTGCGAAGCGCCGAGGCGGGCGGGCCATTCACGGGTCGTCGTTCGGGTCGCGACCCCACGCCAGCACCCACCCCGGGCCAGCCTCAGCAGGTCGCCGAGCGACCGGAACCCGCGCAGTCCAGGCAGGACCGCCGGGCCAGGGAACGAGTGCGCTCCGACCCTCGCCCCATCCCCCGGATGGCGGTGCGGGCGAGGGTGTACTTCCAGCCCGCGCCGGAGCAGGATTGGCAGTTGCTCGATACGTTCAGCCCCGTCATGCAGACAGGTTGTGACACATTCCGCCCAGCGACCCGGAAAATCCTTCCGGGGTCGCCGCCGACCGAGGGGAGACAGTGACCCGGTGCGCGGGACGACCAACACCCTGACCATCGGCGAGCGCGTCGCCTGGTACCGCCGGCGGCGTGGCCTGTCCCAGGAGGTCCTGGCCGGGCTCATCGGCCGTACCGCCGACTGGCTGGGCAAGATCGAGAACAACCGGATCGAACTGGACCGGCTCTCCGTTATCAAGTCCCTCGCCGAAGTCCTGGACGTGTCCCTCGGCGACCTGCTCGGCGAACCCTCGCTGCTCGACTGGACCGGCGACAGCGGCACCGAAACGGTGCCCGCCCTGCGCGCCGCCCTGATGAACTACCGCGCCATTGCCCCGTTCGGCGGCAGCTCGCACGCGGAGCCGCCGAGCGTCACCGTGCTCAAGAAGGAGGTAGGCACCCTCTGGGACGCCTACCAGGACTCCCGATTTGGGTACGTCACCGGCCGCCTGCCCGACCTGCTCCACCGCGCCCAGGCCGCCGCCGATCACCACGACGGAGACGACCAGGACCAAGCCCGCCGGCTGCTCGGCCTCGCGTACCAGCTCGCGGCCACCCAGCTCACCAAGCTCGGAGAAAGCGACCTCGCCTGGATCGCCGCCGACCGTGGCTTGGCAGCCGTCCGGCCCACGGGCGACCCCCTCGTCACCGGCTCCCTGTTCCGCTCGGTCGGACACGCCCTGCACGCCACCGGCCGCTACGTCGAAGCCGTGCGACTCACCGAGGACGCCGCCGGCTACCTAGAGCCCCACCTGAAGCACGCCACGCCAGCGCTGCTCTCCGTATACGGAACCCTGTTCCTGTCCGGCTCGATGGCCGCAGCACGGTCCAACGATGCAGCCACCACCCGTACCTTCCTTGTCGCCGCCGACCACGCCGCCGGCCAGCTCGGCATCGACGCCAACCACCTTTGGACCGCGTTCGGCCCAACCAACGTCGCCATCCACCGCGTCGCCACCGCCGCCGAACTAGGAGACCTGCAAGTCGCCATCGACCTCGGCCCGCGCGTCGACACCGCCGGCCTACCGATGGAACGTCGGGTACGACACGCCCTCGAAGTCGCCCGCGCCTACAGTTCGTGGAACCGCATCGACGACGCCCAAGCCATCCTGCTCGACGCCGAACAGATGGCACCCGAGCAGGTCCGCCACCACTTCCTCAGCCGACAACTCGCCCTGACGTGGATCCGCCGGCAGCGCGGCAAGCCCCCGGCTCAACTGGTCGGACTGGCCCGGCGGCTCAAGGTGCTCGACTGAGCCCAGGCCATCTAGGCTGCCCTGGTGACGGCCAACGAGATGCCACCCATGGCAACCCCACGCGTCGCCGCAGGCGCCCTCTTCTTCGACGGCGAAGGCCGGGTGCTCCTCGTACGGCCCAGCTACAAAAAGCACTGGGACATCCCCGGCGGCTACGTCGAACCCGGCGAGTCACCGCGTGCGGCATGTGTGCGCGAAATCGAAGAGGAGCTAGGCATCACCACCGCCCTCGGCCCCATGCTCGTCGTTGACTGGGCACCGGCCGAGCACGAAGGAGACAAGATCCTCTTCGTCTTCGACGCCGGATCCCTCACTACAGAGCAGGAAAAGGCCATCCGCTTCGCGGACGGTGAACTCACCGAATGGCGCTACGTGACAGCAGAAGAGCTGGATCATCACGGACCGCCTCGACTCACTCGCAGACTCCGCACAGCGATCGCAGCGCGCAGCAGTGGCAACGCTGCTTATGCGGAGCACGGCGATGTCCTCTAGTCCAGGGTTGCGACACGGGTTCAATGCGGCCCGCACGGGCCGCACGCGCCGCCTAGGCGCGCGCCGGCCGCTGCCGCTGTCGCTCTGCGGCCGTCACGCCTGATGCCCGGGCTGGCGCGGAGAGCGGGGAGCCCCGAGGGCCGCCGCAGAACGATAGA
The DNA here is from genome assembly GCF_055587185.1 of Micromonospora sp. NPDC048040. Lineage (NCBI taxonomy): Bacteria > Bacillati > Actinomycetota > Actinomycetes > Micromonosporales > Micromonosporaceae > Micromonospora > Micromonospora sp. NPDC048040. Next base: position 186 of record NZ_JBVJGT010000088.1, on the reverse strand, counting down.
CGTTCACCGGTGGGGTGGGCCGGCAGTCGGCCGGCTCGCGGGGCCAGGACCCGCGCGGCGTAGGAAAGCGGACGCCGGTCGCCTCGGCGAGCGGCTGCGTCCAGGGAAGTGGTGTACGACTTGCCCGTGATGGGCGTGTTGCGTAGATGAGAGACGGCCATCGCGTCGATCCTTCAAGACGACCAA
>NZ_JBVJGT010000087.1:0-17424 GCF_055587185.1 Micromonospora sp. NPDC048040 | reverse complement strand
CGTTGGAGTCGTTTGGGGGTGTTCCCCCCCAGCCCCCCCCACGCCCGCCCCCCCCCCCCCCCCCTCTTCCCCCCCCCCTCTCGCCCCCCCCCCCCCCCCCCCCCCCCCCCTCCCCCCACCACCCCCCCGCCCCCCCCCCCCCGCGGCCCGCTTTGCGGGCCGCCTTGATCCATAAGAGAGTACTTCGGCAGTGGTGTCGTCCGTCTGTGCCAGAGTGGCCAACATGCGACCGACCAACGACCGCGGCCAGGTGCTCGACGCCGAATACTCGGTCGAACCCGATGGCGGTCAGGTGTCCCTCATCCTCGAAAGCATGAGTGGCCGGGCCGAGGGCAGACCGCCCAGGAACACGGACTACCGGTCTGCGCTTGAGCTGATCCTGCGGCGTCTCAAGGAACGCGGAGCTGTCGTTGAAGCAGCGGTGGTTGATTCGCGGCGGACTCAGCTACTTCCCGAGTCGAGTCGCAGCTTGATCAGCCGACCCGTCCGTCTGGTTGACGTTCCCGACCTCCACATGTTCCGACGGCAGCTGACCAACGCGCAGACGACCATTGGTCAGGCAGCCGACGCCCGTCGACCCGGAAACAGCACCAAGCGGATACGGCTACGTCTCAGTGTCCCCGGCTACGACGCTTCCGACGCCGACCGCCTGGCGGCCGATCTCGCAGCAGGCCCATCGTCCGAAGCAGCCGACGAACCTGACCGCCCCTCGCTCGCGCCGCATCAGCCAACTCCTGGCGATGAGGTCGCACGTCCCACCAGCGGCCGGTCCGGCGGATCCGGGTACATGACCGACCAGGTACTCAAGGACGCGATTGAACGGCACGCCGTGCGGGCCGTCATGGACCACTACCGCGACGTCGAGAAATACGACGTCGAGGACGTCGGCGACCGGAAGAGCTACGACATCCGGGCGACGCGCGGAGCCGCGGAGCTACACATCGAGGTCAAGGGCTCGTCAGGGTCGGCGGACAAGGTCGAGCTGACCTTCAACGAGGTCGGCCACGCGCGTGGCACCGACACCCACCTTGTCATCGTCGACCAGATCCAGTGGCGCCGGCTCCCCGACGGGAACATTGAGACCAGCGGAGGACGAGCCCGCCGCTGGACCGCGTGGGCCCCCGCGGAGGAAGACTTGACGCCCTCCCGGTACTGGTACCGCCCACCCGGCCACACCGACGAACTATCGCTGCCACACCACATCACCACCTGAACGCTCACTGGCTCAGACTGGCCCTACCTGGCGCCGAGCCGCCGAAGTGACGTCTCGCTTACAAGCTCTGTGCGGATCGTCCGGCGTCGTCTGTGCGCGTTCGCTACCTCGGGCAACTGTCCGTGCCCGGCGGCCGCCGGGCGTTCTCGTCCCAGCGCGTTGCTGTCACTGTTGCTGTCGACAGTCGCCTACGCCGCCGCGACGACGATGAACAGGGTGACGGATGCGAAGAAAGGACGAGTAGCGAGGTGGTCGAGCCATTGGTCGGCTGCCTGTGCGCCTAGGTAGCCCGCACTTACTGCGCGCTCAGTTACTCGCCGAAAACCCAAGACCTTATCCGCCGCCTCGGCGTCTTGGAAGGTGGCCGTGATCGGGATGACCTTGGTAATGGCAAAGCCGGCACTTGCAGCGAGTCGAGGAAGCTGTCGACCAATGCACCCGTTGCGCACCACTTGCTCGGTCACGAAACGCGTGTAGGCCCGCGCAAGAGCTAGGTCGGAATAATCGACGATGAGCGTGTCCCAGTCGGGCTCGGCGAACACGGCGCACCCGCCGGCACGCAGGACTCGCCGTGCCTCGGCAATAACCGTCGCCGGATCTACGACATGTTGCAGCACCCGATCTGTGTGTGCTCGGTCAACGCTACCGCTCGACATGTCGAGGGCGTGGATGTCGCACTCACGGACCTGAACTTGTGGCAGCTCCGCCGCGCGAGCGGCGGCTTGCTCGACGTGCACAGGATCGTGGTCGAGGCCGATGACTCCACCGTCAGGTCCAACCGCTTCCGCGAACGCAGGGAGATCAGCGCCCGGACCGCATCCGAGGTCCAGCACTACGTCATTACGGCGGATTGCGAGCTCGGAGGTCGCCAGGCTCTTGTATGACCGCCCGAGATCCGAGGCGGCAAGGCGTACTAGGTAGTCGTCTGGGCACGTCTGTTCGAATAGCGACTCGGGCATTTGGCCACGCTAGTCTCTGCCTCGCCTTCACCGCTGCCCTGCACTGGAACTACGGCGCCCACCAGTCCACGAACTACAGGTAAGCAGGCCCCGGCCGGCCTGGTGATCGGGCCGGCCACGCCTTGTCACCTGGGCAGACGGCGTCACCAGTGGTCGTCGTTGGTCGCTCACGATCGGCCTCCGACGGCCTGGTGACGGCCTGGACCTGGTCCTCGTCGGCCCCTTGACCCCCAGGCAACCAGCACAGGACGCTCACCTGCTGCTATACCGATTCCGGACTGCAAGAACAGTCCACGCTCGTCCGTGCTCGTCCACCGACGTCCGGCCCGATCGTCACCCAGCTAGTCACCCCGGGGGCCCTCCCGGGGCCAGTCCGCTGGGGCCGCCCTCCAAGATGGCTCGCGTACGGAAGTCACGCTCCAAGGTGCGTTGAACCTCGTGAGCGATCTGGCGCATCCATGCAGTCGCGAATGCCCGCCGAGGATTCGATGCCTGCCGGCCATCTACCACCAGTCCGACGACTACGTCGTGGTCCACCAACGCTCGATAGTGATCCGGCATCTGCGGGTCTACATGCGCCCCGCCATCCTTGTTCGCCATCTGGAGCACCACGTTCCGCCGGCTGTAGGTGAAGGCACTCCGCCCACCACGGAGAGGCGACTCGTTGGTCAGGAACCGGTTGGCCCACCACTCATCGAAGGCTTGAGGCGGGTTGGTCCGATCGGGGCCAAGGTCGTCCAGCACCGGGGTGGGGCTGGCGGTGCCAGCGTCAAAATTTACGCGAATCGTGCATAAACCCGGGTTGATGGCGAAAGAACCCGGGGGAAGGTCCGGAAGCCGGATGGCCGTGTTCAGGAACCGCAGCCTCTGCGGTAGAAGTCCGAGCTGGTGCAACAGTGACCGGCTGTTTGCCGTCTGGTGGCAGAGAACGCGAACCGTCGTCGCGAGCCGAAACGCCTCGTCTGTGGCACCCTCGTCGTACGCGGCGGCGGACCGTCTGAGATAGGCCACCTGGCGGCGCAGGTGCTCTTCTAGGTCGGCGAGGGCAAGTACATTTTCATCCTTCGAGGCGGCCGGGGTAGGCCATGGAATCTCAGAAGAAGACGGTGAGCAGGACGACGGCGTCCAGCGCACCGACCACCACCAGCCAACCGGCGGTGAACAGCGGGTGCCGGGCCAGCCGGGCGGTTCCGCGCTCGTTCAGGTAGCCCAGCGCCGCGTTGACGACGCCGACGCAGGCACCGAGGGTGAGCACGCCGACGGCCAGCACGCCACCGCTGCTCAACGGTGACCGGAACGGCAGCGTGGCCACCGCCAGCAGCACCGCGAGCACCAGCCAGAGCGCGTGCAGGAACCGGGCGGCCAGCACCGGCGCGCTCTCCTCGTCCAACCGAGGCGGCCGGGGCCCGAGCACCGCCGCCAGCCAGCGTCGGTACTCGGCCGCCAGACCCCAGGACCAGCGGCGGGTCAGCCGATCCAACCCGCCCGCCAGTCCCAGTGTCATGGTGTACGGCAGCGGTGGCCGCCCGGGACCCGGCACGCCGTCACCTCCTGCGCTTCTTGCGCCAACTGCGGTAGTCACGGTATCCGTCCCGGCCCGCCGTGTAGGACGACCAGACACCCCAGCCGGTGTCGATCCGGTCTGCCCGGCGGACCACCTTCCGTTGGTACCGGCGGTGCTTGGCGGCAGCCTGCTTCCGCTTCTTCTTGTAGTACTTGCTGCGACCCGGAACTCCCTTCGGCGCACTCTTGATCCGCCGGTTCTTGACGAACTTGCCGCCGTAGCGCAGTGCCTTGGCAGCGCCGAAGGTGCCCACTCCGACGAGGTCGACCCACCCGCTGCGGTCGCCCTTGCGGATCTTGTAGATGCCCCGGCCCAGCGAGATCCCGGCGGAGATCACCGCGCACGGGCCGCAGCCGAACATCGCCGCGAAGCCGAGTACCGCGCCGGTGCGGTCGAGCCACTTGCCCCAGCCGAACCGTCCGTCCAGGTCGAAGCAGTTGACCGGGTCGCCGGAGCAGTAGTCGTACGGGTTGGCGTTGCCGCCGTACACCGGGTCGGTCTGGAGGAACCGGCCCGTGGTCGGGTTGTAGAGCCGTACCCCCATCAGGACGATGCCGGCCGGGGTGTCCGCTGCCCGCTGGTTCGCGCCCAGCCACCCGTAGCGCTGTGTCCCCGCGTCGTCCGGGTTGCGCGGTGCGCCGTACTCGGTGCTCTCCGACGTGGCGGAGAGCCCCTGGTCGCCGGGGCGGATGCTGGCCACCAGATCGCCGTGCAGGTTGCGCAGCTGCCATTCGGCCTGGCCACTGTCGCTGTCCCAGACGGCGGCCAGCGCCGACAGGCCGGTCACCGCCCGCGTCCAGTGGCCCGCCGACTCCTGGGTCCAGGCCGGGTTGTCGCTGTCGTCGTCGTAGTGGTGGACCGCCTGCACGGCCACCCCGGAGGCGTTGTCCGTCCAGGACCGGATCCGGTTGCCCGTCACGTCGAGGGTGTAGTCGGTGGTCCGCGCGCCCTGGGTGATCCGGTCCACCAGGTCCGTGACGTGGTAGGCCACGGTCAGGTTCCCGCTCGCCGGCACGGCGGTGTCGGCCGCCGGCACGGTGGTTGTCCGGCCCAGCGCGTCGTACCCGTACCCGGTGCTGGTCACCCGGTCGGCCGTGTCGTAGCTCCAGCTCCGCGTGCCGGCCGCGGTGGTGCTCTGGCAGGCACCGTCGGCCCCGGGGGCGTACGTCGTGGTCGAGGCGCGGTTGCTGGCCGTGCTGAACGCGTACGTGCGGGTGGTGCACTGCTCGCCGACGGTGTCCTCGACGCTGGTCAGTCGGCCGACGGCGTCGTAGCCGTAGGTCTGGTCCGACAGGGTCGAGACGTGCCGCCGCCACTGGCCGTGGCCCGACTCGGTGACCGCCTCGCTGAACAGGGTGCAGTCGACCTGTCCACAGCCCGGGCGGGTGTAGGTGAGGCCCACCGGGGTACCGGTCTCGTCGTACTCGGTGCTGACCACCACGCCGTTGGGCCAGGTCTCCGACACCAGGTTGCCGTCGGCGTCGTAGCCCCCGCTGAAGGTGCCGACCTGCCCGTCCTCGACCGCGGTGAGCAGATCACGGCGACCATCCACGCCGGCGTAGCGGTAGGTCCGGGTGACCTTTCCGTCCGAGCTGGTCGACACCCGCCCGAGCAGGTCGTGCCCGGTGGTCGAGGTGTTGCCGTCGGCGTCGGTGTAGGAGACCTGCCGACCGAGCCGGTCGTAGCCGCGCACGACCTCGGCGGTGACCGTGTTGCCGGTCACCGACTGGACCCGGGTCAGCGTCCCGGTGGCCGGGTCGTAGTTGCTGCGCTGCACGGGGACCGCCGCGCCCAGCCCGGCCGCCGCGGTCACCGCCGTCTCCCGGACCCGGCCGGCGCCGTCGTACGTGGTCGTGGTGGTCCGCAGGACACCGGCGCCGGTCTTCTCGGTGATCGTCCGCACCTGGTGGTAGAGGTCGTAGGTGGTGACGGAGTACGGCACCTCCGGCCCGGTCGCCGGCTGCCCGCCGGGCTGGGTACGGCAGGTGAGGCCGGCCCACTCCGGCCGCAGGTCGCACTCGGCGTAGCCCGAGCCCGACGTCGCCCGGTAGGCGACCGTCTGCCGGGTGTACGGGGTGGTGGTCGAGGTGCCGCCGGCCGGCAGGGTGGTGGAGTTCGGCAGCCCGGTCTCCGCGTCGTAGCCGATCCGGGTGGTCAGGGCCTTGCCACCGGGGTCGACGGTCAGCACGGTCGGCTGCCGCAGCGTCCAGTTGTACGCCTTCGTGGTGCGGCGCAGGTCGCTCTCCGTGACCACGCCCCCGGCACCCCAGTACTGAACCAGCTCGTCCTGCGTGGTGACCAGGTGGTACGGAGCGCCCGTGGTGGGTGCCCCCTCGTCGTGGGTGTACCGGGTGACCGACCGGCCGCGAACGGTGGCACCGCTGCCGATCACCACGTCGTGCTCCGGTCCGGTCTCGGCGAGCAGCAGCTGGCCGTCGGCGGAGTAGCTGTTGACCGAGGAGAGCTTCTCGGCCAACGTCGCCTCCTCGATGGAGGTGTCCGACGCGGAGGCGTCCAGGGCGCGGGCCCGGTTGGCGGCGGTCAGCGACCGCACGGTGTTCCCCCACTGGTCGTACCAGGTGGCGGTGGTGTGCCCGCCCGGGTCGACCTCGTTGACCGCACGGGCGTTTGCGTCGAGGTAGGTCACCTCGGCGTGCTCCCAGGACGCCGGCAGCGTCCCCGCAGCCGGGTCGCCGCCGGGCACCTGGCCGGGCGGGAAGACGGCGGTGGCGTCGGTCGGCGCCTCGGTCTGCCCCCAGCGCGCCGTCTGGCTGGGGGAAAGGTCGTACGGGGCGCCGGTGCCGCTGGTCGGCACCTGGTAGACGACGGTGGTGGTGGCGGTGCCGGCGGTCAGCGCGGACCGGGTCACCCGGTGCAGCCGCCCGGTGCCCGGGTCGCCGGGGACGGTGGTGTAGCTGAACTGCCACGGCTCCTGACCGGCCGGGGTGGTCCCGGAGAGGACGCCGTCGGCCCCGTAGGTGTAGGTGTCCGCGACGTGTCGGACGGTGCCGGCGTCGTTCCAGTCCAGCCGGGGGTCCCAGGAGGCCCGCAGCCGGCCGGAGTTGTCGTAGGCGTACCGCGCCATCGGCACGGTACGCATCGCCGGGGTGGGCAGGTCCGGATCCCAGGCGGTGAACGAGATCTCCCGGACCCGGCCGAGGTAGTCGCCCCAGCCCGGCTCGCCTGCGCCGGTGGCGGTGGTAGCCGTCGCGTAGCTGAAGGTCAGGGCGCGGCACCCGCGGGCCAGCGTGGTGCAGGCGACGCCGTCGGCGACCGGGGCGAGCATCCGGGTCGGCCGGACGATCTCCTTGCCCGCGACGGTGACCCGCTCCCAGCTGTAGCTGACCGTCTGGTTGTCGCCGGGCACCGTGACCGAGGTCGGGAAGTACTTCCCGGCGGTGGTCCCGGTGACCCGGGTGAAGACTGCCACCTGCCCGTCGAGGTCCCGCAGCGTGTACGCGTCGGCCGCGGCGTCGTACGACAGCGTGAGCGCCTCCATCCCGATCTCCGGGTCGAAGGCGGTGGTGCTGCGCCGGGTGAAGCCGATGGTGTCACCGTCCGGCAGCCCGACCTGGACCAGCGAGCCGTAGACGGAGAGCGAGGTGTAGCCGGCGTCGGCCTCGTCGACCACCGCGCCGGAGACCCAGCCGGGCCCGAACATCTCCGCCGGGTCGGTCTGCGCCACCCGGCGGGTGTTGTAGGAGCGGGTGACGGTCAGGTCGCTCCCGGGCGCGTCGACCGAGACGTCGGTGTCGGCGAGGGTGTAATTGCCGGTGAGCACGTTGACCGAACCGGGGCCGATCTGCTCGGACTCCGCCGACGCCTGCGCCCGGTCAAAGGTGATCTTCACAGCGCTGGAGTATCCGCCGGCGCCGCCGGTGAAGCTGCCCCGCACCTGCACCGGCCCGTCCCGGGGCACCGACTCGGCGTCCACCGCGGCCAGGGTGGCCTCGACGTCCCAGTTCAGCTTCGGGAAGGCGCCGGAGCCGCTGGTCGGCAGCGGCCAGGCCACGGCGCCGCCACCGGCGGCCACGGTCACGTCGGCGGCCGGGACGGTGACCCACGGGTCGCTGTCGCCCCGCCGCCACTGGTAGGTGACGCCGGTCGCCGTCGACCGGCCGACACCGGTGACCGCGACCTTCGCGGCGGTGACGTCGCCCGTCTTCGGGCCGGTGACCGCACCCGCCCCCACCGAGAACGAGTAGCTGCGGATCGCCGACTGGTTGCCGGCCCGGTCCCGGCTGCGCACGTAGAGGGTCTGCGGCCCGTCCGCGCTCGGGGTGATCGAGACGCTGGCGCCCGCGCCGAGGCTGGGCGCGTTGACGCTCAGGTTCGGCGGGTTGACGTTGAGGCCGTACTCGTACGCCGCCACGTCGGTGACGCCCGACGCGCCGAAGGTGAAGGTGCCGGCGGTGCCCGCCGCGCCACCCCACTGACCCGCCGGGTACGACGTCGAGGAGACCATCGGCGCCGCCGACGGCGCGGTGGTGTCCACGGTGAACTCGCAAATGGCCGACCACGGACCGTCCACGGTGCCGTCGTTGCCCCGGGCCCGCCACTTGTAGGTGCCGCCCTCGGCGAAGGCGCCGGAGGGCACGGTGGCCGCGAGCCAGGAGCCGGAGGCACCGGGACCGACCACGCTGGAGCCGAGCAGCGCGCCGACGCTGGTCTGCCACTCGAACCTGGCCTTGACCGGCGACGCCTCCCCATCGGTGATCTTGGCGCGGAGCTGCGGCGTCCGGCTGTTGACGTACGGCCGGCCGGTGCCGGTGGCGCAGACCGTCGCCGGCACCGTCGCCAGCGCGCTGACCACCGGCTTCGACTGGTAGGTGATGCTCACCTTCGGCGGGTTGGCCGCCGCCTCCCGGGAGTTGAACCGCTTCCAGGAGTAGTTGTCCGTCTCCGAGGTCGCCCGGATGCCGATGTTCACCGACGTCGAGTGGGCGTCGGCGGCGTACTGGAAGGCGTCGGCCACCGTCACGTTCACCCAGCCGTCGCCGCAGGTGGTGCTGTAGCCCTTCGTCTCGGTGGAGGTGCCGACCTTGGCGTCCCACGTCGGCTGGGCGGTCCAGCGGGTCGCCGTGCTGACCGCGCCGACCCGCCACGCCTCCCAGGACCTGGCAGTGCACGAGTACGAGTGGAACTCCCACAGGCTCAGCGTCGCCGACTGCACCTGCTTGTCCCAGAGCCAGGTGTTGACGCTGTCGAAGCGGAGAAAGGACCGGGCCTTCGTGGTGCCGCCGTCGTACGTGCCGAGCTTCAGCTCGGTCGCAGCGGACTGGTCGGAGGTGAAGCTGGACTGCACAAACGCGTCGAAGTTGGCACCGATGCTCTGGGACGGGTCGATGGTCACCGGGTAGCTGGTGGCCGGGTCGGCGAGGAAGTCCCGGTCCGGCTCCAGCACCAGCCCGGTCCGGTCGCCCTGGCCGTCGAGGCTGAGCCCGACCGGCGCACGCCGGCGGTGCTCTCCGGAGGCGGGGTCGACCGCGGCGTCCCACATCAACGGGGCGCCGACGCTGCCGATGCGCTTGCCCGAGCGGTTGCGGATCTCGAGCCCGCCGGCGCCGTCGGTCCGCGCCGTCGCACCCTCGGTACGCCAGGGCAGCCGGATCCGGCGTACCTGGGCCGCCGCCGCCCGGTCCTTCACGATGAGCAGCTGCTGGTAGCCGGTGCGGGTGGCGGTGACCTCCAGGTCCACCCCGGGACGGACGTCCGGGTAGGTGGCCCGGTTGCCGTCGAGCACGGGCTCGGGCAGCGCGCCGCTCCAGCCGAGCGTGGCGCGGTTCCCGGTCGCACCCAGCGTGACCAGGGCGTGCTCACCGGCTCCGGCGGCGCCCGAGAACGTCAACCCGTACGGGTGGGCAACCGGTGCGACCGATCCGTCCTCGCGCCGGTGCAGCGTCAGGTCCACGTCGGCCCAGCCGCCGGTCCCGTTCCGCATCCGGACCGGGCCGGCCGCGATCTCCGCGGTCACGGCGCCGGACGGCAGCGCCCAGAACTGGGAGGTCTCCGAGGTGAGACCGGTGATCAGTACCCGCTTGCCGGTCATCCGGGCGGTGATCAACGCTGCCGTCTCGTCCGGCCGCTCCAGCACGGTCGGGGTGGCCTGCGTGGCCGACGGGGGTGCCGCGACGGCGGGTCGCCGCGCTCCCCACTCGGCCAGCGTCGCCGCGAGCACGACCGTGAGGAACACGATCAGCGCCTGGCCGTACCGCCCGCGCACCAGATCGCCGATCCGTCGCATGACGACGGACGACTCCGGACCAGCGTGCACCGCTGCCTCCCTGTGTGATCAACAAAAGTGAAGGCAACGTACTGATCGGAGCCGAAGAACGGCACGACATCGTTGATCTTCAAACCGGTCAGACGGATCGGGATGGCCGATAAGACGATCTACAAATGTATGCAAATCAGGAAGATCACGGGAACTTTTCCCGTTCAGGCGTCGATCAGACGGACGAGTTCCGGTGCCATCAAAGGGTGCCGGGCCGCGCAGCTGACGGGTGGCCGGCCGAGCGCCGACGGGCATGCCGAGAGCCGGCTGGAACGACCTGGTGATCGCCGAGAGCGACGAGACGGTGGTGGTCGAAGGCAACCACTACTTGCCCGCTCCGCGCTGCGCGACGACCTGATCCGGGGACTCTCGACCCACACCGTATCCCCACGGAGAGGCACCGCGTCCTACCACGCTGGAGCACGCGGGCCGCACCAGCGCCAACGTCGTGGTGCTACACGGAGCCGAAGCCGGAGGCGGAGATGGTCCGCGGTCGGGTCGCCTTCGGGAAGGACGTCACGGTCGTCGACTGAGTCACCTCCGGCCGGGCCGATTGGCCGTCGACGATCGGGGTGGACCAGGATGCCGGTATGACGGTCGGAGATGGGGCAACGACCCGTCCGGGATGGTCTAGGGTGGCCGTCGCGCGCCCCGTCCGGGGCCGCCCAGGGACCCGATGATGCGGGTGGCGCTGGCCGTCTGACTGGTCGGCATACTCCTCGGGGCGCTCTTCGCCACCGGGGTGCTCGGCGGCGACGATCCGGTGGTGCCGGCTGCGGCACCCGAGCCCACGCCGGCGGCGAGCGAGGGCGGCCAGCATCCCCGCCGCGCCGTCCCGACGCCGACGGCCGCCTGCTCGACGGGTTCCTCGCTCACACCGGCCTGATCCTCGAACCCGACACAACCTGACCATTCAAGATCTGTAGCATTGCCGCGGTCCGGGACGGCTCTGCTGAAACGAGGCGAAATGCATTGGCTCCGGCGGTTACTGGGTGGCGGGCGGGTCCAGCTCGATACGGGGCGGCAGCAGGCGCTGCTACGGGACCTCCAGTACCGGTACGGCGGCCACGCGCAGATCCGGTTTTCCGAGCAGGTCGAGGCGATCACCGCAATGCTGAACGGCGACGACGGCTTGGTGGTGGCGGCCCGGATCGTAAGCCAGGTCGCCGACGAGGCCCACGCGGACCTACAGGCCCAGGCCCACGAGATACACCGACGGACGGGACGGCGGCTCCTGGTGCACCGCCGCAACTACCGACCGCTGTGGATGGAGGCCGGCTCAGCCCTACGGTGGCCACTGTTCACGTTGCCGTGCGGCTTCCACCCGTACGCGCAGGTGGCCGCCGCCGTCGCGGTAGTCGGCAGCCAGGCGCCCCGGCTCGACCGGGTCACCGATCCGAACCCGCTCGTGGCCCGCGTGTTCGAGGTGCTCGACCTCACCACCGCCGGCTGGGAGTACGGCCGCGTGCAGTTAGACACCGACGCTGCCGCCCTGGCCGACCGACTGATCTCGACCGCCGGGCAGGTCCTCACAGCCATGGACGACCCGCCCCGGCTGCCACCTCCGGTTCGTGCGCTGATGCGCCGCAACAACACCTTCGACGTGCACGATCCGACCGGTCCTCGGACGGTAGGTGCGATCAATATAGGTGCGAAGATGCGGGAGCGTCTCCTGGTCTGAAGACGCCGCAGCGAGACCATGTCAACGAGTAACGCGCTCGGCCTCGGAACCGAGCTTGACCTGGCGCCCCAGCGTTGGAAGCGGCGAAGCAGTGCGCTGGCGCGCTACTGGTGTCTGGTGGTCCCTGAAGGCTGGAGCGTGGCGGCGATGAGGCGGAGTCGTTCCAGCGAGAGTTCACCTCCGTAGCGGCGGTAGGCATGCGATCCATGGTTGACGAGGACGTCGTCAACGTCTGCCCATCGGCACGGCGTCCAGTACCGGCTGTTGAGCAATTCCTTCGCTGACCTGACGCACGTCGGACCGGGCGCCGAGAGCGGTCAAGGCTTCCGCGACCATGTCGACGGCCTCCCGCGGACGGTCGCCGTCGGCGCAGGCCGGGACGAGCAGAGGCAGCCGCTCGGCCGAGGCGCGATCCTTATCCGGATGGCGCGCTGCGGCGACGACTTCCGGCCACGCGAACGCCGGCCCTCGAAAGGAACTGGTGGCCGCCCGCGGCTCCACCCTGACGGAGCTGCACGGCATCGGCCCCCCTCAGGCGCGGCCCGCCTACTGTCAGACGTCGGAGACATCAGCCGGTTCGCCGACCGCGACCGGTTCGCCTCCTGGAACGGCGCCGCACGCCTGGACGCCTCCTCCGGCGACCAGAAGCGTCACCGGCTCTCCCGCGCCCCTCGCTGTCAGCGGCGCCTCGATCTCGCGCTCGTCTCGGTGGAGTACGCCGAGGCGGCCGCGAGAAGGATCATTCTGGAGGGCCTCTGGTGGAACCAGGCACGACTGCCAGCGGTCCAACCTGACATGCGCGCGGTCGTCTCCCTCAGCTCTGTCCTGTTGGGCCTGTTCCTCGGCGCTCTCATGCTGCGTTCCGGCTGGGAGCTGCCGGTGCGAACCTCCTGCTCAGGCGACACGTGCACGTCGCAGTCGTGGATCGACGTCGACTGGGACCGCGTCAACTGGGAACTGAAGCCGACCAGAATCGCCTGCTTCGAGGCCAACCCGGCCAACCACGACGCCCTGATCGGGCCCGGCGACGAATGCGTACGATCCCGCGGCGACGTCATCGAACACCAGGCCACCTACGAAGAACTACGTGAAGAAATCCAGCAACGTCGCACCCGAGCACTTGCGTTCGCCAGCGCCGCGATCGCGCTGCCACCGATCCTCGTCCACGCGTGGTGGCGGATTCGCCGCAGGCCGGCACCGACGGCACACTGACTCCACGCTCCCCCACCCTGATCGCGGCATGTGCGTGCGCGTGCCGGCCGTCGTCTCGCGGCTTTATCGGTGGCCGGTAATGAGGACGGCAGCGGCGTCGAGCCGCTCCCGCTCGCTGCCAGTCAGTGCCGGATCGTTGCGCCGTATCGCTAGGGCGCGGTCCAGCATGGTCAGCGGGCCGCCGACGCAGTCGAGAAAGGCATCCAACAGCGTTGCGGCCGGCAAAGCCAGGGGATGCTCCTCCTCGACAGCCACTTGGGCGAGGATGACCGCGGAGAGCGCGACATCGAGGTCTGCCGGCCCCTCGGTAGCGTTGCGCCAGTCGATGACGACAGGCCCTCGTGACGTCACCATGACGTTCTCCGGGTGCAGGTCAAGGTGCAAGATCCGAGCGTCGTCGCGGAGCCGGGGTGGCAACGCGTGGAGTCGGTGATGCAGATCTGCCAGACAGGTGGCCGCTTCCACGGCATCGAGCTCACCGGCGAGGAGGGCCGACAGCATGGTGCGCCCGTCCAGTCGTTCCATCACGAGATCGGCCCCGCGCGCCTGATACACAGTGGGTGCAGGGAAACCAAGACTAGCAACGTACGCCATGATTGCGGCCTCAGCGGCCACGTCTCCACCTTCGCGGTAGCGGCGAAGGACACGCCGATCGTCGATGGCGAAGACGTCAGCGTCTCGGCCCGATGCCACAGGGGCCGCATCCACCACGCCCCGACAGTAACCGAATCAGCCATCCGTGTAGGGCTTGTCGCCGACGCTTTTGGTCCTTTGCCACATCCCGCGCATCGGCATGAGCGCGCGCAGTGCGGCAGATGCGGACACCGCGGAGGCAGAAGGGTCTGCCCGCGCTGGGAGGAGACGGCTGTGCCCGCCCGCCCTTGGTGTGGGCGGACGGGCACAGCATGAGGCGTCGAGACCGGGGAGGGCACCGCTCCGACCGGGCAGCGGCCGCTGGCGTCCTCATGGGTGGACACCGTCCGCGGGGCCGACGGGTCCGAGGCTCGAGTCGGCTTCATCGGTGTGATGCCGCCGGACACAGAGCGCGTGTTCTCCTCCTATCAGGTCGGAGGGCTCGTCACAACCGATCTGGCGGCCGCAGTCGACAGATCGGCGGCCGAACTGCAGGCGGACGGCGCGGAGGCGATCCTCCTCCTCGCACACGAGGGCGCGACGAACCGCGCGACGTACGAGGCCTGCGACACGGCCGGTGGACCGATCATGAAGCTCGCCGAGCAGGTCACCCCAGCAGTTGACGTCGTCATTGGCGGACACTGGCATTCCGCGGCGACCTGTACCGTGACCGACCCAGCCGGACAGCAGCGCCCGGTGCTCACCCCGGGCCACCACGGCCGAACGTTCGGGGACATCCGGTTCCAGATCGACCCTTCCACGGGTGACGTCCTCCGTTCGTCGCTGAGCGCGCGCAACGTGCCGGTAACGCGGGACATCGCGCCCGATCCCGAGGTGGTTTCAATGGTGCAACACTGGGAAGCGTGGGCGGCCCGACGCTGGGCCGAGCCCATCGGGACGGTAACCGAGGACATCACGCGGCCCCGCGACGAATCGGGCGAGAGCGCCATGGGAAACTTGGTGGCGGACGCCTATAGGGACATCAGGACGTGGTCGTCGCCAGGCGGCGCGGATCTGGCCTTGACCGATCCTTCTCATGTCCGCAACCCGCTGACGTATGCCGCCGGGACGAACCCCGCAGACAGCAACGGTACCGACCTGTTCGGCGAGAGTTGGTCGGCGACGGGGCGCGCGGGCTCCATCGTTACCGTGTCGGTCTCCGGGCACGACCTGCGCGAGGCCTTCGAGCAGCAGTGGCAGGGCTCGACCTTTGTGCCGCTGTCGGTCTCCGACAACGTCGAAGTCAGCATCGATCCCTGGCTGCTAGTGCGGTGTCCACTAACGTTCACCGGGTCTCCGATGGATTGTTGTGGATCCTCGCTGTAGAGGCGAGCGACTCCCCACCGGGTGGTGGGGCGGGCCACCGCGGGCCGTCTTGACCCTCACGTCGCCCAGGTGGGCGGCGGGGGTCACGCCGGGACCGGCCGGTGCCGGGGAGGTGCCGGCCGGCTCGACGGTGCGTGACCACCCCAGGCAGCACAGGAACGGCTGTGGGGGTGGTGGGTCCGCCGCCCGGGGTGCGGGTGGCGATGATGGCCGCCGCAACGAGGTCACGGTGGCCCGAAAATGCGCAGTGTGGACAGGTCAGGGTCCGCCCGCGCGGTTTCGGCACACGGTGGCGGCAGGCCGGGCAGGTCGACGAGGTGCCGCGTTCGTTGACGAGGTGGACGGTGATGCCGGCGAGGGTGGCCTTGTCGGTCAGGATTTGCAGGAGTCGGCCGATCTGCCACTGTCGCAGCCGCAGGTTGTGCCGCCGCCCCGCCGGCAGGTCGAGGACGCCGCGGGGGTCGCCGACGTGCAGCACCCCGACCCGCTGACGGATGGCCCAGTCGACGACGGTGCGGGCGGCTTCGTGTTGGGCCTGCCGTACCCGCCGCCGATGCCGGCCCTCCACCTGGCGGGCGCGGGCCCGGTACTGGCGCCACCGGCGTGACCCTCGCTGGCCGGGTTTCGGCGCGCGGCGGGCGACGGCACGTTGGCGGGCTTTGGTGTCGGCCAGGTGCATGCGATGCTCGGCGCGGATCGCCCGCCCCGACACCAACAACGCCTCCCCGCCGGGCCCGGCGACCGCGTACGGGTGGATGATCCCCACGTCCACACCCGCCACCCGGCCGGGATCCGGCCCCTCACCCAGTGGGTGCACCGCTACGGGAAGCTCGGCGGTGACGTCGAGGAACAGCCGGCCACCCTCGCACAGCAGGGTGATCGAGCGAACCTGCTCCACCGGATACGGCACCTGGCGTGCCAGACGCACCCACAACGGCGTGGTGCCCCTCGCTGTGGGGATGCGCACCCGGCGGCCGTCAAGGGTGAACGTGCCGTGATACCAACGCACCGGCACCAACCCCCGCCGCCGGCGCGGGAACCCCGCCGATGCGTCACCGGCCTTGCGGCGTTTCGCCGCCGCGAACCACGCATCGGAAAACCGCCGCAACACCGACCGCGCCCCGGTCGAGTCCAACTCGGCGAACGTGCCCGGACCCGAGGCCGACAACTCGCGGCACAACTCCTGGTAGCCCGTCAACGGCGCGTCCTGGCGGCGACGCCGCCACGCGTTGACCTCCACCACGCACGCCCACACATCGCCGGCCGAGCGCAACAGCCCGAAACACCGCCGCCGCTGCCCGGGCGTCGCCCGCACCGCGACACGAGCGGTGCGATACACCACCCGTGGCGCAGTGGGATCCCGACGACGAGGCACAAACCGCAGCCAACACCACCGGTACGACAATTTCACGGTCGACGAACCCGGCAAAGGTCTGTGGACACCGCACTAGCCGGTGAGAGGGTCGTGCAAGTGACTGTCGACGGCAAACCCATCAAGCCCAACCGCAACTACCGCGTGGCTATGCCCTCCCGGCTCGCCCTCGGACTCGACGGCTTCCCCGCCCTCAAGAGCGAGGTCAACCCGACACGCAGCGACATGGATTACTGGGCGTTCCAGCAGTGGATGGAGCGTCAGGACACACTCAGCGCCCCAGCAACCGATCGAGTAGCACACCACCACACCCGTCGGCTGACTCGTCGCGGAGCGGGCCCGACCTGCCGAACTCGGGCTCGCTCCATCGACCGTCCTGCCGAATCAGCGCGCGGCGCACCGCCAAGTAGAGGAGCGAAGGCAGCTGGGAGGAGCGGATCAGCGTCGGCGCTAGGAGTTCGTGTTCGTGGGTGGTCGCGTCGGTGCGGTCGCACTAAAGACTCATACACCGGTCCTCCTGATCTCACCGACCGTTCCCCGTCAGCCTGACACCGCCGGTGGACAACATCGGTGAGGACATCGGTGAGGACAAGCCGGCTGCCGGCGGCTGCCGGCGATGTCGGATCTCAGGACCTCCGTGACAGATCAGTTTCAGGACGTGGGTGACACGTCCGTTTAAACGATCTAACGGTGGGGTCACCCGACGGTGATGCCGCCGTGGCTGACGGTCTGCCTCAGCCAGTTGAGCCAGGTCACCCACAGGTCGTCCCCCTCCATCTCTGCATGCAGGCTGGGTGATGAAGCATGGTAGAGGATCAGCGCTTGCTCGATCTCCCTCGCACCTACGAGCCAGGGGCCGTTCCTCGTCAGCTTGAACTCCGGGATGGCAACCATTCCAGTGACCGTCTGGGCCGACGCCGCCCGTTCGGCCTCGAAGTAGGCGTTACGCCGGCTCTGATCGGCAGACCGCCAGTCGTCGGGGGACTGTACAAATAACGGCTGATCGACCGATCAAGGGAGAGACGCCAGATGACGACCGAGATCACCTCGGGGCAGGAACCGGCCGCAGGGTCGGTGAGTGCGGTCACGGATGAGCAGTTGATCGCGATGCTGGTCGATCGCGCTCGTGGTGACGGGCTGAAGCTGACCGGCGAGGGCGGGCTGCTGCAGCAGCTCACGAAGCGGGTCCT
>NZ_JBVJGT010000086.1:0-19581 GCF_055587185.1 Micromonospora sp. NPDC048040 | reverse complement strand
GCACAGACCGTGCAGGTGTCGGCGTACCCCGACCACTACGCCCAGTGGGAACAGCAGGCCGCCGACCTCGTCGCCAAGCACTGGAACAACTGACAGCAGAGACAGACTTTCCACCACAAGGGGGAACGCTGGCCGGCACCCGACACGGGCGCCGGCCAGCGGCACATCTCCACCAGCCGACAGCCGGCCGGCCGGGAAAGTACGGCAGGTGCGGGAACACCGACGGCCGTCGGCTGGTTGAATGAGGTGTCGGTGTGCCCAGTGTCCCCGGGCCTCACCTGAATTGCCTTCGCGGAATACCGTTCGGCTGGAGCCGCGTCGCGCCACGCGCCGAGAGGCGACCTGCACACCGACACCCAGCGCCGCCCCCGTGCCGATCCGGCCCGGGGGCGGCGCTGTCTCCTGTCCGCGTTCGTCCTCGTGTGGCGACGGTGGCGGACCCGTGCGGGTCGACGCCGCCACGACCTCGCGTACTGCGAGGCGGGGCGGGGAGTGGGCGCGGTGGAGGCAGAATGGGCCGGTGGATGTGCAGCGGGAGTGGCGCGACCAGCCGGGTGTGGTCGTACTGCCGAGTGGGGCGGCCGTGCGCGGGCGCCGCGTCGCCGACGTGGCCTCGTCTGCGGACTTCGCCCTGTTGTTGGCGCCTGGGCCGGCGCCGGCGTGGCCGCACCGGCGGATCCGGTGGCCGGACTTCTGGGTCCCGTTGGACCGGGCGGACGCGGTCGACGCGTTGACAGAGGCGCTGCGTCGGGCCCGCGCCGGCGAACGGGTGGAGGTGGCCTGCAAGGGCGGCACCGGACGCACGGGTACGGCGCTGGCCGGTTTGGCGATCCTGGACGGGCTGCCGCCGGAGCGGGCCGTGGACTGGGTGCGCGCCGCCTACCGGCCGCGGGCGGTGGAGACCCCCTGGCAGCGTCGCTGGCTGCGCCGCCTCGCCTGATCCGGCGCGATGGTGGCACGCACGGCCCGGCCACCTTGTTGTGGTTCGTGCCATCGGTGAGGTTTGCGCAGCTCACGGTGGGTAAGAGGGACACCTCGTCCGAACCTTGAGGCAGGTACCAGCACGATGGCCCCACCCCGCACCCTTGTCCGCTACCACGGTGTGCACCGCGCCGCCGCGCGCCCGGTGCCGACGATCGCCCGCACGGTCGCGTCGCTGGCCGTGCTCGTCGTGCTCGCCACGCTCTTCCTCGACGCCCTGCTGATCACCGTCGGGCTGCTCACCCCCGTCGCCGCCTCGGTGCCGCCGCTGCGGCGCTGGGTGCGCCGGTTGGCGGCCCCGACCGCCCGGGCCGTCCCGGTGCCCGGCCGCTGAGCGTTCCCGTGCCGCGTGGCTGCCCTGGTCCCGGGGTCTGCGGCACCGGGACCAGGGCGCGTCGCTTTCTCAGCGGCCGACGTACTCGCGCAGATGGCGGGCGGTCAGGGTGTCGCCGTGGGCGACCAGATCGGCCGGGGTGCCGGTGAACACGATCCGGCCGCCGTCGTGCCCCGCCCCGGGCCCGAGGTCGATCAGCCAGTCGGCGTGCGCCATGACCGCCTGGTGGTGCTCGATGACGATGACCGTGTTGCCGGCGTCGACGAGCCGGTCCAGCAGCGCGAGCAACTGGTCCACGTCGGCGAGGTGCAGGCCGGTGGTCGGCTCGTCCAGCACGTAGGTGCTCGCGCTGTCGGCCATGTGGATGGCCAGCTTGAGCCGCTGCCGCTCGCCGCCGGAGAGGGTGTTGAGCGGCTGCCCCAGGGTGAGGTAGCTGAGCCCGACGTCGACCAGCCGGTCGAGGATCACCCGGGCCGAGCCGCTGGGGAAGAAGTCCCGGGCCTCCGTGGCCGACATGGCGAGCACCTCGCTGATGTTCTTCCCGCGCAGCCGGTAGGTGAGCACCTCGTCGGTGAAGCGCCGGCCGTCGCACTGCTCGCAGACGGAGGCGACGCCGGCCATCATCGCCAGGTCGGTGTAGACCAGGCCGATTCCCTTGCAGGTGGGGCAGGCGCCCTCGGAGTTGGCGCTGAACAGCGCCGCCTTGACCCCGTTGGCCTTGGCGAAGGCCGTCCGGACCGGGTCCAGCAGGCCCGTGTAGGTGGCCGGGTTGCTGCGCCGGGAACCCCGGATCGGGGTCTGGTCGACGACCACCACGCCGTCGCGGCGGTGCAGCGAGCCGTGGATCAGCGAGCTCTTCCCGGAGCCGGCCACGCCGGTGACCACTGTCAGCACCCCGAGCGGGATGTCGACGCTGACGTCCCGCAGGTTGTGCAGGTCGGCGCCGCGGATCGACAGGTGGCCGGACGGCCGGCGTGCGTGCTCGCGGAGGCGGACCCGGTGGTCGAGGTGGCGGCCGGTGAGGGTGTCGGAGCGGCGCAGGCCCGGCACGTCCCCGGTGTAGCAGACCCGGCCGCCGGCGGCGCCCGCCCCCGGCCCGAGGTCGACCACGTGGTCGGCGATCGCGATGGTCTCCGGCTTGTGCTCGACGACCAGCACCGTGTTGCCCTTGTCGCGCAGGCGCAGCAGGAGGTCGTTCATCCGGGCGATGTCGTGCGGGTGCAGGCCCACGGTCGGCTCGTCGAAGACGTACGTGACGTCGGAGAGGCTGGAGCCGAGGTGCCGGACCATCTTCACCCGCTGCGCCTCGCCGCCGGAGAGGGTGGCGGATTCGCGGTCGAGGCTGAGGTAGCCGAGGCCGATCTCCACCAGCGAGTCGAGCAGCTCACGCAGGTTGCCGACCAGCGGGGCGACCGACGGGTCGTCGATGCCGCGGACGAACCCGGCCAGGTCGCTGATCTGCATGGCCGAGCACTCGGCGATGTTGCGCCCGGCGATCCGGGAGGAGAGCGCCGCCTCGTTGAGTCGGGCGCCCCGGCAGGCGGCGCAGGTGGTGAAGGTGACCGCCCGGTCGACGAACGCGCGGATGTGCGGCTGCATCGACTCGCGGTCCTTGGCCAGGTAGAGCCGGCGCACCTTGACCACCAGGCCCTCGTAGGTCCAGTTGTTGCTGCCCACCTTGATCTTGGTGGCCGGCTTGTGGAGGAAGTCCTCCCACTGCTGGGGCGTGTAGTCCTGGAGCTTGACGTCGGGGTCGAACAGGCCGGAGTTGACGATGGTCTGCCAGTACCAGGAGTCGACGGCGAAGTTCGGCACCGTGACCGCGCCGTCGTTGAGGGAGCGCTCGACGTCGACCATCTCGTTGACGTCGAGGTCGGAGACCCGGCCGAGGCCCTCGCAGGTCGGGCACATCCCCTCGGCCAGGTTGAAGCTGAACGCCCCGGCGCCGCCGACGTGCGGGGTACCGAGTCGGCTGAACACGATCCGCAGCATCGCGTACGCGTCGGTGGCGGTGCCGACCGTGGAGCGGGAGTTGGCGCCCATCCGCTCCTGGTCGACCACGATGGCCGGGGTCAGGTTGCGCAGCGAGTCGACGTCGGGCCGGCTCAGGCTCGGCATGAACGACTGGAGGAAGGCGCTGTAGGTCTCGTTGATCAGGCGTTGCGACTCGGCGGCGATGGTCCCGAAGACCAGGGATGACTTCCCCGACCCGGAGACGCCGGTGAAGACGGTCAGCCGGCGTTTGGGGATGTCGACGGAGACGGCCGCGAGGTTGTTCTCCCGCGCTCCGCGTACCTCGATCATGTCGTGGCTGTCGGCGGCGGACCGTGCTGGCTGCTGCATGCGAACCCTTCGCGAGATTGTGGGCGGGGTTCCGCCCGGGTGTGTCTTCGGGGACGGCTTCCTTCGATCGTCTCATTGACGGGCGTGTGGAGGGTTCTGCCGCGTTGGCCTGCCTCCCACGCCCAGAGAGGTACGGGAAGTCTCAAATAACGTGTAAGCAGGGGGTGACGCTGGCGTCCGAAGGGTGCGATCCACGTGGGAAGCGGCGCGTCAACCCGGCGCCGATGGATAACGGCTGGACCGTAACCGGCGTCCTGAGTGGAGGCTGGTCGGTGAGGTCTGCTGCGACGCACGAAGTCGCTGCGATCCGTGGTTGACCTTCGATGTGCCGAGATTTACGGTGATGGCCGAAATCGCAGAAGGGATGCCTATGCCTCTCCAGCAGCGCCGCCGCCTGGCGTCGGTCGCCATCGTGGCGACCCTCGTCGCCGCCACCGCCGTGTCGGGTACCCCGGCCGTGGCCGCCACGCCGACCGAGACCCTGGTCGGCGTGCCGCACCACAACCTGGCCATCTACGGTGCGACCTTCGGCTCCACGCCCGCGGGCGACTACGCGTACGCCGTGGCACGCGGGACCACCGGCGCGCTCAACGTCATCGACACCCGCACCGCGACGGTGGTCCGGACCCTGCCGCTGCCCGGTGCCGGCGGTTCGTGGGGCGGCACCGTCACCCCGGACGGCACCGCGTACATCGGCGCCGACAGCAAGTTGTTCCGCTACCGGCCCGGTGCGGACCACGTGGAGGACCTGGGCTCGCCGGTGCCGGGGGAGACCACGACGTGGCGCCTGGCCAACGACGGGGAGCGGGTCTTCGTCGGCACCTTCCCGACCGGCAAGGTCTACTCGTTCGACCACCGCACCGGTGCGGTCCGCGACTACGGGCAGATCTGGCCGGGCGAGCAGTACGCGCGCAGCATCGGCGTCGCCAACGGCAAGATCTACGTCGGCCTGGGCACGGTGGCCCGGCTCGTCGAGGTCGACGTCGACTCCGGCGAACGGCGGGAGATCCCGCTGCCCGAGCAGTACCGCAGCGAGCAGTTCGTCTACGACCTCGACGTCTACCAGCACACGCTCTTCGCCCGGCTCGCCAACAGCAACCAGGTGCTCGTCCACGACCTGAAGGCCGGCCGGTGGATCGGCGAACTCGGTACCGCCGCGGGCCTGAACTTCTCCCCGCCGGACGCGAAGAAGAACGTCTACTTCGGCTCGTCGGCCGGCCGCCTGATGGCCTACAACCTCGACACCCGGACGCTCACCCCGACCAGCTTCACCGGGTTCGGCACCGCCCGCGGATTCGGCTGGGCGCACCTGGACGACCCGGCGTGGCCCGGCAGGACGCTCGTCACGATCAGCCTGAGCGGCAACCTGTCCTACTACAACCCGCAGACCGGCGCCAAGAAGGTCGTCTCCGCCGGGGTCAAGGGGCTGCCCGCCCAGCTGCAGACGGTCGAGGCCGGCCCGGACGGCAAGATCTGGTCCAGCGCCTACCCGAGCGGCGGCATCACCTCCTACGACCCGACGACCGGCGCCTTCAGCGAGAATGCCGGGGCGCTCGGCCAGGCCGAGGGCCTGCACTCCTACCAGGGCAAGATCTACGCTGGCGTGTACCCGGGCGCGAACCTGCTCGAACTCGACCCGACCAAGCCCGTCGTGCGCGGCACCAACCCGCGGCAGTTCGCGACGCTTCGCACCGAGCACCAGGACCGGCCGTTCGCCATCACCGGGGTCGGCAACCGGATCGCCTTCGGCACCATCCCGGAGTACGGCCAGCTCGGCGGGGCGCTGACGCTCGTCGACCCGGCCACCGGGGCGAAGGAGGTGCACCGCAACGTCGTGCCGGAGCAGAGCGTCACCGCCCTGGCCACCGTCGGGAACCTGATCCTGGGTGGCACCGGCATCTGGGGTGGGCTCGGCATCGCGCCCACCCAGACGGAGGCGAAGCTCTTCCTCTGGGACCCGGCGACGGCGACGAAGGTCTGGGAGGGCACCGCGATTCCGGGCGCCAAGGCGATCACCCGGCTGATCGTGGCGCCGGACGGCCGGATCTGGGGGTCCACGGTCGGCACCCTCTTCGAGTTCGACCCGGTGAGCCGGACCGTGGTCCGGACCGTCGAGGTGGAGCCCTTCGACTGGAAAGTCTCCCACGTCTGGCGTAGCGACCACCTGGCGGTCGCGCCGGACGGCGCGGTGTGCGGCAACTTCCGGACCACGGTGGCCTGCGTGGACCCCGAGACGCTCTCGGTCGAGAAGCTGGCCACCGGCATCAGCGACGTGTGGACGATGGACGCGTCGGGCGTCATGTACTACGCCCGGGGCGGGGAGCTGTACCGGCTCACGCGCTGAGCCCGCCGGCCCGGTCTGAAGGGCCCCTTCCTGTCGAGTCGTGGACAGGGAGGGGCCCTTCCGCACATCCCCGGCGGCGTCGACCGCCGGGCGGGCACGAAGTTCCGGCCGGTGGGTGGACGGTACGGTGGCCCGGTGGTGACCGCGCGGAAGGGCAGTGGCCGGCTGCGGGCCGTGGACCTCGCCGCGACCGCCGGGATCTCCGTCCAGCAGGTCCGCAACTACGTCGACCTGGGCGTGCTGCCACCGGTCGAACGGACCCCCGCCGGCTACCGCATCTTCACCGCCGACCACCTCCGGGCGCTGACGGTGGCCCGCCGGATGGCCGAGGGCCACGGCTGGGCGCGTACCCGGGAGATCATGGCCGCCGTGCACCGGGGCGACCTGACGGCGGCGCTGGCGGCGCTCGACGGAGGCCACGCCGAGCTGGACCGCGAGCGGGCGGACATCCGGCGGGTGCTCGGCGCGTTCGAGACCGTGGTGACCAGCCCGCCGGCGACCCTGCCGGCGCCGCGGCGCGGGGTGCGCATCGGCGCGGTCGCCGACCTGGTCGGGGTCCGCACCTCCCAGCTACGGCTGTGGGAGCAACGCGGCCTGGTCCGGCCGGTCCGCGAGCGCGGCACCGGCTACCGGGTGTACGACCAGGCCGAACTGCGTGCCGCACAGGTCGTCGCGCTGCTGCGCCGGGGCGCGTACCCGTTCGACATCATCGCGGCCGTGCTCGACGAGATGCGCACGACCGGCAGCGCCCAACGGGTCCACGCGGAGCTGGCCCGGCGGGAGCAGGAGCTGCACCGGCGCAGCCTGCGGCGGCTGCGCGCCTCGGCGGCGCTGTACGACTACCTGCGGCATCGCGACCCGACGCTGCCGGCCTGACTCAGCGCAGCACCAACAGGTCGAGGTGGTCGACGACCGGGCCGGTCGCCTCGCGGGCGGCGGCCCGCAGTCGCGCCAGGCCGCCGGCGTACTCCTCGTCGGTGATCAACTGGAGCGGGGTGTGGGCCCGGCGGTCGAGGTGCTCGGCGAGGTCCGCCAGCGACGCGGCGGTGGTCTGCGCGACCGGCTCGACGCTGCTCACGGTGAACCCGGCCGCCGCGAACGCCGAGCGCACCCGCGCGAGGTCCGGGTAGCGCCGCAGTACCCGGACCGCCTCGGGAAACCAGTGGAACAGGGCGATCCGCTGGTGCCGGCCGGGGAACGGCGAGCGGATCAGCACGGGCGCGCCCGGCCGGAGCACCCGGCGCAGCTCGCGGGCCGCCGCGTCCAGGTCGGCGACGTGATGGATCATCGTGGACAGCCACGCGGCGTCCATCGTGGAGTCGCGTAGCGGCAGCGCGAGGGCGTCGCCGACGCGGAGTTGTCCGGCCCGGCCGGCCGGGGCCCTGGCCATGACCTGCGGTCAGCCGGACGCGCGCCCCGCGACCCGCCCGTCCCGTGCCTCGCCGAGCGCCGTCGAGGCGAAGAAGGCGTCCGCGGCGCGGAGTGCGGTCGCGTCGCCGAGCACGTCGCCGGGGCGGTCGGCGTGGCCGAGCAGCGTACCGCCCCATCGCATGCCGAGGTAGTTGGCGCTCATCCGCAGGCTGTTCACCATCGGGTCCGCCTTGGCCGGGTCCTCGTCGCTGAGGGCGCTGACCGCCCACATCGTGCGGCCGCGCATGCGGGGCCGGAAATCGACACCGGGCAGCCGCAGCCAGGTCGACCAGTGGTCGAGGTAGAGCTTGGTGGGGGCGCTGACGCTGTACCAGTAGACCGGTGAGGCGATCACCAGGTCGGTCGCGGCAAGGGTCTCCGTCAGCAGCAGCGCCTCGTTGCCGGACGGCGGGGGAGGGAACTGGCCGTGCCGGATGTCGTGGAACGGCGCCAGTGGATGGTCGGCGAGGCGGAGCCAGCGCTGCTCGACACCGGCCGGCAGCGCGGCTGCCGCGCGTCGGGCCAGGAGTTCGGTGTTGCCACCGGGGCGTGAACTACCCAGGAGGAAGAGGAAGCGCCTGACCGCACCGTCGATGTCCATCGGGGTCGAATGTACCCACCCCGGCGGCCGCGCGGGGATCGGCGGATCGCCGCTGTCGCCCTGCCGCCGCACGACCAACCGGCCGGGTTTCAGACGGCCACCGCCGCCAGCACCAGCAGGGTGCACGCCGTCTCGACCAGCCCCACCCGCTTCGGCGTGAGCCGGCGCCCGGGCAGCGCGGCGGCCCGGGCCAGCAGCGCCGCGAAGACCAGGGCGACCGGCGTCGGCGCCCAGAGCGCCGCAGCGAGCGCGGCGACGGCGTGGTACGCCCAGGACGCCCACCGGTACCGACCGCTGTCCCGCTCCCGGATCATCGTCTTGACGTACAGGATCGTGCCGACGAGGTAGCCGAGCGCCACCACCGTCGCGCCGGTCACCCGGGCCGGCGGCACCCCGGCGACCGTGGCGACGACGAACCCGAGCAGCCCGCACTGCGCCACGAAGGCGAGGTCGTTGACGAGCGCCCGGTCCCGGCGCCGACGCGCGTAGCCGGCGTTGACGGCGGCCAGGACGCCGTAGAGCGGCGCGTACGCGAGGACCGCCGGCCGGGCCGCCAGCACCGGCGCGGCGCAGAGCGCGGTGGCGACGCCGTACGCGGCCAACTGCGGGCGTACCCGCCGGAACCGGCCGGTCTTGACCGCCTGCAACCCGAAGTACGACAGCGGGTAGGCGGCGAGTACCGCCCCGAGCAGAGGCAGGTGCAGCGGGTGCGGGCCGGTGACGGTCACCGCCGCCAGGAACGGCAGCAGCAGCATCGCCCAGGCGCCGTGCTGCGGCGGCAGCCAGCCGGGTGACCGGCCCCCGGCCCGCGCGCGGCCGGTGGTGGTCGGCGTGGGCGGTCCGGCCGGGCGGCGACGGCGGGCGGGGACGGCGGTCACGGGCGTGGCGTCACGGTGAGCAGGACGGCGGCGTCCGTCACGGCGTGCAGCGCGTGCCGCCGCGGCGGGACGACCACCAGGTCGCCGGCGTGGCCCTCCCAGGACTCGTCGCCGGCCACCAGGCGTACCTGCCCCCGGAGCACCTGCAGCGTCGCCTCGCCCGGGCTGTCGTGCTCGTCGAGCGAGCGGCCGCCCCGGAGCGCGAGCAGGGTCTGCCGCAACCGGCGGTCCCGGCCGCGGTGCAGGTTGTGGGCGCTGCGCCCGCTGTCGGCCTCCCGGGCGGCGGCGAGCTGTTCGTCGGCGAGGCGGGTCAGCGAGTGGCCTTCCATCGTGCGTCCTTCCGGGTGAGGTGGCGCGCCGGTGCGCGGGGCGGGGCAGTCCGTGCGGCGGCGACCGTCGCGCAAACCGGAAGATCGTCTACCGCTTTCGGTTACCAGCTTCCGCGCCGGACCCGCCCGGCGGCAGGGCCGATGGTCCCGGAATCCGGCCGCCCGGGTCGCCCGCGCCGGCGGACCTCTCCGTTCTCCGCCGCCACGCCGGCCGCCGGGGCATCGGGAAGCCGGCCCGGCCCCCGGATCGGGCCGACTAGGGTGCGGGGCATGAAGGTTCGGCTGCTGGCGGCCACGGCGACCGCCGTCCTCCTCGCCGCCGGCGCGCCCGCCCCGGTGGCGGGCGCCCCGACCGCTCGTACCGCCGCCGTGCCGGGCGTGTCCGGCGCGGTGCCGCCGGCACCGTGCCCGAAAGCGCCCGCGCCGGCGGTGTCCCGGCCGCCGCGCCCGTCGCCGCCGCCGGCCGTGCCCGAGGAGCGGGCCGTGGGCGGGCCGGCGCTGGCCACCGCCGGCCTGGTCGTCCCCGCGGGCGTGCCGCGACCGCCGGCGGTCACCGCGACCTCGTGGCTGGTCGCCGACCTGGACACCGGCCAGGTGCTGGGCGGCTGCGGCCCGCACGAGTACGGCACCCCCGCCAGCGTGCAGAAGCTGCTGCTGGCGGCCACCATGCTGCCCCGGCTCGACCCGAAGCAGGTCGTCACCGTCACCGACGGCGACATGGACATCGAGCCGGGCTCCTCCGCCGTCGGGCTCGTCGCCGGCGGGCGCTACCGGATCGAGACCGCCTGGCTCGGGCTGCTGCTGCAGTCCGGCAACGAGGCGGCCAACCTGCTGGCCCGCCTCGGCGGCGGCCCGGACGGGATGGCCGGCGGCGTACGGGCGATGAACGAGGAGGCGCACCGGCTCGGCGCCCTGCAGACCCACGCGGTCACCCCGTCCGGCCTCGACGGGAAGGGCCAGTTCACCAGCGCGTACGACCTGGCGCTCATCGCCCGGGTCTGCTTCGCCGACCCCACCTTCCGCCGGTACGCGCTGACCGAGACCCACCGCATTCCCGCCCAGCCGGCGCAGCGGACCAAGGGCTTCGAGATCCAGAACGAGAACCAGCTCATCTACCGCTACCCCGGGGCGCTCGGCGGCAAGACCGGCTTCACCGACCTGGCCCGGCACACCTACGTCGGGGCGGCCCACCGGGGCGGCCGCCGGCTGGTCGTCACGCTGCTCGGCGCCGAACCGCGGCCCGCGCGGGGCTGGGAGCAGGGCGCCGCGCTGCTCGACTGGGGCTTCTCGCTGCCCCGGGACTCCGCCGTCGGCCGGCTCGTCGAGCCGGGGGAGCTGGCCGCCTCGGCCGCCGCCACGCCGCCCGCGCTCGCCGCCGCCGGCGAACCTCGTCCGGCCGCGGCCAGCGGCCCGCTGGAGGACGGGCTGCTCGGACGGTGGCCCGCGGCCGCGCTCGCGGTGGCCGTGCTCGGGCTGGCGGCGGTGGCGTTGCTCTGGCGGCGCCGGGCGGGGCGGCGCCGGACCCCCTGACCGTGGGCGGGACGTGTGTCGCCGCAGCCACCAGGTGCTCGTGGCCACCCACCTGCCGCAGGTCGCCGCAGGTGCGGAGCGGATCGACAACCGGCGACGGGGTCCATAGACTCCGGTCGTTCTGGTGTCGCACGTCCAGGGAGGATCCACGTGCCGAGCGAATCCCGACCGCACCCCGTCCCGCCGTCGATCGCGGCGCCCCGCCGACCGGCCCGCGCGCTGACCCGCCTCGCCGGGGTGGCCCTGGTGGCGGGTGCGCTGGTGACCGGTGGCGGCGCCGCCGCGGTCGCCGCGCCCGCCGGGTCCCCGGCCGGCTCCGCCGCCGGACCCCGGGTCACGCCGGGACCGTGCGCCTACACCGAGACACCGGAAAAGCCGGCCGCCCGGCCGGTTCCGCTGCCGCCCGACCCGAGGCGCACGCCCGACCGGGGCACGGTGCGGGTGACGCTGCGGACCAACCAGGGGCCCATCGGGCTGACGCTCGACCGCGAGGCCGCGCCGTGCACCGTGCAGAGCTTCCTGCACCTGGTGCGGCACCGCTTCTACGACCGCACCTCCTGCCACCGGCTCACCGCGTACCCGACGCTGAAGGTGCTCCAGTGCGGTGACCCGTCCGGCACCGGCTCGGGCGGCCCCGGCTACCGGTACCTCGACGAACTGCCCACCGACCTGCCGCCGGCACCGACCGACCCGACCGGCGTGCGCCGGCTCTACGCCCGGGGCACGCTCGCCATGGCCAACGCCGGCCCGGACACCAACGGCAGCCAGTTCTTCCTGGTCCAGTCCGACTCGGCGCTGCGCCCCAACTACACCGTCTTCGGCTCGATCGACGCCGCCGGCCTGGCCACGCTCGACCGGATCGCCGCCGGCGGCATCGCCCCCACGGCCGAGGACCCGGCGCCGGTCGACGGCGCGCCCGCCCTGCCGGTCGACATCCGCCGGGCCGTCCGGCACCACCACCACTGACCGTCTCCACCGCCCCGCCCGGCCGTCCCTCGGCCGGGCGGGGGCGGGGCTGGCGGTTCCCGCGCGTACGCCTATCGCCGGACCCGGGGTCCGACGGGCCGGCACCCTGATAGACAGGAGGCGTGGACAGGGCGGGCCGGGCCGGCCGGCGGCCCCGGGGCGCCGCCGCCCGGGCCGTCGCCGTGGCCGTGGTGGTCACGGCGCTGGCGCCGGCCTGCACCCGGCCCGGTCCGTCGCCGTCGCCGTCGCCGTCGGTGTCGGTGTCGGCGGCCCCGACCGCGACCGCGACGCCGCGCGCGCCGGGCTTCGTCGTCCTCACCGACGTCGACCCGAGGATCCGCACCGACATCCGGTACGCCACCGCGCACAACTTCGTCGGCCGGCCGGTCGCCGGTTACCTCGAACCGCTCTGCCTGCTGACCCGGCAGGCCGCCGAGGCGTTGCGCCGGGTGCAGGACGCCGCGCTCGCCCGGGGCCGCAGCCTGAAGGTGTACGACTGCTACCGCCCCCGGCGCGCCGCCGACGACTTCGTCACCTGGGCGAAACAGCCCGGCGAGCAGCAGATGAAGGCCGAGTTCTATCCCCGGGTGGCGAAGTCGAAGCTGTTCGACGAGGGGTACATCGGCGCCCCCACGGCGCACAGCCGGGGCAGCACGCTCGACCTGACCCTGGTCGACGTGCCGACCCCCACCCAGGCCCCGTACGCCCCGGGCCAGCCGCTGGTCTCCTGCACCGCCCCCAGGGGGCAGCGGTTCGGCGACAACAGCGTCGACATGGGCACCGGCTTCGACTGCTTCGACCCGCTCGCGCACACCGACTCGCCGGGAATCACCGGCACCGCGCGGGACAACCGGCGGCTGCTGCGGCAGTTGATGACCGACGGCGGCTTCGTCAACTACGACCGCGAGTGGTGGCACTACCGCTACCGCGACGAGCCCTGGCCGGACACGTACTTCGACGTGCCGGTGGCCCGCACCTCGGTGCCGAGCGGATAGCCGGCGGAGCGGCCCACCGGCGCGGCGGGCGATCGGCGCGGCGGGGCAAGGGCCGGTCTCGGCGAGGCGCGCGGCGGGACGCGATGCGGCGCGGGGCGGGCCCGTCCGGCATGATCGCCTCGGGAGGGGCGCCGCCGCGCGGGGCCCGCGGGACACTCCGACGGCGGCGCGTCGTCGGCGAGGGGAGCCGGCAGTGACCACCGAACGCATCGGCCCACCGCTCACCGGAGGCGAGCGCGAGATGCTCCGCGCCTTCCTCGACTACCACCGGGCGACCCTCGCCATGAAGTGCGACGGGCTGTCCGACGAGGACCTGCGCCGGCAGTCGATGCCCCCGTCCACGCTGTCACTGCTCGGCCTCGTCCGGCACATGGCGGAGGTGGAGCGCAACTGGTTCCGGCGGACCATCGACGGCGAGGACGTCCCGCTGGTCTGGTCGGACTCCGGCGACTTCCAGGTGGCGTACGACGCCAGCGGCGCCACCCGGGCGGAGGCGTTCGACGCCTGGCAGCGGGAGGTCGCGCACTCCCGCCGGATCGAGCGGGAGGCGGAGTCGCTCGACGTGACCGGCCACAACGCCAGGTGGGGCGAGGACGTGTCGCTGCGGCTGGTGATGCTGCACCTGATCCACGAGTACGCGCGGCACAACGGCCACGCCGACTTCCTGCGCGAGGGCATCGACGGCACCGTCGGCGCCTGACCGGCACCGACGGCAGCGGGGGCGCCCGGGCGCGGCGGTCAGCCGTCGGCGCGCAGCGGCAGCCAGGCCAGCACGTCCTGGATTTTCGCGTCCCAGTACGCCCAGTCGTGCGCGCCGGGGGAGAAGTCCACGGTGAGCGGGACGCCCCGCTCACGGGCCGCCGCGACGAAGGCCAGGTTGTCCTCGTACAGGAAGTCCTCCGTGCCGCAGGCTACGTAGAGCGCGGGCAGGTCGGTGCCCGCCTTGTCGAGCAGGGCGACGGCGTCGTCGTCGCTGCCGGCGACGGCGCGCTCGCCGAAGACGGTGTGCCAGACCTGGGCGTCGATCGGGTGGGCCGGATGGTGCCGGCGGCCGGCCACGTCGAGCGCGCCGGACAGGCTCGCCGCCGCCGCGAACCGGCCCGGGTCGCGCAGCGCCCACTTCACCGCCCCGTAGCCGCCCATCGAGAGCCCGGCGACGAAGGTGTCCTCCCGGCGCGCCGAGAGCCGGAAGAACTGGTGGCACAGCCCCGGCAACTCCTCGCTGAGGAAGGTCCAGTACCGGTTGCCGTGCTCCTCGTCGCTGTAGAAGCTGCGCCCGACCTGGGGCATCACCACCGCCAGGCCGAGCGGCGCGACGTACCGCTCGATGGACGTGCGGCGCAGCCAGATCGTGTCGTCGTCGGACAGGCCGTGCAGCAGGTAGAGCACGGGCGGGTCCCCGTCCGGGGCACTGCCGGCCATGCCGATCTGCGAGGAGGTTCGCTGCGGCAGGAGCACCGTCATCGAGGTGCTGAGACCGAGCACCTCGGAGTAGAAGTCAGCACGCATCAGGGCCACGGTCGTCGACCGTAGCCCATCCTCGGCCGGCGCCCACCGGGGCGGTGCGGTGGCTCAGCCGGCTGCCGGGCCGGCCCGCCGGGTCGTGGCCCGCAGCCGGTCGTCGAGCGCGTCGAGGTCGGGGACGAACCACACGTGGTCGGCCTGGTTCGACTCCTGGACGAGGGCGCGCAGGGCAGCGCTGGCCGCGAGGTGTCGGGAGATGTCGCCGACGACGACCAGACGCAGCCGGTAGTTGACGAACTTCTGCATGACCTCGCCGGCGAAGCGGGTGCCGAGGGAGAAGAAGGACGGGTCCAAGCGGTGCGCGGGCACGGCCACCACCTCGGCGCCGAGGAAGGCCGCGCCGATCAGGTCCAGCGCGTCCTGCGCCGTGGCCACCGGCGGGCCGTCCGGGTCGCACACCAGCACCGGCACGCCGGCCCGCTCCCGCACCACGTCAGGCATTCCCGACCTCCCGGGTGAGCAGGCCGTTGTCGCCGTCGAGCACCGCGTCGAGCAGGCGCAGCACCTCGGCGGTGTCGGCGGCGCCGCCGAGTATCACGATCTTCATGCGGTGTCGCTCCTCGTCGTGGACGGTCTGGACGCGCAACGGGTGGCCGGGGTCGTGGCCGGTGTTCGCCCCGGCCACGACGAGCGTGCCGAGCCGGTCGGCCGCGGCCCGGTCGACGCCGTCGATCTGCACGATGCTCGACACCTCCACCGCCGGGCCCGCGGCGGGACGGGACGGCTCCGGCCGCCCGGTCAGGGCGTCGAGGTCGGCGCGGGCGATCCGGTACTGCTTGCCGATCCGCACCGCCCTCAGTCGGCCGGCGCGGATGTAGCCGCGCACGGTGCGCACGTGCAGACCGAGCCGCTCGGCCACCTGCTCGACGGAGTACATTTCCTCACTCATCACTCCCTAACCTAGTTCGGAAGGGGAGTGATAGGGAAGTCGAAAGCGGTGCGGGGTCCTGTGACGCGGCCCACCGGCCGGTGCGCGCCCGGGCACATCCATTGCGGCCACCGTCCGGCGCGCCTACTGCCATCCACGCAAGGTCAAACCGAATGACCCAGGGGCGCAGCTCTATCGACGCGGATGTTGCGGTCTGGGATGTCAGCCAACGCAGCGCATGGAGCCGCCTGGTCGGAGAAGAAAGTCACTGACGTCCAGCTGCACTACCTGCCGTGGGACGACTACATCAGGGGTTTCTGGTGCACTCGGATCACCGTCCGGTCCGGCGCCGCCGTGGCCGAACTGCTGCTCGGCGGCGACGGACGGGACGGGCAGCTCAGCCCCGCAGCAGACAACGTCGCGGTTCTGTTCGACCCGCCTCAGCTTCCAGAGTGGGAACCGACCGCACACTGAGGTCGAGGCCTCTTTCCCGCTTCGTTGGGAAACGGAAGCGATGTCCGGCCGCGACCCGCAGCGCGGCCTAGGCACGGCGCATGCGGGTCGCAGATTGCGGCGAACTGCGCCGTCTTACCCCGGCGGTAGCGTGGACGCGCACGGACGCGCGAGGGAGGACGAATCGTGGCGGACAGCCGGGAGAAGGTCAGCGTCACCTGCGCCGAGTGCGGCTACACGCGGTCTGTGCGTGCGGTGCTGGTCCGCGGCTTCGACGCGCTGGTGTGCGCCCGGCACCGTCTCCCCAGTCCGCCGGCCTCGTTGGTCGTACCTGCCGGTTACGTCGTGACCGTCACCCCGAACGTCGCCGGATATTACACCGGCCACACCGTCGGCGAGTCGACCGCGGCCGAGGCGCGCTCGCTCTGGCGTGCCGCGGCGCTCGCCGCCGCCGCAGCCGACCGCCCCGCCCTGCCATTGCCGCCGGCCGCGGACGTGCCGGCCTGGCAGCCGGTCGTCGACGCACTCACCGCCGAGCTCGGTCCCGACGGCTGGGAGCTCGCCGACGCCGCCTCCGAACGCGGCCGCCGGGGCCCGGTGTGGACGGTGAAAATCTACACCGACTTCGGCTGGGCCGGGTTCCTCGCCGGGTCGCCTCGGCGGATCGCCGCAGATCTGGCAGCGATCCGCGACGACTACGCCCGGCAGACTGCCGCCGCCGGGCTGACCTGCCCCCGCTGCGACGCCGACCTGTCTCCGGCCGCGCCAGCCACTCGCTGCGGCTGCGGCTCGATTGCCTGGCATCCGGTCGCCTGGACCGCTGGGGACCTGGTGTCGGCGATCGCCGACGTGCTGGCCTACGTCGACGATGCCCCATCGTATGAGGTCGCCTCCGAGCAGGTGTTGCTCACCTGCCTGCTCGAACCACCCCACATCGAGTGGGACGCGGGCGAGCTGCCGCGGGTAGCGGGCACCTTCGACGACATTGCGGCTGCGCTGCGGGTGCTCGTTCCGAGCGCGCGCTGGGCGACGATCGGTGGACGATTGTGCGGAGTGCTGCCAGTGGGGGTCCGTTGGGAGGGCGGCCCTGGGGCACAGTTGCGCCAGGCGGCGAGTGTCCTCGGGTACCGCGTCCACCCGATCAGTTCCCTGCGCATTCCCTGCCTGGCGGCGGGTGATGACGCCGACCACGACCTGCCGACATGGTTCGACGTCACCGCCTCGGGCGAGGGCTGGCAGTTGCGTATCGACGCCGACGCCGGCCGGCTGTGGCAGCGGTGCGTCGACGAGCATCCGGACGTGGACGACACCGACCTCGACGAGGTCGTCGGTGACGTGCTGGGCGACGCCATGCTGTCCGGGGATCACGCGGTGTGGTCGGTAGCCACGTCTTGGTGGGAAGGCGTCCTCGCGGTCGCGCGCCCGATCGACGACCCGTTCGACGCTGCGGCGCTGTGCGCGGCGCTACGCGAGGGCGTCGAGGCGGTAGCTTTCCTTCACGCCACCGCCACCACCCGCGTCACCGCCTCTTTACGCGGTGTCAAGTAGCCGTCCGCAGCCGCCACCTCGTACTAGCCCGATACCGCGCGGTCATCACAACGGACTCAGAAGGGCGGACCGATCTGACACTCGCTCGCTGAGTACATTTCCTTACCCATCACTCCCTGACATAGCGGTAACAGGGATTGATAGGGGAGTCTAGAGCGGTCCGGGATCCTGTGACGCGACCCATCGGCCTGTGCGCGCCCAGGCGGCCGTAGGCGAATATCCATTGCGGCCACCGTCCGGCGCGCCTACCGTCATCGGCGCAAGGTCAACCGAACGACCCAGGGAGTACGCCGTGTCGCAGCGCACCCGCACCGACGCCGTGTGGCCGACGCCGCGCGGCGGTGCCTCGCTGCCCACATGGGAGCGCGCCCTAGGTCAGCGCCGTCCCGAGCAGGGCCGGCAGTCGGGGTGGCGGCGCGACTAGCGTCAGCGCGCACGCGCAGCCGCCCACCCCACCGGGGACCGGGCGGCTTTTTCGTCCACCCGTACCGACATCACTCCGCCCCGTTCCGGCGCCGTCGACCCTTCTCAACTCCACAGTGGAAGCAACACCCCGGTCGCCGCCCACCACGGGCCGACCGGGGAGACGACACCATCACCGGGATGAGGGAGCTGGCTGACCCGCTCGCCTTGGGCGCGAGAGACACGGGTTCGATTCCCCGGTCCCGGACGGCAGGACAGGGCGTCGACCCTGCCCTGACACGGGCCGTTGGAGCAGTTGGAAGCTCCGCCCGGTTCTCAGCCGGGAGGTCACGGGTTCGAATCCCGTACGGCCTACGCGGCGACGCCGGAGCGGCGTCGCCGGCACGCGGTTGTGGCGCAGCCAGGTCAGCGCGTCACCATGCCACGGTGAAGATCGCCGGTTCGAATCCGGCCAACCGCTCCACCCGCCGGGCCCCGCGCCCGCCGGGCCGGCCGCGCGCTGGGCGCAGAGGGGTCGTGCACGCCCCCTCTCACCGGGTTCGACTCCCGGGCGGTCGTCGATCCTTCCGGTCGCGCCGAGACGGGTGCCGACCAGCCGACGACACGAGGAAACGACGATGAGTTTCACCCCGCTCGCGGGCACCCGCGCGCCGGTCCGGGTCTGGACCGACCCGTACGACATCGAGCCGCAGGCCGCCCAGCAGCTGCGCAACATCGGCGCGCTCCCGTGGGTGGAGGGCGTCGCGGTCATGCCCGACGTGCACTTCGGCAAGGGCGCCACGGTCGGCTCCGTCATCGCGATGCGGCAGGCCGTCTCGCCGGCCGCCGTCGGCGTCGACATCGGCTGCGGCATGTCCGCGGTCCGGACCTCGCTGACCGCCGCCGACCTCCCGGACGACCTGGCCGGGCTGCGGTCGGCGATCGAGGCCACCATCCCGGTCGGGTTCGCCCAGCGGGAGAAGCCGGTCGACCCGCGCCGGATCCGGGGCCTGGAACAGGCGGGCTGGGACGACTTCTGGCGCCGGTTCGCCGACCTCGACCGGCGGGTGGCGCAGCTGGAGACGCGGGCCCAGCGGCAGCTGGGCACGCTCGGAGGCGGCAACCACTTCATCGAGGTGTGCCTGGAGCAGGGCGGCGCCGACGAGGGCCGGGTGTGGCTGATGCTGCACTCCGGCTCCCGCAACATCGGCAAGGAGCTGGCGGAGCGGCACATCGCCGTCGCCCGGCGGCTGCCGCACAACACCGACCTGCCCGACCGGGACCTGGCGGTGTTCCTCGCCGGCACGCCGGAGATGGACGCCTACCGCCGGGATCTGTGGTGGGCGCAGGAGTACGCGCGGCGCAACCGGGCGGTCATGCTCGCCCTGCTCTGCGGCGTGGTGCGGGAGCAGTTCCCGCAGGTGCGCTACGACGAGCCGATCAGCTGTTTCGCCGGTGAGACCCAGGTGCTTACGGACCAGGGCTGCCGGCCCATCCGTGACCTCGCAGGGGGACGGCACATGCTGCTCACTGCAAAAGGTCGCTGGGTGAAGGCACCGGTGGCATCGTTTGGCCGTCAGCGCTTGTACGAGGTGACGGTTGGTCGTTTCGGAGAGGAGAAGGTGATCCGGGCGACTGCGGAGCACCGGTGGTTGCTTCGGCCGAAGGTGAGCCACAACCGAACGGAGTCAACCACCCTAGGTTTGCGGGTCGGGGACCGCCTCGATTACACGTTCCCCCGTCCTATCCCCAATCTCCGTCCATCTCGGAAGGGCGTGGCGCGAGGCTTTGTCTACGGCGACGGATCGGTATCGGGCAACAGTCTTGCTCATGTCGACTTCTACGGTCCTAAGGATGATGCTCTACTTCCATACTTCGATGATGCGAGTCGTCTGCGAACCTACCACTACACTTACGGACAGGGTTTGGCGAACAGGAAGAGTCACGTCTCGAAGCGTCGGGTCACAGAGCAGGATCTAGCTAGTGCCGTGACCACGAACGTTCACGGTGTTGGTTGACACGCCGCGCGGCCTGTCGGCCGGGCGGCGTTGTGCCGGTCAGGCTGTGGCGGTGGC
>NZ_JBVJGT010000085.1:18939-20577 GCF_055587185.1 Micromonospora sp. NPDC048040 | reverse complement strand
GTCTGGGGATTTCGCTGAGCACGGTCAACTCCCACCTGGAGCACATCCGGATCAAGTACGCGATGCGTGGCCGGGCGGCCCCCACCAAGGCGATGCTGGTAGCGCGCCATCCAGGACGGTTTTATCCAAATCGACGACCTGTAAGGGTGTGCGCAGTACGTAGCAACTGCCCCGAATAGCCGTCGGTCGAACACACGATGTCTACGGGTCCGTGCCCCGCCTAGGTTACGAGCGCACAGCACCCTCGAGGCGGGAGTCGGTTGATGGCGGGCGACGGATTCAGCTGCTGCCGTCCTTGGGGCGGCGGTGGTTGTTGAAGTGGTCGACGTACTCGCCGACAACGGCGAGGGCATGTCGTTCGTGGTAGATCAGCAGCTGGTCGGTGCATTCCAGAAGGCACCTGGCGGGCAGCATCCACCGTCGGGGCTGGACGTGGAAGCCTTTCCCGGCGCGGCGGGGGTACGCGCTCGACGTCGACGCCGAGCCGAGACTGGAGTACCGGGACCTCTTGGGCGGGCAGACCTCAACTCGGCCTCGCTGACCAGCTGCTTGGCAAGCCAAGGACGCCGCCCATGGCGGGGCAACAGGCCATTACGCAGAGAACCATTGGCGTTCTTGACAGTCTCGGCCCCGTTGGGACACCCTTTGGGCCGGATCGCGCCCGAACGTCCGTGGCTCATGGCCGTGCAGCTGCAAGGTAGGCATTCCAAATTCCGCGCCGATCGTAGACACAAGGAGGTCCATTTGCGTCGCGATATCGCAGTCAGCTTGGCTGCGCTTGTCGCCGTGCTCGGAATCCTGATTCCTCAGGAGTCCGCACTCGCCGGCAATGGCGCACCGTTCAAGCTACCTTACCGGGCTGGACATGCGTACACCATTACCCAGACGCCCGGAAGCGGCTATTCTCACAACGACGGCTATAATCGGCATGCCGTTGACTTCGCCATGCCGCAAGGCACCCCGATTGTCGCCTCGGCGGCCGGCACCGTCTACTACGAGGGGTGGAGCACCGGCGGAGGCATCATCGCCTTGATCGACCACGGCAACAACCGTTGCTCTCAGTACGCCCATCTCAGCGCCACCATCGTCAACAGAGGGCAATTGGTGGCGCAGGGGCAGCATATCGGCACGTCCGGCGCTACCGGAAACGTGACCGGCCCACATCTCCACTGGAATATCGTCTACTGCGATTCCCAGCTCAGCCGCGAAATCCCCAATACCGTGGAGACCGGCACCAACTATCCCACCGGCATCGCACCCGTGAGCCAGAACCGCCTTTCCACCGGCCTGCCCGGGGCTGACGGCGAACGGGTTTCGGACTTCAGTGGTGACGGTGTCGCCGATGTCCTGGGAGTCGCTGCCAACGGTGACTTCTGGTACTACCCGCACAGCGGAGCCGGCCTCGCCAACCCGGTCGGAATCGGACACGGCTGGGCGACCTTCAAGCACGTCATGGCTGCGGACTGGAGCGGTGACGGTGCCGCCGACGTCCTAGGAGTCGATTCTTCAGGGAGGCTACTGTACTACCCGAACAACAGCTACAAACTGTCTGGCTACACGCAGATCGGACACGGCTGGGCGACCTTCAAGCACGTCATGGCCGCGGACTGGAGCGGTGACGGTGCCGCCGACGTCCTT
>NZ_JBVJGT010000085.1:0-18844 GCF_055587185.1 Micromonospora sp. NPDC048040 | reverse complement strand
ACCTTGGAGTCGACGCGAACGGGAACCTCTGGTACTACCCGCACAGCGGAGCCGGCCTCGCCAACCCGGTCAGGATCGGACACGGCTGGGCGACCTTCAAGCACGTGATGGCTGCGGACTGGAGCGGTGACGGTGCCGCCGACGTCCTTGGAGTCGACGCGAACGGGAACCTCTGGTACTACCCGCACAGCGGAGCCGGCCTCGCCAACCCGGTCAGGATCGGACACGGCTGGGCGACCTTCATACACGTCATGTGACGTAACCACTCACCAGGGCGGGTCGGCCCAGGCACCAGACACGGTGCCCCGGCCGACCCGCCGACAAGGCACCTCTCGGCTATTCCCTAACAACTCCTAGCCACCAGACCCGTTCTCGCGTAGCGCTTTCCGGCGATGAGGCAGCACCCATGGCCGTCACGTCCGGGGGAGTGGTGTAGGAGCTGACCTGCTACGGCGTGCCGCCGAGATAGACGCGGGTCATCGCGTGAGTCTCTGTGTGCACGACCAAGAACACGCAATCGTGACGGCTGCGATCGTGGCCCGCGACAAGTCTCCAGATCAAGCATCCGCGCACATCGTCGCCGCGCTGTTCGGGATCGGCAGGGCCTGCCTGGTCTAGCAGGGCGGGCGCGAGCACCGCGGCCTGTGGTGGATCGCCGCCGGCGTCCTCGCCCTCGGCGCAAATTCGTCGCCACCTCCAGCAGCGAGCACACGCAAAAGACGAATATGGGCGGTTGCCAGTCCATTCACGATGGTTGTCCGCCCGCCGAGACGTCGGCGCGGCCCCACCGCCCACGAACGCCACACAGGGTCATCCCCGCCGCCGTCGGCGTCCTCTACCTCATCCGCATCGTCATCTCCGCACGACGCCCAAAGCGACGCCGGGAGAACTCCAAGTCGGTGAGATGACCTGCACGAGTGACCTGAACGACCGTGCCAGGGCTCCCCGATCTCCTAAGCCAAGCCGGTAACAAGATACGGTCGGGATCATGACCCTCATCTTTGCCGATCTCGGCCTGCACCTGGGCGTCCTGGACGCCCTGCTGGATGACGCGATCGCCGCCGACGACCTCAAGGCGCTCATCGAGTCGACCGGCCCCGATGGCCCGGAGGACGGCTACCCAGGTCCAGGCCCGCGCCTGGAGGCGTCACTAGAGCTGTTACATGCCGTCGCGGTGCCGTCGGCCGAGGCTGCAGCGATCACCCACTTGCAGTTCGACGGCGGCAGCGACATCTACATGCTGATCGAGCAGACCCTGGACATCGACACCGGCGGCGAGTCCGACGACTACAACGTGACGTCGCTGGAGGGCATTCACGCACTGTCCAGCCTGCGGTCCCTCGACCTGGACGGCCACGGCTACCGTCGAGGGCCGTTGGAGCTGACCCCGCTTTCCGGCCACCCGGCCCTGTCGGAACTGGTACTGACCGGGAAATGCACGGGAGCGGCGGCGCTGGAGTCGCTGCCTGCGCTACACACCCTCGACGTCTCGCTGGCACACCTCGACGACCCCGATGTCCTGACCCGCTTGGAGGCCCGCGGAACGACGGTCCACCGTTGACCGTGCCACAGCAGAGGCCGTTGCCCCACAGAGGCCGGGAGCCCTGGGTGGGAGAGCAGTTTGGTGCCCGACGCCCACTGCCTCGGCGCGACCGACGCGCCCCCAACCGCATACATCTGCGGCTGTCGGCTCCGCCTGAAAACTGACCCCGTGGTTCCGGGTGGGTCATTACAACCTGGTCACCTCCGTGGTCGACGGCGGCACGGCGAGCGGCGGCAGCGTCGTCCAGGTAGTGCCCAAACCCTGAGCGTCGGGGCTCGTGTCCCCATCTGCGTCAGGCAACCGACCGGCCTGGGGATTGGAAGAAGATCGCGGAGGGCTGGTCCGGTGGTGGCGCTCCTGGTCAGCCCGTCCGTCGTTGTCGGGCAGCGTCGGCGCCAGCGGGCGGGCTTGGCTGTATGGATGGCTGTACAGCCAACCTGGCAGGTGGCCTGGTTAGGCGATCGGAGGGGTGGGCCGTTCTCATCCTGAGTAGCCGGCGTCCTATGCAGCCTGCGGCTGCTGGACGACGAACAATCGCCGCAGGTCCTGCGCGCCGAGCACGCACACCTGGTCATCTGGTCATCCCTGTGGCCGAAGCGGCCGGATGCCCAGGTGCGTTTCGACCTGGAGTCCGACGGCAGAGAAGGCACGCAGCTGCGCTGGACGCTGCTGGTCGCCGAGCCCCTACCCGACCCGTCGCTCCTCGGGCATCTCCGCAAGCGGCTCAACGAACTGATCAATGCGAATCTGCGCTGCACCTTCGGGCAGTAGCCACTCGGATGAGCAGATCCGGGCCGGTCCCCACCGGCGGGTGACTCGTAGTCCGACGACTCGCCGCTCAATCCCGGTCGGGTCTGTCCGGGGCTGGTCCTGGGACCGAGCGTGGCGTCGTTGACGCTCCTGTCGACGAGTCGAGCGGCGACCCGATCGGCTTGGAGCTTGTCGGAGTCGACGAGGAGCCGGACGTGACGCAGCTTGGCTTCCGAGTACGCGGGCGGACGGGACCGTGAGTAGCCGGTAGGTAGCCACTGGTTGGGCGGCGGGCTTGACCGCTTTGGGACTGTCGGGCACCGTGCGGGGGAACGGCGGAGCCGCTGCTGAGGGGCCATGAGTGCTTCGGCCTTGACGATGTCGGCGTTGACCGCTGTCGACGGAATCGTGCCTGAGGCGGAATGCTGCGGAGGTCGAGGTGACGGCGAGTACCGAACGACGTCGACGGCCGGCGGGCCGTTCGACGACGACGCCCGCGCTGGTCGGCCGCGACGACGCGTTCAGCAAGGTGACAGGCGCCCTCGCGGGTGGCTCGGCGCTCGTGGTGGTGGAGGGCGAGGCAGGGATAGGTAAGACCCGCCTGCTGCGCGAGGTCCTGGCGGCGCTCGACGGCCCGCCTTCGGCTGCCAACCGTGTGCTGCTCGCGACCTGTCCACAGGTGCCCGAGCCGGCCCCGCTGGGTGCCGTGGTGGCCGGCATCCGGAGCCTGGCACCGAACCCGGACACCCATGGCATGAGTGCGCTGGGCGGCGCTCTGCGGCCGCTCTTCCCGGAGTGGTCGCAAGATCTCCCGCCCGCGCCGGAGCCGCTGGACGACCCGTCCGCGGTCCGGCATGTGCTGTTTCGAGCGTTGTCCGAGCTCGTCGACCGTCTCGGGGTGACGATTCTCGTCCTCGAGGACGTCCACTGGGCCGACACCGACCTGGGGCTGAGCCTCGGCGACCGGGCCCGTCGAAGGATCCCGGCGATCCCTCGACGGGCCTGCTTCCTGTGGGGGCGTCGAACTTCTCCAGGAGTGCGACCTCGCCACGTCCTCCGCCGTCCATCCGGAAGACCTCGCGCTGGCGGGGGAACGGAGAAGCCCGTGGCGGGGGCGGGCCGGTCGATGCCCACCCCCGCCACGGCGTCACCCCCGCAGTAGCGGCAGCACCCGGCGGCCGAGCAGGTCGACACCGCCCGTCGGGGTCAGACCGTGCGGGGTGCCGAACTCCACCCGGGTGGCCCCGGCATCGAACACCGCCGCGGCCTGCGCCGCGACGTGTTCCGGGGTGCCGGAGAAGGCGAACAGGTCGAGCAGGTCCCCGCTGATCAGCGCGCCGGCGAGGTCGTGTTCCTGGCGGGCGACGTGCTGCTGGATCCGCGACAGCAGCTCAGGATCGATGTCGACGTTCGGGTCGAGGGCGGCGACCACGGCGAGGTACATGGCCACCTCCGTACGGGCCACCCGACGGGCAAGCGCGCCGTCCTCGTCCACCACGGTCACGGCGCCGAGCACCACGCCGACCTGGTCACCGACCCGATTGGCGGGCGCGGCGTCGTCCAGCCAGGCCCGCATCGTCTTGGCCATCGCCGGGTTGGCCGAACCGCCAACCTTGATCTCCGAGGCGAACGCGGCGGCCGTCCGGGCGGTCTGCTGACCCCACGTCCCCACCAGGACGGGCACGTCGGCGCGGACCGGGGCGTAGCGCAGGGCGGTACCGGGCGCCACGGTGAACTCCCGGCCCTGGAAGCCCCCGTCGTCGCGGGACAACAGCAGCCGGACCACGTCGACGGTTTCGGTGATCCGCCGCAGCGGCCGGGCCTGCGGCACCGCGATCTGATCCAGCCAGGTGCCCCGGGCCAGCCCGAGGTAGGCCCGCCCGTTCGACGCCAGGTCCAGCGCCGCGACCTGCCCGGCGATCTCCACCGGATGCATGGTGAACGGGTTGAGGCAGGCCGACCCGAGCCGGATCCGTCGGGTGTGCCGCGCGGCCACCAGCAGCGGGAAGAACGGCGGCTGGTACATCAGGTCACCGAAGACCGACAGCACGTCGAAACCGTGCCCCTCGGCGAGCTCGGCCAGCGCGGCGTACTCGTCGGCGCTCTTGTCGGACTGGAGTCCGATGCCGACCAGCCGGCGTCCTTCGTCGGTGCTCACGTGAGTTCTCCAGTCGGGATCTGTCGCCGGGCGGTCCGCTCGATCCGCAGGATGACCCGCTCGTCCGGATCCGGGCAGGCCACGTGGCAGTCCTGGGCCAGCCAGTCCTCCGGCGGCAACGGACGTTGCTTGGCCGGCAGCAGCGGCAGGCACGCCGCGAGGGCGTAGAGGCAGAAGTGCCGGCCGGCGGGGATGGTGAGCCGGCTCGACTCGGTCAGGTCGATGTGGTCGCCCGGCTGGAGGCCGCAGACGGAGCGGCCCTCGATCCGTTCCACCACGACCCGCAGGTCGTACAGGTCGGTGACCGGTTCCTCGGCGCTCATCGGAGGGCCTCAGCGTGGTGGTGCACGATCCGCCAGCCCCGCTCGTCGCGGCGCAGCACGTCCGTCACCCGGAAACAGTCGTCCGGCTGCCCGGTCGCGTACCGGGCCCGCAGGACGTAGCGGACCAGGCCCGTGTCCTCCCACGCCTCGGCCCGGAACTGCTCGGGGGCGACCGAGGTCGGGGGCGCGGCCGGTCCCCGGTCCGCCGCCCGGCGGTCCCGCAGGTCGTCCAGGGCGGCCAGACCGTCCAGCAGGTCGGGTGCGTCGGACTCCCAGATCGTCAGTTCGGGGTGCAGCCGGGCGTCGAACGCCGCCCGGTCGCTTAACGACCGGTACATGTCGGTGATGGCGGCGGTGAGATCGTCAACGGTCATCGGGGCTCGCTTCCGGTCGGGGCGGACGGGGGTGTCGGGGGTGGATCAGGAGAGCTCGGCGAGGCGGGCGCGCAGCGGATCGAGCCCCATCGGCCCGAGCCGCAGGGCCCGCTGGTGGAACCGCTTGCGGTCGAACCCGGCGCCCTCGCGCCGTTCGACCTCCCGGCGGGCCTGCTGCCAGAGCCGCGCCCCTGCCTTGAAGGCCAACGCCTGCGCCGGCCAGCCGAGGTACCGGTCGACCTCGAACCGCGCGGTCGCCGGGTCCAGCCCGGCGACGCGGACCAGGAAGTCCACGGCCAGCTCGGGGGTCCACCGGCGCGCGTCGGTGAAGCCGGTCCCGGCCGGGATCGGCACGTCCAGGTGCAGGCCGAGGTCGATGACCACCCGGGCGGCGCGCCACATCTGCCCGTCGAGCATCCCGAGCCGCTCGGCGGGACCGGCGTAGAGGCCGAGCTCGTCGGCGAGGCGTTCGGCGTAGTGCGCCCAGCCCTCGGCGTACCCGTGCACCTGGCACAGCGACCGCTGCCACGGGTGCAGGTCGACGGTGGTGAGGGTGATCGCGTGCTGGAGGTGGTGCCCGGGCAGCCCCTCGTGGCACAGCGTCCCGACGTGCCGCCACACCGGCACCGTCGACTCGCCGGGGGGCGTCGACCACCAGATCCCGCCCGGGCGCGTCAACCCGGCGTCGGGCGGGGTGTAGTACATGACCCCGGAGGAGGCGGGGCTGATCCGGCACACCACCCGGCGGGTGGCGGCCGGGATGTCGAAGTGCGGGCCGTCCAGGGCGTCGGTGAGCCGCTCGGTGCGCCCCCGCAACCACTCCTCCAGC
Organism: Micromonospora sp. NPDC048040; assembly: GCF_055587185.1. Taxonomy (NCBI): domain Bacteria; kingdom Bacillati; phylum Actinomycetota; class Actinomycetes; order Micromonosporales; family Micromonosporaceae; genus Micromonospora; species Micromonospora sp. NPDC048040. The sequence goes on along the minus strand of NZ_JBVJGT010000085.1, from coordinate 12,867 downwards.
TCGGGCCCGACCGGCACCCGGCCGGCGGGGTCAGCGTCCAGCCCGGCCCGTGCGCCCGCCACGTCCGGGTACCCGAGCTCGGCGGCGACCGCGCGCTGCTCGGCGGCGGTCCGGGCCAGCTCCTCCCAGCCGTACGCGTACAGCTCGTCCAGGTCGACGGTCGCGCCGAGGAAGCTGCGCGCGGTGACGGCGTACAGGTCGCGGCCGACGCCGTCGACGTCGGTGGCCCGTGGCGCCAGCTCGGTACGCAGGAACGCGGCGAAGTCCGCCGTCGCGGCGGCGGCCGAGCGGGCCCCGGCGGCCAGCTCCCCGGCCAGCGGCCCGTCCGGACACCCGGCCACCAGCCGGCCGTAGAAGTCGTCGGAGGTGACCCAGGCGGTGCACTGGTCGGCGACCGCCAGCACCTGCCGGCGGGCGACCATGTGCCCCCGCCGGGCCGACCAGCGCAGCGTCTCGGCGTACTGGCCGAGGGCCGTGGGCACCCGGCGCAGGTGCGCGGCGACGACCGCCCAGTCCTGCGCGGTGTTGCGGGGCAGGTTGTCGAAGACCTGCCGGACCAGGTGCACCGGCGTCGCCAGCGGGGCGAGCAGCCGGGTGGTGAAGCCCGCGTCGTAGAGATCGACCTCGCTGGCCAGCCGGTCGATCAGCGCGCCGGCGAGGGCCCGCTGGGCCGTGCCGTCGACACCGGCGCCGTGCGCCGCCGTGGCGGTGCTGCGGGCCAGCTCCGCGCGGGCGGCGAAGCCGTCGGGGGAGAGGTCCGCGAAGCGCGATCCGGGGGTACGACCCGCCGCCTCGGCGGCCTCCGGATCCAGTCCGGCGAGCACGTCTAGGTACCGGTCGGCGACCTCGGTGATCGTCGTCATCGGGCGACGCCGAGGCGGCCGTGGTCGTCCCGGTAGCCGACACCGCCCTTGAGCACCGTGTGCAGGGTGCGCAGCGCGGACACCGAGCGGGTGGGGTCGTCGCGCAGGACCAGCAGGTCGGCGTGCTTGCCCACCTCGACGCTGCCGAGCGTGTCGGCCTGGCCCAGCCACTGCGCGGGGCGGATGGTGGCGGACTTCAGGGCGTCGGCGACGGGCATCCCGGCGTCCACCATGAACTCCAGCTCGCGTACGGTCGCGGTCGTCTCGTCGTAGCCGGCGTGCGGCGGCATGTCGCTGCCCAGGGCGATCGGCACCCCGTTGCGGATGGCGTGCTGGAGGCTCTCCCAGTGCCGGGGCCCGGCGGCCAGGGCGCGGTCCATCAGCCAGCCCGGCACGCCGGAGTCGCGGAAGAACTGCTCGCAGCGGCTGACCACGATGGTCGGGACGTACCAGACGTCCCGCTCGGCCATCAGGCGGGTGACCTCGTCGGTCAGCTCGTAGCCGTGCTCGACGCAGTCCAGCCCGAGTTCGACGGCGCGGCGCACCGACTCGGCGGGCCCGGCGTGCGCGGTGACCTTGCGACCCCAGTCGTGCGCCACCCGGATGACCGCCGCCAGCTCGTCGTCGAGTAGCTGGGGGGTGTCGATCGACTCGAACTCGCCGGCGATGCCGCCGGAGATGCACACCTTGATCAGGTCGGCGCCGGCCCGGATCTGCTGCCGGGTGAGCCGGCGGAAGCCGTCGGCCCCGTCGGCCTCCAGGGCGTCGGCCTCCCAGCCGTGCCCGCCCGTGCAGCAGAGGGCGTGCCCGGCGGTGAAGATCCGCGGGCCGTCCACCGCGCCGCGTTCAATGCCCTTGCGCAGGGCGAAGTCGGCGTACCGGCTCTCGCCGACGAGCCGGGCGGTGGTGACGCCGGAGTGCAGGGTCCGGCGCGCCGAGTCGGCCATCAGCAGCACCAGCTCGGCGAGGTTCGACCGGTGCACCTCGTCGCCGAAATGGCCGGGCAGGCCGAGCGACAGGTGCACGTGCATGTTGGTCAGGCCCGGCATGACGTGGTCGCCGTGCAGGTCGACCACCCGGGCGTCGCCCGCCTCGGTGAGGACGTCGTCGACCGGCCCGACCGCGCGGATCGTGCCGTCGGCGCCGATCCAGATGCCCTGGTCGCGCTGGAGGTCGTCCCGGACGCCGTCGTAGAGCGCGAGGTTGACCAGGACCTGTTCGGTGGGGATGTGCATGCGGTGTCCTCTACGCGGCGGGCACGGCGGCCGGGGCCACCGTGGGGTCGTTGAGCCAGCAGGCGGCGGTGCGGCCGCCGAGGTCGAGCGTGGGCGGCTGCTCGCCGCACGGCCCGAAGGCGTGCGGGCAGCGCGGCCGGAACCGGCAGCCCGCCGGGGCGTGCGCGGGGTCGGGCACCTCCCCGGCGAGGGTCCTGGGCAGCTGCGGCCGTGCCGAGATCTGCGGCACCGCGTCGATCAACGCCCGGCTGTACGGGTGCCGGGGCGAGGACCACAACTGACGGGTGGGCGCGGTCTCGACGATCCGGCCCAGGTACATCACCGCCGTGACGTCGGCGATCTCGTGCACCAGGGACAGGTCGTGCGAGATGAACAGCATGCCCATGTCCAGGTCCCGGACCAGCCCGACGAGCAGGTTGACCACCTGCGCCTGCGACGACGCGTCCAGCGCGGTGACCGGCTCGTCCGCGATGATCATCCGGGGTTCCGGCGCCAGCGCCCGGGCGATAGCGAGCCGCTGCCGCTGGCCGCCGGAGAACTGGTGCGGGTACCGCTCTGCGGCCCCGGCCGGCATGCCGACCCGGTCCAGCAGGTCGGCGACCCTCGCCCGGCGGGCGGCGCCGGTCACCGTGTCCGGCACCCCGTCGAGGAGTTGGGCGCCGATGGTGCGCCGGGGGTTCAGCGACGCGTACGGATTCTGGAAGACCATCTGGAGCCCGACCTCCGGCACCGGTCGGCGCCGCCAGCCGAGCGGGGTGATCGGGCGGCCGGCGAACCGGATCGTCCCGGCGCTCGGCGCGGCCAGCCCGACCGCCACCCGGGCCAGCGACGACTTGCCGCAGCCGGACTCGCCGACCAGGCCGACGATCTGGCCGGGCGCCACCTCCAGGCTCACCCCTGCCACGGCCCGGACCGGCCCCCGGCCGCGCGGCTTGTACTCCACCTCGACGTCGCTGATCTCGAGCAGGTTGCCCGACCCGACCGGCTCGTTCATGCCGCCACCTCCAGGTGCGGACGGACCACGCAGGCCACCGACCGGTCGGTGCCGACGGGGGACAGCGGGGGAGGCGCGGTGTCGCAGGACGGCTCGGCGTACCCGCACCGGGGTTGGAACGGACATCCGGGCGGCGCCTGCCCCGGCGTCGGCGGCCCGCCCGGGATGGGACGCAGCGTGCCGACGGCCTGGGTGCCGTGCGGGCGGGCGCCGAGCAGCGCGGCCGTGTACGGGTGGCGCGGCGCGGTGAGCAGCGCTCCGGTGGGGCCGGTCTCCACCACCCGCCCGGCGTAGAAGACGTACCCGCGGGTGGTGAGCGCGCTGAGCACCCCGAGGTCGTGGGTGATGAAGGCGACGGCCAGCCCGGTCTCGGCGCGCAACTGGTCCAGCAGCGCGAGGATGCCGGCCTGCACCGTCACGTCGAGCGCGGTGGTCGGCTCGTCGGCGATCAGCAGCCGGGGGCGGGCGGCGAGGGCGATCGCGATGGCCGCCCGCTGCCGCATGCCGCCGGAGAACTGGTGCGGGTACGCCCGCACCGCCCGCTGCGGGTCGGGGATGCGGACCTGGTCGAGCAGTTCCACCGCCCGCCGGTCCGCCGCCCGCCGGTCCAGGCCCAGGTGGACCTGCATGTGTTCGGTCAGTTGCCGGCCCACCGTGAGCATCGGGTGCAGCGCCGCGGTGGGGTCCTGGAAGACCATCGCGATGCCGGCGCCGCGCACCTTCTGCCAGCGCCTGCTGTCCAGGCTGAGCAGTTCGGTCCCGTCGAACCGGGCCGACCCGGTGACCTTGGCACCGGCGGGCAGCAGCCCGAGCAGGGTCTGCGCGGTGAGGCTCTTGCCGCACCCGCTCTCCCCCGCGATGCCGACCATCTCGCCCTCACCGACGGTGAACGACACGTCGTGCAGGATCGGCAGCGGCCCCGTGGGGCCGGGCAGCGTGACGGCCAGGGAGTCGACTTCGAGCAACGGTCGCATTCTCAACGTCCCTTCGCGTAGCGGGGGTCGATCCGGTCGCGCAGCGCGTCGCCGAGCACGTTGAAGGCCATCACCACGGTGAGGATGGCCAGGCCGGGGAACACACTGACCCACCACATGGAGAGGTCCTGTGAGCCGAGCGCCACCATCGAGCCCCACTCGGCCGCCGGCGGGCGGGGGCCGAGGCCGAGGAAGGACAGCGCGGACAGCAGCAGCACGGCGTTGCCGAGCTCCAGGGTGGCCAGCACGATCGCCGGCCCCACGCTGTTGGGCAGGACGTCGCGGCGTAGCGCGCGGACCGGCCCGATGCCGAGCAGCCGGGCGGCGCTGAGGTAGTCCTCGCCGCGCATGGTCAGCACGGCGCTGCGGATGACCCGGGCGTAGACGGGCCAGGAGACGATGACCAGCGCGAGGACGGCGTTGCGGGTACTGGGTCCGAACGCGGCGGTCACCGCCATCGCCAGGATGATCTGCGGGAACGCGAAGACCAGGTCCGTCAGGCGCATCAGCGCCTCGTCGACGAACCGTCCCACGTAGCCGGCGACCAGGCCGAGCAGACCGCCGATCAGCAGGGCGAGCGAGACGATGGCGAGCGCGAGCGGGATCGACAGGCGGGAGCCGTGGATCACCCGGCTGAACACGTCCCGGCCGAGGGAGTCGGTGCCGAACCAGTGCGTGCCCGACGGCGGGGCGTATGCGTCCGGGCTCTGTGCCAACGGGTCGTACGGCGCGACGACCGGGGCGAACAGCGCCATCAGCAGCCACCCGCCGAGGATGACCAGGGCCGCCACGGCGATCGGCTGCCGCCAGATCGGCCGCCCGGTGGAGCGACCGCGCAGCCGGCCCAGGAACCGGCGCCGGGCCAGCGCGTCGGTCGCCTTCGGGTCGGGCGCTACGGGGTCGGGTGCGAGTGTGGTCATGACAGCCGGATCCTCGGGTCGATGAGCCCGTACAGCAGGTCGACGGCGAGGTTGACCAGCGTGTAGACCAGCGCCACGAACAGGCTGACGCCGAGGATCGCGGGCAGGTCCAGCGCCGTCGCGCTGCGGTACGCGTACTGGCCGAGGCCCGGCCAGCCGAAGATGTTCTCCACCAGCACCGTGCCGGAGAGCAGCGAGGCGAAGGCCAGACCGGAGACGGTGATCACCGGGACCAGCCCGGCCCGCAACAGGTGCCGGCGGAACACCACCCGGGCGGGCAGGCCCTTGGCGTACGCGGCCCGGATGTAGTCCTGCTGGAGCACCTCCAGCATGGACGAGCGGACGAACCGGACCAGCATCGCCACGGTCAGGCTGGTCAGCACGAGCACCGGCAGGACCAGGTGCTGGGCGGCGTCCCAGGCGACGTCCCACTGACCGGCGAGGGCGGCGTCGACGGTGTACATCCCGGTCACCGTCGGCGGCGGGCTGAAGTCGGTGGAGAGCCGGCCGCCGCTGGGCGCCAGGCCGAGCTGGTAGAAGAACACGTAGAGCACGACGAGCGACAGCCAGAACGGCGGGGTGGACAGGCCGAGCAGCGCGCCGACGCGGATCAGTTGGTCGGTGATCCGGCCGTTGCGGACCGCGGCGAGCATGCCGATCCCGGTGCCGATCAGCAGCGCCAGCACCATGGTGGGGATGGCCAGTTCCATGGTCGCCGGCACGTACTGCAACAGGTCGTCGGCCACGGTACGGCCGGTCTGCTGGGAGATGCCGAGGTCGCCCGTCAGCAGGTTGCCCAGGTACTGGAAGTACTGCACGTACAGCGGCTGGTCCAGGCCCCACTTCTCGCGGAACGCGGCCACCGTCGCGGGGTCGTTGAGCGCCTGGTCGGAGAGGTTGGCCGTGACCGGGTCGCCGGGCACCACGGTGACCAGGCCGAACGTCACGATCGTGACGCCCAGCAGCAGGCCTGCCGTGATCGCCACCCGCTTGGCCAGGAACACCAGCAGCGACCGGTGCGGCCGAGGCCGGGACGCGGTCGTGGTGACCGCGCCCGGCTTGGCGTCGTCGACTGTCGTCGTCATGAGATGGTTACTCCCGGCCGACGGCGGCCAGGTCGACCTGCCAGCCCGCGGCGGTGTAGTCGGTGCCGGTCAGGTCGCTGCTCGCCACGACGGTGGAGGAGTTGTTGGCCAGGACGACGTACGGCGAGGCGGCGTTCATCGCCCGCTGCCACTCCTGCATGGCGGTGGCCCGGGCGGCCAGGTCGAGGGTCTCGGTGACCTTCTTGCCGGCGGCCACGACGGCCGGGTCGGCCCGCTCCACCGTCCAGCCCGAGCGCAGCGCGGTGGCCTGGCCGGGGGACATGTTGTTGATCAGCGAGTCGGCGACCGGGTAGTTGAGGCTCTGCGGGGTGAACCCGAGCGCCATCTTGCCCGTACGCATCTCGTCGAGGAACGTGGTCAGCGGCTGCGGGGTCAGCTCCAGCTTGATGCCGGCCTCGGCGGCGTCGCCCTGCACCTTGGTCGCCACCGTGCCCAGGTCGACGCCCTTGTACGTGATGGCCGGGTAGTTGAACTTGACGGTGGGGTTGGTCAGCCCCGCCTCGGCGAGCAACGCCTTGGCCTTCGCCACGTCACGCTTCGACTCCTCGCCGGCGGGCAGCGCGCCCGGGTAGGCCGGGGCCACCAGCCCGGCGCCGGGGGCGGCGCCCTTGCCGTACAGCCCGGCGATGCCCTGGTAGTCGATGGAGGCCCGCAGCGCCTGGTTGAACTTCGCGTTCGAGGTGACCCCGGAGACGGCCGGGTCGGCGTTGAGGAAGAGGAAGTAGACGGTGTCCTGCATGGCGGAGGTCTTCAGCGTGTCCGGCAGACCCTCCAGCAGCTTGCCGGAGATGTCCAGCGCGATCTCGGAGCCGCCGGCCCGCTGCATGGTCAGCTTCTGGGTCTGCACGTCCATGTTGCGCAGCACGACCCGGCCGAACGCTGGCTTGGTGCCCCAGTAGTTGGGGTTGGCCTCCAGCACCACCTGCGCCGACGGGTCGTACGACTTCAGCACGTACGGGCCGCTGCCGATGGAGTTCTTGTCGAGGTACTGCTGGGCGGTGTCGGTCTTCGCGGCGTCCGCGGCGTCCGTCGCGCCGTTCTCCTTGGCGACCTTGGAGTTGACCACGCCGGTCGAGGGCATCGCGAGGACCACGGGGATGTTCGGGTCGGCGGTCGCCGAGGTGACCACCACGGTCCGCTCGTCGGTCTTGGCGACCGTGAGGCCGCTGACCATGACCGCCGGGCTGGCCTTGACGTTCTTCAGCCGGTTGAGGGAGAAGACCACGTCGTCGGCGGTCAGCGGGCTGCCGTCGGAGAACTTCACCCCCTCGCGGAGCTTGAAGGTGAAGGTCTTCGCGTCGGCGGAGGCCTCGTACGACTCGGCCAGCGCCGGGACGGGCTTGCTGACGTCCGAGCCCTTGAAGGTCAGCAGGGTGTCGTAGAGGGAGTGCACGGCGGTGAGGCCGGTCGCCTCGTAGATCCGGCCGGGGTCGAGCGTCTTGAGGACGAACGAGGTGTTGACGGTGAGGGTCTTGGCCGAACCACCGTTACCGTTTCCTCCGCTGCCGCCCGCGGTGCACGCGGTGCTGGAGGCTATGACCAGCGCCGCCAGAGCGATTGCTCCGACGCGGAGCCGGCGAGGGGACACCGACATGCTGTTCCTACCTTCGTATGGGCCGGCCCGCGCGGGACGGGCTCTGGGGGTTGTCGCGCCGACGTCGCCGGTGACGCCGAGGTCGGGGGCCGGTGTCAACCGATGGCGGCTCGCGGGGCTTCGCCCGTAGACCGTCATGAGGTTGGATGTATCCGGACGGGACTCCTGTCCGGTTCGTGCCCCGACGTCGCTTGTCTAGTTACGCCAAACACGTTCGCCTTGTGTTTGACCATGCTAGACAGAGGCGTATAGTTGCGTCAAACATTTCTAGCCACACTGTTTGGAACGAGGAAAGACGCATGCTCGGTGACCAGCTCCGCGACCTGCGCCAGCAGCACTCCCTCACGCTGCGCCAGCTCGCGGCCGCGGCCGACGTCTCGCCCGCCCTACTCAGCCAGATCGAGAACGGCGCCACAGACCCCAGCCTGGCCACCCTGCGTAAGCTCGCCAAGGTCTTCGACACCTCCATCGCAGCGCTGTTCTCCGAGCCGGACGCGCCGCTGGTGCACATCAGCCGGCCCGGCTCGCGGACCCGACTCGCCGCTCCCCCCGGGCAGATCGCCTACGACCGGCTCACCCCAGGGCGGGGCGACCTGGAAGTGCTCGAAGCCGAACTGGCACCCGGCGACTCCAGCTCCAACGAGCCGTGGGCGCACCCCTCGACCGAGTGCGCGATCGCCGTCACCGGCGAGGTCGTCGCCGAGATCGGTGGCGAGAAGTACGTGCTCAGCACCGGCGAGGCGATCACCTTCGACTCCCGGCTGCCCCACCTCTACCGCAACGCCAGCGACCAGCGGGCCCGGCTCATCATCGCGGTCACCCCACCCACCCCCTGACCCACCCGGCACGTCACCCGGCCCGCGTCGCGCACGCGGGCGGTACGACGCCGCCCGTCGAAAGGACCCCGCAGTGGACCGCGACAGCGTCGACTGGTTCGGCTACCTGCCGGCCGTCACCACCCCGTTCACCGCCACCGGCGAGCTGGACCTCGCCGCCTGGCGCGTCCAACTGGACTGGCTCGCCGCCGAGCGGCTGCACGGGATCATCGTCGGGGGCACCACGGGCGAGTGGTTTAGCCTCACCGAACAGGAACGCGCCACGCTGTTCCGGACGGCCGCCGAACGGGTTGGCGACCGCCTCACGGTGCTCGGCGGCTGCAACGCGTACACGCCGGCGGAGGCGATCCGGCACGCCGAGGCCGCCCGGGACGCCGGCCTGCACGGCATCCTGCTCACCCCGCCGCCGTACGTGGTGCCCACCCGGTCGGAGATCGTGGCCTTCTACCGGACCGTCTCCGAGGCGGTCGACCTGCCGCTCTGCGTCTACAACTGGCCCCGTGGCACCGGCGTCGACCTGGACGCCGACCTGCTGTCGGAGCTGAGCGGGCTGGACACCGTGGTGGCGGTCAAGAACTCCACCCCGGACTTCGGCGGATTCGTCCGCAGCCTCGTCGCCCTGCGCCACCGCGTGCGGTACTTCGGCATCCCCACCAACGAGGTCGGCATCGAGCTGATGACCACGATCGGTGGCGACGGGCTGATGGGTGCCGGCGCCGTGCTCGGCGCCGACCACCCCGACTTCTTCCGCGCCCTGCGCGCCGGGGACCTCGACCGGGCCCGGGTCCTCGGCGCCCGCGACCGGGTGATCATGGAAGACTGGTTCGGGCCGGACTACGGCGCCCGGTTCGGCAACGCCCAGGCGATCATGAAGTACGCGCTCACCCTGCGCGGCGTACCGGCCGGTCACGTCCGCGCGCCGCTGCTCCCGCTGACCCCCGCCGAACAGGACCGCGTCCGGGCCACCATGACCCAGCTCGAACTGCTCCCATGACTTCGTACGACACAGCGGTCATCGGCGGCGGTCTGCTCGGCTGCGCGACCGCGTGGCACCTGGCCCGCGCCGGCAACCGGGTCCTGCTCGTCGAGAAGGACCAGGTCAACCGGCACGCCTCCGGGCAGAACGCCGGCAGCCTGCACTTCCAGCTGGAGTTCCGGATGGTCGAGCACGGCGACGACGCGGCCCGCGCGGCGGCCCGCGCGCTCCCGCTGCACCTGGACGCCATGCGGGCCTGGGCCACCGTCGAGGACGAGCTCGGCGAGCGGTGCGGGGTGTCCCGCACCGGCGGGCTGATGCTCGCCGAGACCCCGGCGCAGATCGCCGTGCTAGACCGCAAGGCCGCCCTGGAACGCGAGTACGGCCTCGACGTCGCCGTGCTCTCCGGCCCGGAGCTGCGCCGGTTCGCGCCGTACCTGGCGAACACCGTGCTCGCCGCCGGTCACGTGCCCGGCGAGGGCAAGGCCAACCCCCGGCTGGTCACCCCGGCGCTGGCCCGGGCCGCCGGCCGGTACGGCGCCGTGCTGCGTACCGGCTGCCGGGTCACCGGGCTGCACCGGCGCGGCCGGCACTGGGAACTGCGCACCGGGCCCGGGCCCGGGGACACCGCCGGGGAGACCCACCTGGCCGACACGGTGGTGCTCGCCGGCGGGGTCTGGACCGCCGAGCTGGCCTCGATGGCCGACGTCCGGCTGCCGGTCTTCCCGGTCGGGTTGACGATGAGCGCCACCGCCCGCAGCCGGCCGTTCCTGCCGCACCTGATCCAGCACGTCGGCCGGCGACTGTCGATGAAGCAGACCGAGGACGGCAACGTGCTGATCGGTGGCGGATGGCCGGCCAAGCTGGTCAGCCGGGCCGGACAGGTCGACCTGGAGACCAACCCGGAGTTGCGGTACGAGTCGCTGGTCGGCAACGCCGACGCCGCCCGGGTGGTCCCGGCGGTGTTCGACCTGCCGGTGATCCGGACGTGGACGGGCATGACCACGCTCACCCCGGACCACCTGCCGTTGCTCGGCGCGGTCCCGCGCCGGCCCGGACTGTTCGTCGCCACCGGCGGCTCGGCCTTCACCCTCGGCCTCACCTACGCCCGGCTCCTCGCCGGCATGGTCGTGACCGGCGAGACCGACCGGTCGATCGAGGACTACTCACCCTCCCGCTTCGGAGCGCTGAACTTTGTCTGAACACCGCCCGTCGAACCCTTCGGACACGCCGAGGCGCACCCCGATGGGCCGACCCGAGCCGGTCACCATCGAGGTGGACGGCCGGACCGTTCCCGCCCACCCGGGCGAGTCGCTGGCCACCGCGTTGCTCGCCGCCGGTGAGCGGTCCGTCGGCACCACGCGCGGCGGTGCCCGCCGGGCGCCCTACTGCAACATGGGGATCTGCTTCGAGTGCGTCGTGACGGTGAACGACGTGCCCTGCCAGCGTTCCTGCCTGATCCGGGTGCGGGCCGGCATGCGGGTCCGCACGGCGGTGCCCCGGTGAGCGCGCCCGACGTGGTGGTGGTCGGCGCCGGCCCAGCCGGGCTGGCCGCCGCCGCCACCCTCGGCCGGCACGGCGCCGCCGTCACCGTCGTCGACGAGCAGGAGCAGCCGGGCGGGCAGATCTACCGCCAACCGCCGGCCGGGTTCACCCCGCCGGCCGGATCGTCCTCCGCCGGTCGGGCGCTCCTGGCCGAGGCCACCGCCGCTCCCGGCGTCCGGTGGCTCGCCGACACCACGGTGTGGGGCGTCCTCGGCACCCGGGCCGGCCTCGACGGGTACGCCGGCGACCAGCCCCCGCCGGGCCGCTACCGGGTCGCCACGCACGGTCCGGCCGGGGTCCGCCTGCTCGAACCCCGGGCGGTGCTGATTACCGCCGGCGCGTACGACCTGCCGGTGCCGTTTCCGGGCTGGACCCTGCCGGGAGTGCTCACGGCGGGTGGTGTGCAGACGTTCGTCAAGGCACAGGGCCTGCTGCCGGGCGGCCGGTTCGTCCTGGCCGGGGGCCACCCGCTGCTGCTGGTCGTGGCCGCCCAACTGGTTCGGGCCGGCGCCCGGGTGGTCGAGGTCGCGCTGATCCAGCGCCGCCGCGACCTCCTTCCCGGACCGGCCGGGCTGGCCGCCGTGGCGGGTGCGGGAGGCAAGATCGCCGAGGGTGTCGACGCGCTGCGCGTCCTACACCGGGCGGGCGTGCCCGTCCGGTTCGGCACGGTGGTCCGCCGCGCCGCCGGCGACCCGGACCTGACCACGGTGACCCTCGCCGAGGTCGGCCCCACGGGGCTGCCGGTGCCCGGGACCGACCGGGAGGTTCCCTGCGACGTGCTGGCGCTGGGGTACGGCTTCGTCCCCTCCGTCGAGCTGGCCCGGCAGGCCGGTTGCGCGGTGACCTGGGATTCCCCCGCAGGCGGCTGGGTGGTCCGGCACGACGAGTGGCTGCGGACCTCGGTGCCTCAGATCTCGGTGGCCGGCGAGCTGACCGGCGTCGCGGGTGCCGAGCAGGCGGAGGTCGAGGGCCGGCTCGCCGCCCTCGGCGTGCTGCGCGACCTGGGGCTGCTCGACGAGCACCGGGCCGTCACGCTGGCCCGCCCGATCCGCCGGGAGCTGCGCCGCCGGCGACGCTTCGTCACGCAGGTGCTCGACCGGTTCGCGCCGGACCGGGCGGCCCTGGGCAGCCTGGTCACCGACGACACCGTGCTCTGCCGGTGCGAGGAGGTGCGGGCCGGCGACGTGCGCCGCGCGCTGCGGGCCAATCCGCACCTCGGCACCGCGAACGCCGTGAAGCTGGTGACCCGCGCCGGGATGGGCCTGTGCCAGGGGCGGTCCTGCCAGCCGGGCCTCTGCCAGCTCATCTCCACGCTGACCGGCCGGGGGCCGGAACAGGTCGGCGCGTTCACCGCTCAGGCGCCGGTCAAGCCCGTCCCGCTGCGCGCCCTCGCGGTCGGCGACGAATTACAGTCCCACAAGTAGTTGGCATCGACCGAGGCCTCGTGATCGAGGTCTTCCGTCCGCCGGCGACGCAGATCGACGTTCGGCATACATCCAGGGGCTGCTGAAGAACGCGCCGATCCTGGGCACCGGGTACCACTACCGCAGTAGCGACGGGACAGTGCTGGTCCGAGTCACCGGCGTCGAGCATGGATGGGAGCAGGTGGCCGACTACGCGCTCGAGTGGGCGATGAGCCACGCGCGAACGTGACAGGGCTGACCAACCGCAGACAGCGGCATGTGGTCCATCCGGCGAGCGCCGTGGTGCCCGGCTGCGTCCAGGGAAATGGTGTACGACTTGCCCGTGATGGGCGTGTTGCGTAGATGAGAGACGGCCATCGCGTCGATCCTTCAAGACGACCAAGTCAGAGAAGGAAGAGAG
>NZ_JBVJGT010000084.1:0-20782 GCF_055587185.1 Micromonospora sp. NPDC048040 | reverse complement strand
AGCACGATGCCTTCGAGAGTGCCCTTCAGCATCTCTGTCATCTGGCTGCCCATGCCATCTCCCTCACTACTGAGCGACGCTTACTACCGGTAGACGGTAACACTAAGTACCAGTAGATAGCAACGCTGAATACCGAGGGATTTCAGAGCGAGCCACTCGGCACGGTGACCGCCCGCTGCCGGTCCTCCGACACGGGCGCCGCCCTCAGTTCTCGCACTGGCCCAACTCCATGCCCGGCACGCCGAACTCGCAGCCGGTCTGGCCGCCCAGCCGACCCCCCACCGGCACCCGGCACCATCGCCCTTGTTCGCGACTACCTCACCACGATCATGGAAACCGAACCCGCGAACCTGAGGTACGGCTGACGTAATTCGTGTGACGAAAGTCGGGGTGGGGTCATGGCCAGGAAGCGTGACCAGGCCGCGTGGCTGTCCCAGCTGCTCACCGAGTGGGCGGGCGCGCCGGTCGTGGTGGCGTGGGAGTCCGACGGTGTCGGACGGGGTGACTGGTGGGCGCGGTGGTCAGACGGCCCGGCGGCCGTGACCCTGCGGACGCAGGCCCAGACGTACGCGGCGCACCTGCGGCCGCTGGACGTGGCCGCGCTGCGGTGGGGTCGCGCCTACACGCCGCGGGCGTGGGCCCTGGCACTGCTCACGCTGGCCGAGACGCAGCCGGAGATCACCGACTGGCACGAGCTGCTCGGCACCGCGGAGGCGTGGCTGGACGACGCCGACTGGCCCGACCGGGCCGTTGACGATGCGCACGCCCAGGCAGACGCCCTCGTGGCCGCTGGCGCCGGCCGGGAGGCCGAGATGGCGCGTGTCGCCCTCACCACCCGGCAGGCCCTACCCGGTGTGACGAAAGCCGGTGACGAAATCGACGACTTCGAGGACGTCGGTGGCGGCAAGTCCGCGATCGTCGGGACCGTCCTAGAACCCGGCGACCCCGTATATGACGGCTTGATCGGCCAGCCCAGCCTCGATCAATACCGCAATCCGGTCACCTACGTAGACGACCACCCTCTCGACCGGCCGCGAACCTGCGGCTGCGGGTGCGGCGGAGTCGTCGCCGGCGCCCGGCAGTTCCTCCCCGGCCACGACCAGCGTGCAATCCACGAGCGGATCGCTGAGCAGTGGGGTAACACCATGGGCTTCATCCGCTGGTTCGACGCCACCTATCGCCAACCTGCCGAGTAAATACAGAGCTGATCCCCGGCCGGCGGTCGCCGTGTCATCGGCGACCGCACTCCGCCCTGCGCGAACGCGGGCGGCTGCGGCGACCGGCCGGGCGCAGTCTTAACGCACTCTTGGCGACGCGTTGACGCCCTCGCGGCTATCAGCCTGGGAGCGGCTACCGTGCCGGCATGACCACCGATGTGCCGCCCCTGCCCGCCCCGCTGGCCGCTCTCGCCGGACCGCGCGAGCAGGTCGTCAACGAGCACATGTTCCGGCTGCCGCCCGAGGCGCGCTGGCGTACGACGTTCCGGTTGCAGCTGTTCACCGCGGCCGGCCTGCGTCCCGTCGCGATCGCCACGCAGATGTCGTCCGCCGGCGAGGGCCGTTTGCTGGCCAACGCGGCCGAGGAGCGCGCGGCGGTGGTGTGGCGGCAGTACTGCCCCGACGAACCGGAACCGCCGGTCTGGATGGAAGTCATGGTCACCGACGATGAGAGCAGCTTGCCGAGCCGCGGTCCGCAGCTGGTGACCTTCACCGCGGACCGGGCCGAGCACACCCTGCACGGTCCTGAGTGGCTGTCGGTGTCGCCGGCCGACATCGACGCGCTCGTCGGCCGGCCCGTCGACCTGACCCGGGGCAGCGGCTTCATCGCGCCCGAGATCGAGCCGGACCCTGAATCGACGTACGCGGCCCGGCTCGTGGTCTGGCTGCCACGTCCCACCCCGTTTCGCGAGGACGGCTGTATGGCGGCCGGGGTGCCGTGGTGGCGTCGCTTCGGCCGCCAGCTCGTGCCGCGCCGCCGCGGCCGGGACTGCTGCTGGTACCACGGCGGCGACTGGCAGAAGGTGACGCGGCTGGCCATCTGGCTGGCCGAGCAAGCCAAGGCCGACGGCCTCTCCTTTGACGACACCATGTCGTACGTGCTCGACCACCCGGACGCGCGGCGCCTCACCGAATGGGAGCGCGAGGCCTTGGACTCGCTGCTGGTCGACACAATCCGCCCGTACGCGCCGTGGCCACGCCGCGAGGGCTACAACAACGGCCAGCACCGCGCGCAAGCGATGCTCGACGCCGGCGTGCGCCGTGTCCTCGTCGAGCGCTACAACGACCAGTGAACGCCGACGCGCCCACCGAACTGACCTGCGTTTCTGTCGGACCCCAGGCGTATTCTCGCGCGCGGAGGTTGATATGCCACGAAAGGTCACGCCGGCCCAGTACAACCGCATGGTCAACGAGCACAACCGCAAGGTGAAGCGGGCCGTCGACACTTACAACCGCGAGGTCACGGACTACAACCGCAAGCTCAAGCGCGCCGTCGACGAGCACAACCGCGAGGTTCGCGCGTACAACGCCCGCGTGCGCGCCAACCGGCAGCGGCTCAACGCCGAGATCGCACGGGTCAACCGGCAACGCTCGGCGACCCGCTACGTCACGGTGCAGACCTCCACCATCGCGCTGCATACCGCGTACTCCCACGTCGACGAACAGTCCGAGGGCTGGAACGCGCGCGGGCAGGAACTGGCCGACCTGGCGGAAGCCGAGACGGCCAACAGCGCCCAGCTCGCCAACACTCTTCTAGACGGCACGGCCGCCGATGCCGAGCAGATCGAGGGAACCTCGCTCACCGACGAGCTGTCGTCTCTGTCGCTCGACCTGCACAACCGTTGGGAGGGCGCCCGGTTCGCGATCAACCCGCGCAATCCCGACGCGGCGCGGCACTTCTGCACCAGCGCCCGCGAGGTCGTGGTGAAGCTGATCGACATGAACGCTCCCGACGCCGCGGTGCTGCAGGCCAAGCCAGACTGCGCGCGGGGACCAGACGGCAAGGCTGTGGCGCGGCGCGAGAAGATCGGTTACCTGCTCGATCTCAACGGCGCCGGCTACGAAACCCTGGGCGACTTCGTCGAGCAAGACGTCAACGACGTGTTGAACCTGTTCTCCCAGTTCAACAAGGGCACGCACGGGACCGCCGGCAACTTCGACATCCCCGCCCTGCGCGCGATCAAGCACCGCGTGGAGAACTCCATCCGGTTCCTGTCCACGCTGGTCCGAGGCGCTAACCAGTAACACTCGAAGCTGCCGGCCATGACGCCGAGCCATCACCACGGAGATCAACGCGATGACGCCATCAGGCCGGGGGTGCTGCCAGGCATTGCCAACCGGATTGGCAGCACTTGGCCACACCGCAGTGGTTGACACGGGGCCGGCGGGTGTCTGTTCGCGCGGACAGGTTATCGGACAGGTCTGTCCGCCTGTCCCGGACAGGTGGCAGACAGGCCGCTGCTGGCGTTCAGGGCGCCGCGGTGGTAGCGGCCGGGCGGGTCAGGACGGGAGCTGGGTGCGCAGCGCGGTGAGCCGGTCGGCGAGGGTGGGGATCTGCTCGCGGTCGGCGTAGGTGAGCAGATCGCCCGGCCCGGCACTGCGGGCGGTCGTCGTCGGGCCTGCTGCTGGTCGGCGTCGCAGCGCACCCACCAAATCTCGGCGACCCGCTGGGCGGCGACCCGCTCGGCGAGCAGATCGACCAGACGCACCCGGCGGCCGGCTCGTCGTCACGCTCGTCGGTGGCGACCAGCCCACACCGGGTCGGTGATCGCGGCCGCCGGCGCCCGCACCAACCCGCACGCGGCGATCACCAGGCTTTCGGCGATGGCGACCTCCCGGCGGGCCCGGCCGTAGCCGGCCCACCGCAGGAATGGGGGCTGAGGCGGGAGCCCAGATCGGTGCAGAGGACCTCGGACATCCGTGCAGACGACTACGGACATCGACAGTTCGGGCCGGCCTGAACTATCCCGGACGCCTGCTCACTTCAAGATCAAGGAGTCACGTCTCCGTGCCGTGCCCTCAGATGCTTGCCATCGAGCCATTCGACGGCCGGCATCTCATCGCAATGTAGGCGTCCCTGGGCATCGAGTCGGAGGGCTGTCGGTCGCTCACTCATGACGGCGACATCGCCGAACGGCCACCACGGACCGGAGGAGAGCGCGACGGCCCTGCATCCCTCCCAGCCGGAATCAGGGGCGGTCCCCAGTACAGACCGGTACGTGTCGATGGCGGCGAGGACCACCGGGTCGGGGTAGTAGAACCAGGCGGCGTCGAAGTACATGTCGTTGATCTCCGGCAGGCTGTACCGGACGACGGCCCGTCCTTCGTCGTCCCGGTCGACGAACCCGTGATCGTCGTCCCAGTACCAGGCGGCGCGCATGGCGTAAGCGCCGGTGATCGGGCGGCCGATGGCACCCCAGATAGGGCCAAGGACGGAGTCGTATGTCTGCCGAACGGCGCCCAGTATGGGTTGCAGCGCCGCTCGTTCGCCCGCAGTGACGGGTGAGCATCGGTAGGGGCGTTCCATCAGGTTGTACCGCTCGTCCATGCCGTCATAACGCTGCTCGCCGTAGTAGCCCTCCCATTCGAAGAATGAGTGGAAGCCGCTGAAGGCCCTTACCCGGTCAACGTCGTTGACCTGATCCCACAGTGGTGCGCGTGCCACCGACAGGGACCTGTTCAGAACTTTCCGGCGTACCACGTCGACCAGCGGGGTGTGGCCGTCGTCGATGAGTCGACGCACGTGATCGAGGGCGGCCCAGGGGGACAGGCCCCAGATGAAGCGTGACGGCGCCGGGAGGGCGGCAGCGCGGTAGGCGTCACGGGCCGCAGCCTCAGCGCGGCTGCGGTCAGCGGGACCGGTCGCCAACGCGGCGTTTCTCCAGGTCTGGACGACGTCGTGAGCGGCGGGCGGGATGGGTGTGGTCGATGGTTCCACGTCTTATCCAATACACGTCGGGTCCCCGCAGCAAAGGCGGGGAGATCATCGATGAGATGGGGTGCTGGCGGATTCCGGGCAGCGACATCGCAGCGGCCCAGCCAAGGCCTTCGCTGACCCTCAGGAGGGCGCCACCGCGTCGGTGCGGCGAGGGAATCTGCTGCGGGGAGCAGCCCGCCGGACCGCAGCGAGCCGCGCGTGCGTGCGGGGCGGGCCGAGGGACGATCGGATGCCACGATGGCGCCAGGTTGCCCAAGTCCATGAGCGTGGTGTCCAAGGGCCAGCCTCGATGCACCGACGCTGGTGGGAGGAACCGAATGGAGCCGTGGTCCTCGAGCAGGTCGATCAGAGGCTGACCCGGGTGCACCAGAGCATGGCGAGCCCGCTACCGGTACATCTACCTCGCGTACCTGGCCGCAAGCAGCGGTGCCCCGCGCGCCGGTGAGATCACCATGAACGCCGAGCCCGACGACAGGTCTGTCCTGCGTGCCGGGACCGACGATCGCGGTCTGCACCTGACGGGCGACGACGAACGGGCCCTGTTCGTCGAGCATCTACAGCGGCCGTACTGCCGCGATCGCCATCCGAGCATGGCGGACTGGGAGACAGCCCAGCACGCGGATTACCTAGAGGAAGCCGAGTGGCGGTATGGCCGGTGACGTGCTGACCGATGCCAGGACACGCCCACCGCGTGATGGCGGTGCGTGATTCACGGGTGACGCCACGATCATCTTCGTGTTTGACTGGGGTCTATGCAGGCGGGGGAGGCGCGGCTGGCGATCGACTGTGGCAGTGCCAGCACCACAGGGGTACTGGCGTGGCCTAACGGCTCGTGGTCGCCGCTGACGTTCGACGGGGAACCGGCGTTATCCAGCGCGGTGTTCCTGTCTGAAGACGGAAACGTGATCACCGGGCAGCGCGCCTGGCAGGCGGCCGTGGCGCAGCCGGAGCGGTTCATCCCGGCACCGCGACGTTCCAGCGAGCAGCAGGTCACCGTGGCGGGCGGCGAGGTTGAACCGCTGGAACTGGTCGCAGCGACGTTGCGGCATGTGGCCGAGCAGGCGCAGAGAGCTGCGGGCACCGCTGTGAAGGATGTGCGGCTGGTGGTGCCAGCCGGGTGGGGACCGCGCCGACGCACATGGCTGCGGCAGGCGGCCCATCGCGCGGGTTTGCCGCAGCCGCGTCTGATGGAAGCGCCGGTAGCCGTGGCGGCCCACCTCGTGTCCTCAGGTGTCCAATTGCCAGTCGGGTCGTACATCGTCGTGTGCGATGTAGGCGGCGGCGCCGAGGTGAGTGTGCTGCGGCGCGGGCCGGCCGGGTTCGAAGTCCTCGCCACTCTCTCCGACCCGTCCGCAGGTGGACTCGCCGTCGATGAAGCCTTGACGGGCATGCTCGCCGATGCTGAGCCGGACGCGGCGGCACCGGATGGTGCGCGGTGGGCGTTGGTGGCCAGCGTCCGCGCCGCGAAACACGCCTTGGCTGCGCATCCCGCGGTGACGGTGCCGCTGCCCGGCGGCCCGGCCGTCGTAGTAAACGGGACACTGCTGGAGCAAGCCGCCTGGCCGGTCGCGGAACGCGTCGCACACCTGACCATCGAGGCGATCGCCGCAGCAGAGGTGGAGGTGGCCGATGTCGCCGGCCTCTACTGCGTCGGCGGTATGGCCGCCATGCCGGTCGTGGAGAAAGTCTTGACCCAACGGGTCGGTATGGCGCCAACGGTCGTCGCTGATCCGGTGCTCGCCGCCGTGCGTGGTGCGGCTGACGCGGGCGCGGCGAGCGTCGTGGGTGAGACGGAAGCGGAAGAGTCGCCAGTGCCGCCCGTGCGGCGGGCGGTGGCCATCGCGGTTCCCGGGTTCGCCTCCCTCGCTCTGGTAGCGCAGTTCCTGCTCACCGCCGAATGGAACGGCGCGTACCTGTACCGATGGGCGTTGCTGAACTGGGGTGAGCTGGCGATGGCGGCGGTATTCGCGCTGATCGCCGCCCTCGGCGCGGGCACGGTGATCGCGTCCGCGCTCGCCGCCCGCCCCGGCGAGGCACCCATGTCTGCTGGTGCGCAGGTCGGCACGGGCATCCTGGCGTCGATGTCGTTCGGGATGGCGATCGCCGGCCTGTACGCGGTAGTGGGCAGCGTCTACATCGGCGCGGAGGTGGGTCCATTCCTGCGGTGGGCGTTGCTGCCGATCACCCCGGTGGTCGTGGTGGCCGCGCTGATGGCCGTCGTCGCCGCCCGACAGTGGCGCACACCCCGGGGCGGCTGGTCGCAGCTACTAGCGTTCCCGACCGGGTCGGTGGTGACCGCCGCAGCGGGCATGGCGCTGATCCAATACTCGCTGACCGCAGACCGGTGGCCGCACCTCGTGCTGTGGATCGACATCGCCGGCCGGGTCGGCGGCCTGCTCCTCGGTATCGGGGTGGTGATGGCGGTGGTGTCCACACCGCTACTGCGCCTGATCCTCGCCGCTCCGCTCGGGGTGATCAGCGCGGCGATCGTCAGCCAGGCCGCATCCGGAATCCTCGGGACCATCTACGCCGCCGCAGTCGCGATGTGGTGGACCCGGCAGATATGGACGCGCCTCGTCCGCCCCGCCCGACCACTGACACACCAACCATGACCACCACCGCACCCCACGCGGTGACGCCGCATCGTAGGGGTGGCTGACATGCGCTGGCCACGGCAACTCGCCCACCTGCTGGCCCTCGTCCTGCTCCTGGTCATGCCGCCGGTGGTGCTTGTGCAGGTCGTCGGATGGCCGGCAGACGATTGGCCGGGCATGCGCCAGTGGGTAGCGCAGCCGCTGACCGCACAGACCCTGGCCATCGCCTTGACCGCAGGAGCGTGGCTGGTGTGGCTGATGCTCGCCGCCACTGTCACCATCCGAGCCGTCGGGCGGGTGAAGGCGGGAGCCCGGTGGCTGCGTAGGATCCCGCTACCCACTCCGCTGCAAGCCACCGCCACCGGCATGGCCGGCGCCGCCGCGCTCGGGGCCGGCGCGCACACCGGCGCCACCGCTGCTGCCCCGGAGCATCCCTTGCCCGTAGCCGCCGGAACCGCCGACCACATCCCCGACGCCAACGCCGTCGCGTACCAAGGCGACATGCTGGACACCGGTGACGCGGACGGGGTGAGCCTGTCGGGCGGCTGGCTGCCCCGGGACATCGCCGAGCAGGTCGCCGTCGCCGCCGGACTGGTGTGGCTGCGCCGCCGGCGCGCCTACCAACCCCACCCACCCGGCGGCGCACGCGACAACACCGACCTCGCGCCGCTGCCCGCGACAGTCACCGCCGTTCAAGCCGGTCTCGCCAGCGCGTCGACCGGAACTCCGGCAGCCCCCGCCGTCACCGGCGACACTTCTGCCCGTCTCTCGGGCCCGCTCGTTCATCTGCCGACCGGCACCATCGCGTTTACCGGCCCAGGTGCCCTGGCCGCTCTCCGCGGGCTCCTGGTCATCGCCGTCCTGACCGGTTTACGGCACCCGCCCGCGACGCCGCTGGCGATCACCCGTGCCGCCCTGACCATGCTGCTCGGACCCGCCGGCCACGGCTGGACGCAGATGCCGGGCGTGCGCGTGCTGGACACCGTCGACGGTGCCGCATCCCTGCTCACCCCAGCCATGAACGAGGCCGACCGCCTGCCCCTGGGGCAAGGCGGCGCGGACATCCCGAGTCGCGGAGAACGTCCGCTGCTGATCCTTGAGGCCACATCTGATCTCGGCGAGTTACGGGAGGCGCTGACGGCGAGAGCTGGCACCGCAGTCGTGCTCAACCCCGCAGATGCTGACGTGACTTGGCACGTCGACGAGGCGGGGCACACCCACACCCGGCACAATCTCGCACAGCCGGGGACCCGCCTGTGCGTGCTCGACCCGGTAGCGGCCACCGACCTGCTCACCGTGATCACGCAGGCGTACCCCCCACCAGACCCATGCCCCGAACCGGTCGCGGCGCCCCAGCCGCCGCGCATCCCCCGGCAGGCAGCCGGCAGAGCCGCGGTCAGGCACCCATCCGCGACCGACACCGCAGCAGGGAGCAGGCTCGTCCTGCGCATCCTGGGCGAGCCGAGCCTGCTCATCGACGGGACACCGCTGCAGATCCGGCGCAGCGCCGCCCTGCAGATCCTGGTCTTCCTCGCCGTGCACCAAGCTGGGGCCAGCAGTCAGCAGCTCGTCGAGGCGATCTGGCCAGGCCTGCCCGCACATCGGCTCACCGGCCGCCTCTACACCACCCTCAGCGACCTGCGATCCACCATCAGAGCCGCCTGCGACCTGGCCGTCATCGACCACACCGACAACCGCTACCGCCTCCACCCCGCCCACCTCGACGTCGACCTGTGGCGTCTGCGTGCCCTCGCCGCGTACGCCGCCACCGTCGTCACCGACCCGATCACCGCCTGGCGGGCGGTCATCGACGCCTACACCGGCGACCTCGCCGCCAACCACCCTTGGCCATGGCTCCACCCAGCCCGGGAAGCGGCCCGCCGGCACGCCTTGGACGCCTACGCCGCTCTGGCCGCCGCCGAACCCGATCCCCGACGCGCCCTCGACCTCATCCAGGCCGGCATCCGTGTCGACCCCTACAACCAGGCCCTGCACCAGCAGGCGATCAGCATCCTCACCGCGCTGGGCCAGCACGACACCAGTGCCGAGTTGGCTGCCGCCTACACCCGGCGTCTCACCGCGGCAGGGCTCCTACCGACAGGCACCCACGACCGTCTCGCCGCGCGGTCTGCCCAGTCGACTCACCTTTGACGTGACCCGCGATGAGCACCGGGGCTGACTGAGCCGCACGTTGGTTGCCACCGAGGAAAGCCGGGTTCGCCATACCGGACTGCCCATGGGCTGCAACCCTGCGGGGCGGGCGGCCCATGGTCTGGGCCGCCCGCAGCAAGCAGCTGAGTGGCTGTGACAGCTGAGGTCGGCTCCACAGGGACACGGGCCATGACTGGTCCACCATTAGGTCGGTTATTCTCGTGTTGGTGACTCTCTGTCATGCATCGATGTGCAGTGGCGACATGTTTTCTGGGTTGCGAACGCTCGCGTCGTGGCATGTGCGTGCGTCGCTCAGTCCTGCCGGGTCTAACGAGCGCCGACGTCAGCGGCCGATACGGAAACGCGCTCACCCTCTACGGGAGGAAGCCGGCTCGTTGAGCCACAATCTCTGACCGCACAAGCTCCAGGAGACGACCCAGCCAGTTGCGGCCTTTCGTACCGCCGCTCCAGTAGGCCGAGCTGATGTTGTAGTCGATGCGGCCATCGCCGGTCCCAAGGAGCACGTCTGCGAGTTCTGGGTGTTGATTGAACTTGGCGCGTAGGATGGTGTGCATCGCGGTGAGACGAAGGTGGGGCCAGTCCTGCCTAATCGGCGCTCGTCCGACGGCGCGCTCGACGCTAAGGGCTGTCGTGGTGCGGCGGATCGCCGCGCGAGCGGTCTCGTCGGTGGTGGCCATCGCCCAGTAGGCATGCACGGCGCTGGCGTAGGTGTCGCCGCCAATCTCGATCGTGGCCGGGTACTCGTTACGCAGGCACTCGATGCCCGGCTCCGTGGGCCAATTCCCCGGGATCGACGCGAGTTTCACCGTTGGATTCTGTGCCTGGTCCGGGCCGTCGACGGGGTGGTTGTCATGCCAGTCTTTGACCGACCGGTCGCACTCGGCGAAGTACTCGTGCGCCTGGGCGTGCATCGACTCGGTCACGAGCTCGTCGTAGGTGGTGCGCTCGCCGATCGGAGTGCACAGCACGCGAAGCGGCCAGTCCTTGGCGTCCATGTCACCCAACGCGTAGTGCCGCAGGTGGGCGGGGACGGCCAAGTATGCAGCCAGTAGCGCCCGCCGATCAGCCTCCGTTCGGTTCTCAAGGTAACGGTCCAAGGCTTGCAGACAGCGGCCGGTGGAGTCAGGTCGGCCATTGAGTTGGTCGACCTCGTCGGCAACTTCCCCAAGAAGCTCCTCGCCTGTCAGCCACATCTGCGGTTCGTCGAAGCGCCAGCTTGCAAGATGGTGAGCTGACGCCTGCGCACCTGGCTTGAGATGCGTGGCTACCCATCCGCTCTTCAACTTCTCGCGCAGCCCGTCGAGGTCGACCCAGTCCCAGCAGTTGATCGCACCGTCCGCGAAGACCAGCAGGTCAGTCAGGAAGTAAGTCGGACCGTTACGAATGAAGATCGGCCGCCACGTGCCCTCGATCTGCTCGCCGTCGACGATCCGATAGGTCCTTCTGCTCAGCGCCATCGGCGCAGTGTAGGGGGCTATCGAACCCGGTGCGCCTAGTGGAGTGACTAACCGATCTCAGCAATCGGTGTGATTGGGTGCCCGAAGGCTTGTGACCCAGCGTGACGCCCGGGTCGGCGACAAATGAGTGCACCCGATTATCGTCGTTAGACGGCTGCAGCCGTCGCGACAGTGCCGAGCTTCTGGCCGTAGCCGCTCTGCGCAGCGCTCGCCTGGCCCGGGCATGCACCGCCCATTTGGCGGTGTACGGACCTCGTCGCCCGCGCTGCCGGCCGGCGCTAAAGTGTCGATCGTGTCGACGACGGGAGCGCTCGCCCTCGCCCAGGTGATGGCCCACTGCGGCGGCTCGCCCTCCGCAGCGACGAGCTTCATCGCGCGAGCGGTCGCCGCCGATCCGCGCGATCCGAAGCCGTACTCCGCGCTGGAGAACCTGCGGCGCGAGCTGCCCGCCGAGGTCACGGCCGTCGTCGCGGCGGCAAACACGATCGGACCGATGCTAGCCCGTGCCTACTTGTCCTTTGTGGACGGTGACATGGACGAGGCCGCGATGTCGCTCGGCGCGGTCACCGGCTACCAGCCCGACGTCCCGTGGGCGTCCGCGCCATGGTTCGGCGACGAGCGATTCCTCAATGCGGTAACCCCGGCCGCCGTCGCTGAGGCCACGATGCGTATCCGCGATTACGACCGTGACCTCGACACTGATGCTGTCCGCGACTGCCTGGCCCCGTGGTTCCGGGCGATCGATGCGGTCTGCGAGCGCCATGCGGACCCTGACGCGATGGCCCGCATGGCGATCTTGCTGCGCGTGTGCGGCCGCACCGACGCATCGTTCGCCTTGTGCGACCGGGCCGACGCCGTGCGGCGCGTGATGTTCACCGAGGTCGTCCGCGCCGGCACCTGGCGTCACGTCGGCAACCGCGCCGAGGCGGCCGCTGCCTTCCGGCGTGCCCTAGCGCTCGACCCGGCCAACTGGTCGCTGTACCTCGACCTGGCCGATCTGGCCGCCGAGGAAGGCGACTTCGCCGAGGCCGCCGCGCAGGCCACTCGCGGCGAGGAACTCGAGCCGGACGACGTCACGATGCGGGCGGCCGCCGCCGCATACCGTGCCCGCTCGACGGGATCGGCCGCCGACCTGGACACGCTCACCGAACTGGCGCCGCAGGTGCCCGAACCGTACCGCCGGGCGCTCATCGACTACGCCCACGCTCGCGGCACCTAGGACATCTCACCGTCTCGATGTTCGCGAGTCCGACGCCGCCTCAAATGCCACGCCTCTGGTTGCCTGCCTCGCCCGTCCGTTTACCCACGGTGACGAGGCGTAGGAGACCGGCGCGCACGGTCGGCGGCAGATCCGTGCACCGGATCTTCGGGCCAGACCGGCTATTTTCTGATCTGATGCGCACCCAGCTCTCTCGCGGCTAGCGGGTAGGTTGGCGCGGTGCGGATCGGTGCCTGCCAGACCCGGGAGATCCTTGGTGACGTGGACGCGGCGGTGACGGTCATCCAGGACTGCGCGGGCCAAGCTGACGCGGCGGGGGTTGAACTGCTGCTGTTCCCGGAGTGCTTCCTGCAGGGCTATCTGGTCACGGGCCAGCATGTGCATCGCCACGCATTCGACGTGTGTTCGATGGAGTTCGCTGCGGTGTTGGCACGGTTGGCCGGCATTCGGCAGATGCTCGTGCTCGGGATGATCGAGCGGTGGCGGGGCCGGTACTACAACACGGCGCTGGTCGTCACGGGCGGTCGAGTGGAAGGCGGGTATCGCAAGACCTTCCTGACCGGCGGAGAGTCGGTGTTCACCGCGGGCGACGCCTACCCGGTGTTCACCCATGCCGGTGTGCGATTCGGCATCAACATCTGCTACGACACGCAGTTCCCGCAAGCAGCGGCCTCGGTGGCAGCGGGTGGGGCGCAGGTGTTGCTGGTGCCGGCGCAGAACATGATGCGCCGCGAGAAGGCACTCTGGTGGCAGGCTCGGCACAACGAGATCCGCGCGCGACGGGTCCAGGAGACGGGCATGTGGCTGATCTCCGCCGACGTCACCGGCGAGCGTGACGAGTCCCGGATCGGGCTGGGTCCGACCTGCGTCATTGACCCGGGCGGCCAAGTGGTGGCGCACGTCCGCACGGGGACGACCGGAATGGCCACCATCGAGATCGACCCGCCGTAAGTCGTCCACCACCGACTTCGCTCCACTCGGCTCGCGGCATGAGCGAACGTCCAGGGGGCGGCGATAGACTTGTCCTGCCCGTTCACCGATCATGAACCTCATGGAGGACCAGCAGGCGCCGCAGTCGGCCGAGGGTGAGGCGAAGGTCATCACGCTCTGCGGCTCGACCAAGTTTGAGGCTGAGTTCGCGGAGGTCAACCAGCGGCTCACGATGGAAGGTTGCGTCGTGATCAGCCTCGGAATGTTCAGCCTCCCCGATCTGCCGGACTACGACTGGACAGTCGACAGCTCGGACCTGAAGGGGCGGCTTGGCGGCGTGCACTTCCAAAAGATTCGCATGGCTGACGAGGTGTACATCGTGGATCCGGGCGGCTACTTAGGTGAGTCAACCCGACGGGAGATTGCCTACGCGGAGTCGCTCGGCAAGCCGGTTCGGTATCTGAGTCGCGAGCGCTTGGCGCGAACGGGAGACGGCCCCCAAGAGTGAGTCCGACCGGGCGGTCCGCTCATCGGCAGATCCGCATGCTGAGCCACGACGAAGAGCACTACGGTGCGTGACGGCACGCCGCCTGTCGTCACGCACGATCGGCGGACGTCCGGCGCGGTCGCCACCTACTGTTCGACGGGTCCGGTCGTTCACCTCATAGGATCCCCGCTGTGACTTCTGCGTTAGGAAACCTCTCTCTGCAGCAGCGGGCACTGGTGGACCAGTGGCTTCCGGGCGCGACCGTCGAGCGGGACCACAGCTGGGGCTTGGTGGAGACCGCTGTCCTCGAGATGACCCATGCCGGGTCACGATTCATCGTCAAAGCTGGCGGCGACGACGACCATCACATCGAGCGGGAGCTCCACGCCCATCTCAACTGGTTGCGTCCGTGGACCAGCAGGGGCCGCGCGCCGACTCTGGTGCATGGCAGCGCGGACGCGAAGCTCCTCGTCACCCGGTACCTGCCCGGCGAGTTGGTGCTCGGCAGCAAGCACGCCGACGACCCCTCCACCTATCGGCAGGCAGGCGAGCTGCTGGCCTTGTTGCACGCCCAGACTGTCGTCACGGACGACGACTACGAAAGGCGCGAGAACGAGAAGTCACTGGCGTGGCTCAGCCAACCACACCGGATCGCTGCGACCACCGTGGAGCGACTACGAGCCGAGATCGCCGCCTGGCCGACGCCGCCCGCGACCCTCGTACCCACCCACGGGGACTGGCAGCCCCGGAACTGGCTCGTCCACGACGACGTCGTGTGCGTCATCGACTTCGGCCGTGCGGCGATGCGTCCCGCATCCACGGACTTCGCCCGGCTGGCCGCCCAGGACTTCCGCCGCAACCCGAACCTCGAGGCAGCCTTTCTCGACGGGTACAGGAGCGATCCCCGCGAGGCGGACGAGTGGCACCGCAACCGAGTCCGCGAGGCGATCGGCACCGCAGCCTGGGCCTACCGAGTAGGCGACGAGTCGTTCGAAGCCCAAGGCCACCGAATGATCGCCGAGGCGCTCTCGTCCTCCCCGGTCTGACGGAGCGAGGAAGCGAGGCGGTGAGCCCGTCCGACACCCGCAACTCGGCAAGTCCGGACGTCGGCTCCATTCGCTTGACATGACGCTCCGTAACGCGCGGATCGCGGCAGATGCGGATGCCGGATCATGGCTTGTCCGTCGGCGTTGACGCCGTCCGACAATAATGGCGAGATGCTTGCGACCAACGCCTGGTGGAACGCGATAGACCCGCAGTTGCTGAAGCAGATAGACGAGTTGCTGTGCACGGGCCGACTGATCCAGGCGGTCGTCCTCCTGCGCCAGGAAGGCGGACTGCAACCGCCGCCCGGCCTGTACGAGGCGCAGGATCTGCTGATCGAGCGACGCGTCGAGCTGGACCGGCAAGGTCTCGTTGAGCCCGAGCCACCGCCACCGACGACCGCGCAGCTGATCGAGAAGGCCGACGCCATCACCGCACCAATCCTCGCCGTCGAAGCCTTTTGGGACGGCGACACACAGGGCTGGTGCGTCGACTTGGTGGCGATCGTGAGCCGACCGGGCCGAAACCGCGATCACTTCGATGAAGTGCCGTTGACGGTGCTACGACACGGCGGCGACATCCGCCTGTTCAACGGACGGGTACCGCCCTGGCCGGAGGCACAACAGGCGATCGAGCAGGGCCAGGCTGTCGCGCGACATGTCGGCGTGCCGTTCCACTTCACTAACCCGGAAGCGCCGGACGTCGACCTGCCGCGCTGGTGGGACACACAACCCACCTGACGAGCACAGCACCTTCGGCCATCACCGGGGATCCGAGATACCGGCGGGACCATGCACGCTCATCGGCAGATCAGTTCGCCAAGGTCCGTGGCGGTCGTCACGCCGCGTAGCGCGCGGATCGCGGCAGATGTGCGCACTTGGTCTTGGGTAGGCCGCCGACCAGCGGTACGTGCCGTCCGCCGCAGGAGGGGTGCGCTCGGCCGGAGCGATTTTGCTGGCTAGCCGTTGAAGTGTTCCCAGTCGAGGCGAGAGCGTAGGGGCCGCAGGGCTGAGCGTTGCCGGCTGCCGACGCTCAGCCAGATACCACTCTCGCCGTGATCGGCGGCCATGGCGACCAGTCCGGGAGCCACCCAATGGCGCGTCGGGTCGCCAGGTACCCGCATCGGCTGCAGCGGAACGGGAACCAGATCCTCGACGAACCGGTCCAGCGACTTCGTGGTGACCGTGGCGAAGCCGGTGAACGGTGAGGTGCTCACCGCTTCGTTGAGGGCGAACTGGAGCAGGAATCCGCTGAGGCGTTCCCGCTCGCGCAGCCGCTCCGGGCCGCCGTCGTACCAAACGACCGGGTCGTCGTCGGTGGGGTCGATCAACGCCTCCCAGACGCCCTGATTCTCGGCCGCGAAGACCACGAGTGGCTCGTCTTCGAGGTACTCGATCTCGTCGAGTGGCTCGATGGAGTCCTGCCGGCCGAGGATCGCCTCGCGGCCGGCGGCGATGTCGTGGAAGGCCAGCAACGGGGGCGGAAGTTTCATAGCCGCGTGGTGGGGCGTGGCTGGCATCACCGGCACATCGGCGTACCAAGCGGTCAGAAACGACCGCAGTGCCCGGGTCAGGTCCTGCGGCACATCGTCCAGCCAGTCGATGCCGGGTACCGGCAGCTTCGGCGTCGGCCGTACCTTGTCCAGCAGTTCGGGTGGAAGCCGCTGACCCCAGGTCAGCTCAGCGAACGTAAGTGACCCCTCTTCCCCCGTGGACAGGTCCATTCCGCGGTAGATGCTGTGGGCTTGGTAAAGCTCACCGAGAGCCAGGCAGCCGTCGGCCATCTTGACGAAGCCCAGAAGCGGCTGATTGGACTTGTTCTTCGAACTCATCCACTGAGTCGCCTCGCCGGGCAAAGGCTCCCGCAGCACAAGTGTGTTCGCGTTGTCGACAGCGTTGCCGTGGGGCCGGTCTCCGGCGTCGACGATCACGACCAGGGCGTCGGTCCCGTAAGCGAAGGTGACGCCATCACCATGCGCAACCTCGGCGTTCGGGCCGGCGGCATCCACCGCCGCCCGCTCCGGGACAACCGACCATCCCTCGATCACCGGGCGAGTATAGGAGCCCGGATCGAGTCGCGTAGTTGATCATGACTCGGTAAGCGTCGCCCGGCAGCGACGTCAACTCGACATGAACAGCCGGCTCGCACTGGACGCGCGACGGAAACTACTCAGCGCGGCAGAGCAAGTAGATATACGGACAGTGACGAGCGTAGACGGTCGGCGCCCACCTTGTCGGCGGCAGATCCGGACGGCGGATGAGGAACGGCGAGTTGAGGGAGAATGCGCCGATGGATGATCACCGGGGCTGCCGTCTTTCCGTCAGCGAGGGCGAGCTGGAGCTTGCCGGCCCGCCGGCTGCCCTCCGTGCCCTCAGCCGGCTGCTACGGCAACATGCTGGGCACTTCGAGGTAGCGATCACGGGCGGGGTCGTCGCCCAAGAGGAGACCGCCGGCCCACTGCTTGTCAGTCTGCAGGGCGAGACCACGCTGCACTTCTCCGGTGGCCACGAGTATCTCGACATCATCTGGAATGCACTCGATGGTGTGGCCGAGCAAGCCGAGACCGCCGATGACCGGGCAGTCCAACGCCATCAGCACATCGAGTACTTTCCTGGGGACGACTACGGGTCGCCAGCCTCTGTTCCATTGATCATCGTGGCCGACTGGCCAGACGTTCCGCAGTAGACAACGCACTGATCTCGGCAGTTT
The DNA here is from genome assembly GCF_055587185.1 of Micromonospora sp. NPDC048040. Taxonomy (NCBI): domain Bacteria; kingdom Bacillati; phylum Actinomycetota; class Actinomycetes; order Micromonosporales; family Micromonosporaceae; genus Micromonospora; species Micromonospora sp. NPDC048040. The sequence goes on along the minus strand of NZ_JBVJGT010000084.1, from coordinate 3,235 downwards.
CGACCGGCGGCCGACCGGGGTTGCGTCACGCTACGCGACGCACGGATCGCGGCAGATGAGGATGGCGGCGCGGCGGTGACGGGAGCGGTTGCTGCTGCGGATCAGCCGGTCAGGCACGCGCACGCTCGATGGCACGGATTTCGCCGTGGGAACCCCCTTGTCGGCTATGAGCGGGGTCGCCAGCGCCAAGGAGGCTCACGCGCTGTGACGACCGCCGGCGGCCGGCGCACCTACGGCGGCATGTGAGTGCGCTTCGGCATTGCCCACACTGCACAATACGGCGACTATGCCTATGCGCTGTACTGGGTCAGTTGTCTAGCGGGGAGACGATATGGATCTTGTGCTGCCGGACGGCCGGGTCCTGGGCTGGGCGGAGTACGGCGATCCGGCCGGGCCGCCGGTGGTGTTCCTGCACGGCACGCCGGGCTCTCGGATCAGCCGCCCGGACGACACGGCGTTGGCGGGCGTCCGCCTGATCACCGTGGACCGGCCCGGGTACGGTCGGTCCACACCTGTCCGACAGCCAACGCTCCTCGGCGTCGCTGACGACGTCGGTACGCTGATGAGCTCTCTGCGGATCGAGCGCTTCGGCCTGATCGGGTTCTCTGGTGGCGCGCCGTACGCCGTGGCCTGTGGGGCCCGGTTCCCGCATCGACTGACCGGGGTGGTCGCCGCAGGCTTCACCGGCCCTTATCGGGAACTGCGCACGGTGCGTGGCTGGCAGCGGTTTCAGGCGTGGGCCCTGCGGACCGTTCCGGGGTTCGGGCGCCGCTACGTGACCCGCGCCGCCGCATGGTACGCCGAGGATCCGCTCAAGCAGCACCGGCAACTGCTTGCCGCGGGCCAGGACCCCTGGATGCGGCCCTACGAGGAGTCCAACCGCGAAGGTGCCCGCCAAGGCGCGGCCGGGCTGGCCGGCGACTGGCTCGCCACCGACATCCGCCCATGGAGGTTCGGCCTACGCGACGTGCCCTGCCGCGTCCTCATCTGGGCCGGTCGACACGACCCCGGCCGAGCCGTTCCCGACGCACCGCTGATCGCCGCACGGATGCCCAACGCCAAGATTCGCATCAGCGAGGACGCAGCCCACACGCCGTCTCCGGCCCACTGGCAAGCGATGCTGACGTGGGTAACGAGCGGCTGAGAACCGGCGCTCCCCAGATGACCGCGGAACCGGAGCGGATTGAAGCACATCCGCTATTCGGCACGACCGAATGCTGGCGCCCGGCGCCGACATCACCCTCGGCGACGATCGCTTCGCGGCCGAAGTGCGCGCTTGACCTTGACCTAGATTCCGCCTGGCATCGTCGATCTTCGCCTACCCGTTCGCCCGCAGCCAGCGGCGATGGGTGGCCGTGGCGATGCCGTGGACCAGCCGGGCCAGGTCCGCTGCTCCCTCGGCGTCGTCGGCGCGGCGCACCGTCGTGAGGATCGGCGCGACCTCGTCGAGTTCGACGCTCTCGCGCAGTAGCACGAACTGGAGCACCAGCCCGGCCAAACGCGCGTTGCCGTCGTCGTACGGGTGGAAGAAGGCGACGTCGAGATAGGCCCGGGCCGCACGGGCCGTCACCGGTGTTTCCCGGTCGGCGGTCTCTGCCAGAGATGAGGCGAACCGGTGCTCGGTGTCGGCGTGCAGCCCGTACCGTTCCCGGCCGTTCTTCGCGTGCGCCGGTGCCCGGCGGAACGCCGCGACCGGGACACCACGGATGATCCGGTTCCAGCGGGCCAGCAGGTCCGAGGTGAGGTCGGCACCCGCGGCGGCTTCGAGCCGCACGTCGTCGTACGCGGTCAGCAACCGGCTCAGCCGTTGCGGGCCATGCCCGGCGGATCCGCAGGCGAAACCGACGAAGCCGTCACGAATCGCCGACACCGGCGCCTTCGGGTGCGGGACGACATCCCGCCAGCCAACGGTATCCCGCAACCGCTGCCACACCGCCAAGTGATCAGGCGTGGTCAACGGCCACCCGCCGGGCCAGGTCCTCGGCCACCGACTCCACGACCGCTCTCGGCGGCTCCACCCAACTGTCGAAGCGGCCGGCGACCGCGTGGTCGAGCAGTTCCTCCCGGCGGATGGACTCGATGCCGGCCGCGTCGAGAAACCAGCCGAGCACGGTTATGCAGCAGCCGTACCAGCCGGACTCGTACTGCGTGCGGTCACCGACCGCAGTCACCAGATGAGCAACCGCGCGCTCCCATCCGTCCAGGTCGCCGAAGGGAAGCGGCAGGAACCGGTCGAACCGCTCCGCCAAATCGTCCAGCCAGTCGCGCCACTCCACCAGAGCCGCGGAGATCGTGGCCGCGGTCGCCCCCGGCGTGGTGACCGAGTGCGAGAAGCAGCACCAGGAGCCAACCGGGCCACCATCCAAGTCGCCCTCGCCGACCGACCAGCGCCAACCCACCGCCCACCGCCCGTACCGGTCGACAAGCCCGGCCGACACGTTCTCCAGCCACAGGTCTCTGAGACGCCAGTCGGCCTCCGGTGACGGGAGTTCGAACGCCGCGAGCAGATCGCCCACCACCGCCCGAACTGTGTCCGGATCGAAGATCCGATCCGGGGGATCGGTGTCCGCCCAGCTCAACCGACTCGGATGGGGCAGACGGCGGTCCTGGGGCGCCGTGTAGATGGTGATCCGGCCATTGCCCTGAACAACCCGCCAGGCCGGCGGCTCGCCCGTACCGTCCGCTGCCGCCGCGGCCGCCTCCGCGAAGCGGCCGCGCGCACCGGTGGCGAGTTCAACCAGCAGTTCATGCCAGGCCACCACGGCGTCAGCGAGGCGGGTCAGCGTCTCATCCGGTGTCGTCACCGGAGGACGTTCCGCCCGCCAGACTGGGATGACCCCGCGGTCCTGGTAGTCCTCCAACGCGACGGTGTACCACCAGCCCACCACCCAGTCGCCCAGGTGGTCGACCAGCGCCTCCGTCATCCGGTCGTACCAGAACTCGATGAGCCGCCAGTCGGAGCCGGCCGGCGGGACCTCGGCGGCCGACGGCAGCACCCGCACCAGCTCCGCGACACCGGCCGGGTCGAACGCGGGCCGCGCGGCGGGATCGACGTCTCTCCAGGGGAGTCGCCAAAGCTCGGGAAGATTGACTCGATCAGTTGTCACACTCGGCCTTCCGTACGGCAGCCGGCCAGCCTAACCTCGGCCCTTCGTTGAGGGCTGTCCAAGGAGTGGACTGAAAACGAAGAAGTGCCTTCTGATCAGGGAAAATAGGGCTTGTCGAGAGTCCTGTT
>NZ_JBVJGT010000083.1:0-21780 GCF_055587185.1 Micromonospora sp. NPDC048040 | reverse complement strand
AGGCGTTTTCAGCCGTTCCGCTATCCGGCAACGCTCTGACCTGCATCTTCCCGTGATCCATGTGCCTAGACCGCCCAACATCTGTGGAACCCAGGTGCTGCGGCAGCCCTCCGCTGTGCCAGCCCTGGTGCGGTGTCCACCAACGTTCACCAGGTTTCGACGGATTGTTGTGGCTCATCGCTGTAGAGGCGAGCGACTCCCACCGGGGGTGGGGCGGGCCACAGCGGGATGACCTTCGCAGGGCCGGGCGCCATTCGGCGTCGGCGCGGATCAATGCGCGGCCGGCTCTTGCTTCGAAGGTCAAATGTCGGGAAAACTGTCCATGATCCTCGTGGGGCCAGTCGCGACGCGCGGTCGGTGATGGACAAGGAGCTGACACGTGGGCATTGGTCGGCGCGGCGGGGGAGGGTCCGTGACAGTCGACAGTGTCGCCATGCCGGCCATGGTGTTCGCGCTGCTGACCCGCGCCGCCATGGCGGGGGTCGTCTTCCCGCGTCGACCTCCGATGTGGACGCCGGCGGCCCTCGCGGAGGGTTCCGGTCCGGTCGACGGCACCGCCGCTGCCGTGCTGCATCGCCAGACCTCGCGATTCCTGCTGCTCGGTGCTCTGGCATACCGGGTGTGCGTCCTGCCCGTCGCCATGGGCCTGCTCGTGCTGCGCGGGGAGCCGGTGGCACTGGTTGCTCTGCTGCCGGTTGCGGCTCTGCTGCTGGCCGCCAACGTCGCGGCGATCGTCACGGTCTACCGGCGGTCGACGGTGGACCTCGAACGGGTACGCGGGGCCGTGCTGGTCGACCTCGCCGTGGCGTACGGGGTGAACGTGGTGGGAAGTGCGGTGGTGCCCCACACCGAGGTGTTCTGGTCGTACCTGGCCGGTGCCGTGGTCCTGGTGACCGGCGCGTACGGCCTGGTCGGTGGCGTGCTCGCGGTGCTGCTGTCGATGCCGGTCCAGTTGGCGACGGTCGCGTTCGGCGCCGCCGTGGACAGCGGAACGCTCGCCGGCCGGGCCGGGTGGCTCGGACTGGCGGTGGTGGTCGCGTTGGCGGCGCTCGTGATCTGCGGGCTGAGTCTGCACCTGACCATGTCGTACGGGATCCAAGCCGGTCGGGAGGCCGAGCGGGCCCGGTGGCTGCGGTCGCTGCACGACACGGTGTTGCAGACCCTGGAGGCGATCGCCCTGCACAGCGCGGCGGATGAGACGGCGTCAGCGGTGCAGCTCGCCCAGGTGCGGGCCACCGCCCGGGTCCAGGCCGCTCGGCTGCGTAGGACGCTCGACGATCCCGGTGGCGGCAGCGACAACCCGCTCGCCGACGGGTTGGCCGAACTGGTGGAGGAACTCGCGGAACGCGGGCTGCGGGTGGAGTTGGCCGTGGCCGCCGGCGCCGGCAGTCGGATGTCCGGCCCGTACCGGGACGCGGTCCTCGGTGGGGTGCGGGAGGCTCTGGGCAACGTGGCCAAGCACGCCGGGATCGGTGACGCGGTGGTCCGCGCCGACGAGGAGAGCAGCGGCCTGGTCGTGGTGGTCCGTGACCACGGCTGCGGCTTCGATGTCGCCGGCCGACCCGGGTTCGGCATCCGGGAGTCGATCGTGGCCCGGTTGCGCGAGGTCGGCGGCAAGGCGACCGTGGAGTCCTGGCCCGGTCGCGGCACCCGGGTGACCCTGCGGGTGCCGGCATGATCCGGTTGGGCAGTTCCAGGCGCGGCGCCGGCACGGCGGCCCGACCGGGGCCGGCTGGCTCACGACCTGCTCTCGGCGCGCTGGCGGGTGTCGTCGGCGCGCTGGTCGGGGCGCTGCCGGTAGCCGCGCCGGCCAGCTACGGTGCGCCGGCCGGCTGCGCCAACCCGGTGGGAGTGCACACCGCCGGCACCCCGTGGGCGATGGAGCTGCTCGGGCCGCGTCGGGTATGGCCACTGAGCACGGGCTCCGGGGTGCGGATCGCGGTGCTCGGCACCGGCGTCGACGACCGTAACGCACAGTTTCGCCCAGGTCAGGTCGAGGAAGGTCGGGACGTCCTGGCCAACAGAGACGGGGCGACCGACGACTGTGATGGCCGAGGTACCTTCGCCGCCGGCCTGATCGCCGCCCGGCCGCACGACAAGACCACTTTCGCCGGTCTGGCTCCCGGCGTGTCCGTGCTCCCGGTTCGCTACACCCAGACCACCAGACAGGGAGACGGGGACGTCGACCCCGGTCGGCTCGCCGCCGCCATCGATTTCGCGGTCACCGCCCGCGCCCGAGTGATCTACGTGGTACTGCCGGCAACCAGGAACAGTGCCCAGCTGCGGGACGCCACCGCACGGGCGATCGCGGCCGACATCGTGGTGGTGTCGCCGGCGGCTTCCGGCGCGCGGACCCAGGGTGCGACCAGCTACCCGACCGCCCTGCCCGGGGTGCTGGCGGTCGGTGCCTTCGGGCCGGACGGCGCGGTGGCCTCTACCGAATCCGGTGACTACATCGGGGTGGCCGCCCCCGGAAGACAACTGGTGAGCCTCTCCGCCGGAGCGGACGGTCGGCTGGGACACTCACCCACGGTCGACGATCCGGCCTACGCGGCGGCGTACGTGGCGGGCACGGCGGCGCTGCTGCGGTCGTACCGGCCAGAACTCAGCGCCGCCGAGGTGGTGCGGCGGATCGAGTCGACCGCGCACCGGACCGCGGTTGACGGGCACCACCCGCAGCTCGGCTGGGGAATGGTGGATCCGTACCGGGCGGTGGCCGCAGAGGGCGTCGAGGATCCGCCGGGAGCCGTGGGCGCGAGCGCGCAGCCGGTCGCCGCGGCCCGTGCGAACCCTGGTTCCCGTGTGGATCCGTTGGTGCTGCCGCTGGCGTCGGCGGGACTCGGGGCGGCGCTGCTGCTCGGGATCGGTACGGCCGTGGCGCGTCGGGGCCGGGCCCGCGGTTGGCGTCCCGGCGGCTGACCGGCCCCACCCGTGGTGCGGCCGGCGCTACGGGATCTCGGTCGGTACGCAGCGGCTGGAGCCGCCCACCACCACTTCGCCGGTGCCGTCCCGGGAGATGTGTACGCCGAGGTTCGCCCCGTCCCGCTGGAACTGGTAGGCCACCTCGGTCTCGCTGCTGCGGTCGGTGGCTCGCCAACCGTCCGCGCTCAGCTCCGGCACCACCTCGGTCAACAGGATCTCGGCGGCGCCGGGCGGGACGGGAACCCGTAGGTTGTACTCCCAGCGCACCGATTCGCTCGGTACGCCGGCCGGCCGGAACGGGTCGCAGTCGAGCTGCTCGTCGCGGCTGATCCGGGCGTCGGCGCCGAACCGCGCGGCGACCGCGTGCAGCACGGCCCGCAGCGGCCCCGCCACGGCGGCCAGCGGCTCGTAGTCGATCGGGCTGGTCATGGCGTCGACGGTACCGTCACCACCGGGCCGCCGGTGAACACCTGGTACATGTTCCACCACGCGTCACTGTGGTAGGTCAGCACGTCGGAGTGCGCGGCGGTGCCCTCCAGCGGTCGGCCGTCGGGGTAGTTGCCGGTCTCCAGCCGGACCACACCGGGGAACTCGTCGGGGTCGGCCCCGTGCCCCCAGTTGAAGATGTTGATGTCCCGGACCCAGGCGATCGGGTCGCCCGGGGCGGTCATCGAGTAGCGCTGCACATCGGGCTGGGCGGGGCGCAGGTCCTCCGGGCCGTCCACGCGGTGACCCATGCCCGCCGACTCGATGTGCAGGACCCGGTCGGCGTCCAACCCGTGCTGCTCGGCGGTGCCGACCACGGCGCCGCCATACGAGTGGCCGGCGAAGGTGACCTGCACGTCGTTGCCGGCCGCGGCGGAGCCGGCGATCTCGGCACGCAGCTCACGGGAGAAGTCGGCGAGCCGGGGCCCGAGGTCGTCGGCGTAGCTGGCCGACGGGGCCTGCGGGAACAGGTTGGAGGGCAGGTCGCCGTCCATCCAGGTGACCATGGCCAGGTCCCGCCGGGGGGCGGCGTCGACGAAACCGGCCGCCGCGTCGCGGTACCGCTCGAAGTTGGCCAGCTCGGAGAAGGTGCCCGGTACGAACACGGCGACGTTGCGGGTGCCGGCGTCGATGTCGCCGACCAGCTCGACCATCGATCCGTCACCGGAGGGGTCGAACGAGAGGATCTTGCGGTTCTCGGCGATGACGTTCTCGTACAGGTCGATGCGCGCCTGCGACTTGGTGATGGTCTCCTGCAGACGGTGGTCGACGACCGGGTCCCCGGTGAGCTGGGCCTGATAGCCGGCGAGGCGCTGCCGTTCGGCGGCCAACTCGGCGGTGATCGCCGCCCGGTTGGCCTCGATCCGGGTGCCGAACGGGGCAGTGCCGGCGGGCGCGGCGGCCCCGGCGGCGGCCCCGGCGGCGGCCAGGGTGGTGGTGCCACCGGCCAGACCACCGAGCAGCTGTCGGAATGCCTGGCTGACCTGGGTGTCGCCCTGCCGGTAGTTGGTCACCGCGGCGGTCACCCCGGTGGCCAATCGCCGGGTCTGCGTCGCCGCCGACTCCAGCTCGGTGCTGCTGAGCTGCAGGCTGTTGCCGTGTGCCTGCATGGCGCGTTGGGACTGCGGCACCAACCCGAACGCCTCGCCGTTGATGGCTTGCGTGGTGAGCTGCCCGCGGATGGTGTTCAACCGGTCGGCGCTTCCGGTGAGGTCGGCCGCCGCGGCGTCCAGTGCGGTCGGGACGGCTCGGAAGCCGGCGGTGGTCACCTCCATGACCTGGCCCCAGACTGGTCCGACTCAGGCTCCTCGCCGATCACCGCGGGCGTCACCACCGACTGCTCGCCCCACACGTCTTCGGTCTCGACCAGCCAGGGCGGGATGCGCCGGCCGCCGGCGGCGTCGCCCGCGCCCATCGGGGCGAAGGGCATCGCCGGCATGAAGCCGCCGGCCATGCCCTTCGCCGCGGCTACCCCGGCGGCGGCCCCTGCGGCTCCGGCGAGCCCGCTCGCCGTCGGGCCGCCGGCCTGACCGGCCAAGGACTGGTTGGCCACCGGCGACATGTCGACGCCGCCTCCGCCGCCACCCACACCGCCACCCACACCGCCACCCGCGCCGCCGGCGGGGATCCGGGCGCTGCCGGCGGTGGCCTTGTCGTTGGCCGCGGCCACCGGGGCGGTTTCCTTCTTCTCGTCCTTCGGCTTGGCCCCGAGGCCAGGCGGCACGGTGGCGAACCGCCCGCCGAGCGCGGCGGCGGCCGCGGCCAACCCGGCGGTGAACATCGTGCCGAACAGCGGCCGGGGTTGGGTCACCGGCGGTGCCGCGTCCGGGTCGACGGGTGCCTTGTCCGGGTCGACCGGTGTCTCGGCCGGTACGGACGGCAGGCCGCTACCGGTCTGCGGAGCCAGCGGTGGGGCTGGCGTGACCGGCGGTGGCTCCTCGATCGGCGTGCCGGCGGTTGGCCGGGACGCGGCGCTCGGGGTGACCGGCATCGCGTCCTCGGTGGTGACGTACTCGGTGGCGAGGGTGGACATCACCTGCACCGCCTGCTGGTGGGCCGCGTTCGAGGCGGCCTGTGCCCGCTGCTGGGCGTTGACCTCGGCGACCGCCTCGGCCTGGTGCTGGCGGAGCGCGTCGACCGTGCTGGCCGGAGTGTCCGCGGGTACGACCAGGGGCGTGGTCGCGGCGGCGACGACGGAGGGGGCGAGATCGGGTACGGCGACCGGGGCGGGCATCGCCTTCTGGGCCGTCGTGAGCGCCTCGGCGGAGGAGTAGGCCAGGTCTCGCACCGTGAACGCGGTGCTGGCCACCTGCCGGATACCCGAGGTCAGATCATTGATCATCAACTTGTACTGTCGGGCGGCGCCGCCGTCCCACCACTGCTCGAACTCGCGGAGCTGGCGCTCGATGTCGCCGGCGCGCTCGTGCAGCGCGGTGCCGGCGGCTCCCCAGCCCTCCGCCGCCTCGGTCACCGACTTCGGTTCGCCGGCGTGCAGCATCCGCATGAGTTCGTGATGGCTGTACTGGCTGAAGTCGCTACGCGCCCGACCGTGTCCACGCGGCATCGTGTCAGTCCCTTCCGTACGCCCGGAAGGACGTGGCGACGCCGATGTCGTAGTCGGCGTACCCGTCCGCGATCATGCGGGTCACGTCGTTGGCGAAGGCGATCGCCTCCCGCACGGTGTGCAGCAGTTCGTGCATCTGTTCGGCGGCGGCCCGGTGCCGCTCGGCCAGGGACGCCGCCTCGCCGAACTCGCCGAGCCGGACCGGCCGGATGCGCAACTGGCCGAGGCCGTCCGTCGGTTTGCGCATCGCCTCCAGTTGGTCCTCCAACTCGCGGGCGAACGCCAGCAGCGATTCGAGGTGGACCCGGAACGACTCCTCGTGGGACATCGTCGCGCTCTCCTGTCTCGGAGCTCGGCTGAGAACAACGCCGGCCAGCGGGGCGGCGGCGTCGGGTGGAGGCGGATCCCGCCCCACCCCACGCCGCCGCTGATCGCACCGGCTCAGGCGAAGAAGCTGGTGTTCCTGTTCTCCAGCGCCAACTGGGTGTCGTGCGCCTCGTTCACCTTGCCGGAGAACTGACCGATCACCGCGATGATGTCGGCCAGTGCGGCGCGCAGCCGCGTCTCGGACTGCTCCGCGGCCTGACCGGCGGCACTGCCGGAGGCGTACCAGGTCTGCTTGATCGGGGCCAGGCTGCTCTGCAGCTGTTCCACGTGGCCGTTCAACGCCTGGGCCTTCACCTGCAGCGAGTCGGCGGCGGCCCGCAGCGCGCCGAATTCCACATTGATCACATCGGCGGTCATTTCACATCACCCCTTTCCGGGCAGATCAGGCACCGGCCAGCCGGCTGAGTACGGGGCTGCCCTCGCCCACGGCGCCGGTGAGGCCCCGCAGGGAATCGGCGGCCGCCATGTCACCGGTGTTGTAGTTGCGGAAACTCTCGTTGACCAGACCGGACATGGTCTGCAGTTCCCGTGACGCAACCCGCATGCTCTCCTGCAGCCGGCCTTGCAGCTGCCAGAAAGCGGTGGCCTGGTTACCGGCGTACCGGCTCAGTACCGACACGAGTTCGCTCTCGAGTTGTGCCATGCTCCGAGCCGTGTTGGTGGCGGCTTCGTCGAACCCGCTGACCGCTCGCGTCATCGCGGCGGCATCACTCTGGTATCCAGGACTGGCCACGTCGGGTCACCTCCTCTTGGCAGGGTCGCGCGCCGACTTGCGGCGCCGTACACGCTGGGGATGCTATGCATCCGTCACCCTTGGTAGTACGGCACAAGTACCCGTCGCCGACACGGCACTATTACCCACAGGGACCCGGCGGCCGGGGCCGCCGGGTCCGTGCGCCGACCGGTTCGGATCAGGCCGGGTCGGTCTGCGACCAGGCGAGCTGCACCAGCGACACCCCGGTCCGCCGGTCCACCAACTGCCCACGTCCGGGCGGCTGTTTGCTGGGCTTGACGTCGCCCAGCAGTGCGCCCTCGTCGCGGGAACCGGAGAGCAGCAGGCCCGGTGTACCCAGGTCGCGCAGCCGCTGCACGACCGGCTCGAACAGGCTTCTGCTGGCGCCGCCGGACCGGCGGGTGAGCACCAGATGCAGGCCGACGTCCTTGGCCTGGGGCAGGAAGTCCAGCAGGGGCGCGAGTGGGTTGCGGCTCGGTGACACCACCAGGTCGTAGTCGTCGACGAGGACGAACAGCTCGGGGCCGCTCCACCAGCTGCGCTCGCGCAACTCGGCGGCGGTCACCTCCGGACCGGGCAGGCGCCGCCGCAGTCCCTCCGCGGCCTCGGCGACGAGCTGCTCGAGCACCGGCTCACTGCCGGCGTAGCCGAGCAGGTGCGCGCCGGTGAGGGCGTCCACCAGGCCGCGCCGGTAGTCGGCGACGATGACCGCGGCCTCGGCCACCGGATAGCGGGCCGCGATCTGCTGGGCGAGCACCCGCAGCAGCCCGGTCTTGCCGGACTCCACGTCGCCGAAGGCGATGAAGTGCGGGTCGGCGTCGAAGTTCAGGTAGGCCGGTCCCAGGTCCGCCTCGGCCAGCCCGATCGGGATCCGCCGGTCACCGGGAACCGGACCGGGCAGGTCGGCGGCCGGCACCAGCCTGGGCAGCAACCGCACCTGTGGAGCGCGCGGGCCGTGCCAGCTCGCGTCCACCTGCTTGACCAGGTCGCTCGCGCCGTCGGGCAGGTCGCTGACCGTGGTGCGGCCGTCGATGCGCGGCAGCCCGCCGAGGAAGTGCAGCTTGTCGGCGGTGAGCCCGCGTCCCGGAGCCCCCTTCGGCACGTCGGCCGCGGCCCGCCGGTCGTACGCCGAGTCGGCCGGGTCGCCGAGGCGCAGCTCGACGTGGGTGCCGATCAGGTCGCGCAGGGCCGGTCGGATCTCCATCGCCCGGTTGGCCGACAGTACGACGTGCAGGCCGAACCCGAGGCCGCGGGCGGCGAGCGTGGTGACCGACTCGTCCAGCGGCTCGAACTCCTGGCGCAGGGTCATCCAGCCGTCGACGACGAGGAACACGTCGCCGAACGTACGCCCGTCCGGGCTGGGCGGTGGGCGGCGCCGGAAGTCGGAGATCGAGTCGATGCCGTGCGCGGCGAACGATTGCTCCCGCTCGGCCAGCAGGCCGGTCAGCTCGGCGACGATCCGGCGGACCCGTTCGGTGTCCATCCGGTTGGCGTAGCCGCTGACATGCGGCAGGCCGGCGAGGGTGGCCAGGCCGCCGCCACCGAAGTCGAGCAGGAAGAACTGCGCCTCGGTCGGGGTGTGGGTGAGCGCCAGCGCGGTAACCAGGGTACGCAGCAGGGTGCTCTTGCCGCTCTGCGGTGCGCCGAGCACGAGCGCGTGCCCGGCCGCCCCGGACAGCTCCGCCCACAGCAGGTCCCGGCGCTGCTCGAACGGCTTGTCCACGATGGCCAGTGGCACAGTGAGCTGCCCGTTGCCGGCCCAGCCCACCGGGGTCAGACCGCGCCGCGGATCGATGCCCAGCGGCGGCAGCAGTTGGTCCAGGGCGGGCGGTTCGGCCAGCGGCGGCAGCCAGATCTGGTGCGCGGCCGGCCCGTTGCCGAGCAGCCGGCCGATCATGGCGCTCAGCACTGTCTCGCCCTTGGTCGCCGCGGTGTCGGGGCCGTTAGCTGGTGCCGATGCGCGGACCGGCTCGGCCGGCGCCAGCGGGGCGAGCCCGAACGGCAGCACCCGCCGCTCGTACGGGATCTCCTCGGTCACGGCGGCGGCCTGCTCGGGCGGCAGTTCGCCGGAGACGTACGCGGCCTTGAACCGTTGCAGGGTGGTGGTGTCCCACTTCAGGTACGCCGAGCCCGGTACCGGCGGCAGTTCGTACGCGTCGGACACCCCGAGCACCGCCCGGCTCTCCGCCGCGGAGAAGGTGCGCAGCCCGATCCGGTAGCTCAGGTGGCTGTCCAGGCCGCGTAGCCGCCCCTCCTCGAGCCGTTGCGAGGCGAGCATCAGGTGTACGCCGAGGCTGCGGCCGAGTCGACCGATCATCACGAACAGGTCGATGAACTCGGGCCGGCTGGACAGCAGTTCGCTGAACTCGTCGATGATCACCAGCAGCGAGGGCAGCGGTTGCAGCGGCGTGCCCTCGGTTCGGGCCCGCTCGTAGTCGCGTACCGAGGCGTAGTTCCCGGCGGCCCGCAGCAGTTCCTGGCGGCGGACCAGCTCGCCGCGGAGCGCGTCGGCCATCCGGTCGACCAGGGTCAGGTCGGCCGCGAGGTTGGTGATCACCGCGCAGGTGTGCGGCAGGCCGGTCATGCCGGCGAAGGTGGCGCCGCCCTTGAAGTCGATCAACGCGAGGTTGAGCGTCTCCGAGGAGTGGGTGGCGGCGAGCCCGGTGACCAGGGTGCGCAGCAGCTCGCTCTTGCCGGACCCGGTGGCCCCGATGACCAGCCCGTGCGGGCCCATGCCCCCTTCGGCCGACTCCTTGAGGTCCAGGTCGACCGGGCGCCCGTCGGGATCCACCCCGATCGGGATGCGCAGCCGGTCCCGGGCCGACCGGGGGCGCCAGGTGACCGCCGGGTCGAGCCGGCGCGGGTCGCCGATGCCGAGCAGGTCGGCCAGGCCGAAGGTGGTGGACAGCGGTTGCTCGCTGACCGCCGCCGTGCCGGTGTGCAGCGCGGTGAGCTGCCGGGCGACCACCTCGGCGCCGGCGACGCTGAGCCGGTCGGGCACACCGACCAGCGAGACGCCGTCCGGGGTGCGCATGCCGAGCCGACCTTCGAAGATCACCAGGTCGAGCGTGCCAGCGCCACCACCAGACCCGCCGCCGAGCTCCAGCATGGTGGTGCCGGCCAGGCCGCCGGGTGGGGCCAGCCCGGCATCGGGCAGCGTGCCGGCCCCGTCGAGCACGATCAGCAGGTGCGGTTCCTCGGGCCGGGCACCGGGTCTGAACGGGCCGCGGGCCGCCGGGTCGGCCGGATCGTCGGCCAGTAGCGCGGCCAACTCGCTGAGGGTGGGCGCGACCAACCGGGTCGGTCCACTCGCGTCGGCCCGGCCCGGATGCACCGCGTGGGGCAGCCACTTCAGCCAGTCCCAGCCGTCCTGCCGGTCCGGCCCGACGCAGGCGGCGACGCGCAGGTTGTCCGGGGAATGGAAGGTGACCAGGTGGGCCAGCAGGGCCCGGGCGAGGGCCAGGATCTCGGGGCGGTCGCCGGCCAGGGTGACCCGCTGGAAGGAACGTAGGGACACCGCCACCGGCAGCCCTCCGACGGTCGCGTAGGTGCGGATGAAGTGCCGTAGCGAGGTGGACGCCACCGGGTCGAGGTCCTCCAGCGGGGCGGTCTGCGGCGCCCGCAGCGCGGTGGCCAGCCGCTGCGGCCCGGTGCCGACCCGGACCCGGCCGAAGTCGGGATCGGTGCGGGCCCGTTCCCAGAGCCGCTCGGTGCCGGCGAACGACCACAGGTCGGCCGGGTCGGGCAGCGCCGCCAGGGCCGTCTCCCGTTGGCGGACCGCCACCTCACGGACCTGGCCGCGCAGGCCGCCGAGGTAGCGCAGGTAGTCTCGTCGTTCGTCGTTGATCTGCGCCTTCTTCGAGGCGCCGCCCCGGGACAGGCTCATGATCAGCATGCCGGCCATGGCGCTGATGTACAGGGCGCCGAAGATCCAGGTCATCGCCCCGCCGGACCGCCCGATGTAGACGAACGACATGGCGCCCATGCCGAGCATCATCGGCAGCATGAACATCAGTTGCATGCCGGCCTGGCCGGACCCGCGGGGCAGGGCGGGCGGGGACTGCAGCATGATCTCGCCGCGTGGTGGTTCGGGCAGTACAGCCCGGCGGCGGAAGGTGTCGGCGGACATCCGGCGGTGCCTCCTCGGCCCGAAGAGTCGGAACCCGTGGTCACTTTGACAGAGCAGGTAGTGGGTAGTTTTGCCGTTTAAGGGCTCGCGCGCACCAACCTACGATGACCCGCAACGATCCGGGAACCGCCCCAGCGCGGCCGAGTTGCCCGGCCCGGCGTGGGCGATCTGGCGGGAAGGTGCGAACGATGACGACAGGCTCGTCGTACAACGTGCGGCCGGATGCCGTACGTGGAGTGGTCGGCAACGTCGTCGGCATTCTGCTCCAGGCGTACAGCACGGTGATGGAGTTGGAGCGGCTCACCCTCGCGCCGACGTCGTTCGCGAAGCTGGGCTCGCCGGTCGCGTCGGCGAACATCGCGATGCAGGGGCAGGTCGTCGGCACCATGCGGACGCTGCTGCAACTGCTGCAGGAGATCAACGACCTGGTGCACCGTAGCGCCAACGACTACGACGACGCGGACCGGGCGGTGGCCGCCGCGTTGGGCGGGGCGCCCACCGGCACTGGTGCGGCGCCCAGCGCCGCCCTCGCCGGCTACGCGATCAACGACAGCGCGGGCGCGGCGGGGGAGCCCGGGTCGGTCGGCAACATCCTGGACTACCTGGGCCGGGCGGGGCTCGGTGAGCTTTCGGCCCGGCCCCTGACCGAGGTGACCTTCCGCGACGCCCGGGACTTCGCCGACTGGCTCGACCGCAGCCCGGCCAACCAGGAACGGGTCGGCCTGTTGGCGGTCTACTCGGGCAGCGGGCGGGACGTCTCCGGCCTGGTGCACCCCGGCGACGTGGTGGTCGTGCAGCCCGTCGTCGGTGACGGTGGCCCGGTCATCGGTGTCGCCGGCGCGGGCGGCCAGCTCTACAACCACGGGGCGGTCGGGTCGGCGGCGGAGTTCGGACGCGTCCGGGTCTACCGCCCGATGACGGATGCGACCTCGCTGTGGTGAACCCCGACGGCCTGAAGCCGAGAGAGGTGCGTCGTGTTTGACATCCCCAACTCGGGCGCGATGGACGCCGCCGCCGGCGGACGCGGGCCCGGCACCGTCGCACTGCCCACGATCGTGGGCGGTAACCCGCAAGCCATCCTTGCCCACTCCGCGGCGTTGACCGCGCGGGTGGCCCGGCTGGTCACTCTGTTGGCCGACCTGGAGCGGGCCCGCCAGCAACTGCGTGAGGTGTGGTCCGCCGGGTCGGCGAGCGACTCCGTGGTGCAGAAGCTGAACAAGTCCTTCGCCAGCTTCCAGCAGATCATCGAGACCGTGTACGCCGGCGTCCGGGAACTCGAGGGCGCCGCCGCGCAGTTGACCACCGCGCAGGCGGCCTACCGGGCAGTGGTCAGCGCGGTCAACCCGACAGTGGCCGCCCTGATGTCCAATCCGTACACCCGGGCGGCCGGTCGGGCCCTGGCGGTCAGCACCACCGGGATCCTCAAGGCGTTCCTCACCGGAATCGGTGGCATCCTCACCGCCATCGGGGTGACCAACCTCGGCCAGATCCTGACCGGTCTGGCCACCATCGTCGGCCAGGTCGAGCAGTTGTTCTCGAAGAACAACGACGGCGGCTCGGTGCCCGCTCCGGCGCTGCCGCCCGGGAGCGCGGGCAACCCCGTGCTCGCGCCACCACCGATGGCCAGCGTCGCCACCGGCGCGGGACAGGTGGCCCTGGGCGGCAGCTACGGCACCAGCGGCTACGGCATGCCGTCGTTCACCGGCGCGGGCTACCCGGCCGGCGGTTCGATGAGCAACTACATGCCGCCGGCGCTCGGCACCGACCAGTGGATCGCGGTCCAACCCGGTCAGCCCTCGCTCCCCACCGGTGCGGCGCCGGTGACGATGACGCCACACGGCCCGGTGCAGACCCTGCCGATCCCACCGGCCGCGCCGGTTGACGGGCCGGCGTCGCCCGCCCCGTCCGGGCCCGGCGACGACGGCGACGACGACGTGACGATCACGGCCAGCAAGGGTGACATGACGTTGACCGTCGAGGTGCCGGTGGACACCGGACGCGCGTTCGACATCGAGGTCACCGCCAGCTCCGGTGGGCAGAGCGTCAACGCCGACATCAGCGTCGGCGCCGACGGCTCGATCAAGGTGGACTGACCGGTGACCGGCGTCTCTCCCGCCCTCGTCGGCCACACCGTGAACCTCTCGGGCGCGCTGTCCTGGCTGCTCTCCCGGTACGCCACGGTGCTCGCCGAATACCGCCGGCAGATGACCGGCGACCCGGCCGGGCTGCGGGCCGTGGCCCACTCCTATCTGGCGATCGCCGACCAGGCGGCGGGCGTCTCCGGCGAGCTGGTCCGACGCCGGACCGGGCTCTCGGCGCAGTGGCACGGCTCGGCGTACGACGCGTTCGGCGCCGCCGCCGGCCGGGTCACCACCGGGCTGGACGGCACCGAGGCGCGGCTGCGCCGGCACGCCGCCGCGCTGGAACGCGCGGCCGGCGGCCTGGAGGCCGCCGCGAGCACCGCCGACACGGTCATCGCCCGGTTCCGGGCCAACGCCCAGCTCCTGGTGGCCGCCGCCGGGGCGGTGCCGAGCAGCCAGGTCTCCGCTCTGCTCGGGCACGCCCGGAACATCGGTGAGCAGGCGTTGGGTGCGATGCGCGGGGTGTGGGACCGGCTTGGTGTGGTGCTGGCGCAGGTCGCCACCGAGCTCGGCGGGCCGCACCCGGTGGGCGCCGCCGGTCCGGCCGCCGCAGCCGGCGCCGACGGACGCCTGGCGGGAGAGGCGGTGCGGGCCGCGCTCGCCGGAGACGCCTCGCCAGCGCAGTTCCGCCAGAGCATGGCGCAACTCGCCGTGATCACCGACCGGGTACGCACCGGCCAACCACCGTCCGCTGCGGACAAGGCCTTCCTGACCTCGTTCTACGGCGCGCTCGGCGACCGGGTGTTCGACCTGCCGGGCTACGTCAACGCCACCGAGCACCGCTACCAGACCAGTCTGTTCGGCATCTTCGGCGAGACCGCCCCGGGCTTCGCCCCCGCCGACCGGCAGGAGATGCTGCGGACCGTCGGCAACGGCATCCTCACCCTGTCGCAGGACCCGGCCGACCTGCCTGCCGCGGTCCGCGACCTCGTGCACACCCCGGCGGCCACCGAGACCAACATCGGCACCAACTCGTTCGGCTTCACGCACGAGGTGCCGGCGACGCCGGGCCGCGCACCGTTGACCGGGGTGCTCGGCGAGACGGTCTACACCAACCGGCTCGACGTGCCCCGCTACGCCCAGTGGGAGGCGCTGTCGCAGCTGACCGGCGCGGCCGACCGGGATCTCGTCGCCGGAGCCGACTACTCCGCCGCGGTGACCCGTCGGGTCGGCGAGATGGCCGACGTCACCCAGCGACTGGACGACCTCTCCCGGCACAGCCCCGACCAGCCCGGGTACTACGTGTCTACCGACGACGCGGTGCTCTGGGACAAGCCCCGGGTGGATGCGACGATGACCACGCTGCTCGACGTGTCCACCCGGAACCACGTCGCCGACGCGGCGCTGGCCAGCGACGGCGAGACACTGCGCCGACTGGCCGGCTTCGGGTGGGCGGACGACGGCAGCACCGCGGGCCGGGTCGTCGACTGGATCGGTGCCGGAACCGCCGATCCCGCCGAGCACGACCTGGCCCGCGGTGCGTACGTCAACCTCACGCAGACGATGACCGACCCGGCCTCGTACCCGCAGACCCTGGCCGCGATGCGGGAGAACCCGCACTTCGCCGAGGCGATCGCCCGAGCCACCGTGCCGAACCTGGATCTGTACGCCCAGCCGCTCGACGGGTTGGACACCGATCCGGCGGCGCAGCGCCTGGGCAGCACCGACGCCCGGCACATGCTGATGCTCGGTCAGGTCACCCAGGACGGTCGTGACGAGATCAGCGCGGCCGCGGACCTGTACCAGGAGTACCTGCTGCGCCAGGCCGACGCCGGCACGATCCCGATGGAACAGGCGGGCCGGTACGCCGGCAACGTCGACGGCCTGACCAACGCCGCGGCCGCCAACGCGATCTGGTACGCCAACGTGCAGGACGCCGAGCAGGCCACCCGTACGGCGCAGGAGGCGTACGCCCGGCAGGTGGCGATCGCCAACGCGGTCAAGGACGTGGTCGGGTTCGGTGTCGGCAAGCTGCCACAGGTCGGCGAGTTCGCCGGCTTCGCCTTCGGGCAGGCGGCCGACGTGGTCACCGGCGCCCTGCAGGCACCCGCTCCGGTGCATCCACAGAGCGTGCCCACCGATGTGTTCCACCACCCGCAGTTCACCGGCAACGGGACCGTATACACGGCGGCCGGCGACCTCGCGAGTTTCGAGCTGCGCAACGGCGGATCGGCCCCGACCGTACCGGTTGGCGCGCTGCATGGCGCGGCCGCGGAGGAAGCCGTACGGTGGGCCCGGGCCGACCCGGGCCGGGCCGACTACATGGACGCCTACACCACCGCCGCGCAGTACGTGTATCTCGCAAACCTTGCGACTCATACCCGTGAGTCGATCCAATACGACGTGCAGGGGCGGCGGCCGTAGCCCACTGGCGGGCCACGGCACGGGCGGGTAGCGGTGACACCGGAGGGAAGACGACAGATGGAACCGGCGATCGAGGATCTGCTCGCCCAGGTGCGTGAGCAGCAGCAGCGGATCGAGGAGATTCAGCGCTCGGTGGCGACAATGGAGCTGACCGCGTACGCCGGCAACGGCGACGTCACCGTGAAGCTCAAGGGTGACGGCCGGTTCACCGAGGTGACCATCGACCCGCAGGTGCTGCGTCGCTACGACGCGCACACCCTCGGTCAACTCGTGTTGGAGGCGGTGAACGACGGCCTGGCCAAGCTGGCGGCGGCCAACGAGGCGAAGTACGCTCCGCTGCTCGGCGAGGCGCAGCAGTGACCACTGCGGTTGCCCCTCGGCGGGTCACCGTGGTCGCTCCCCACGCCCGTCTCGACGTGTCGTTGCCGATACAGAGCACGGTGGCGGAGCTGCTTCCGCAACTGGTCCGGCTGCTGGCGACCAACGCCGACCGGGCCGATCGGGCCGGCGGGGTCGGCTGGGAACTGCGCCGCTTCGGTGGGCCGCCGTTGGACGGTGCGGTCACCGTCAGCGGCGCCGGGGTGCGCGACGGCGAGGTGCTCTACCTGGACACGGTCGACCGACGAGCCACCCCGATGCTCTTCGACGACGTGGTGGACGCCATCGCGAGCGCCGCCGCGGATCGGCCCGGAGTGTGGCGGGCAGCGGCGTCCCGAAAGGTCGGCGGTGCGGTCGCCGCGCTGGCCTTCACCGCGGTCGCGGTCGCGGTCGGCTTCAGCGGGCTCGCCGCGTCGACCGTCGCGCTGCTCTCCGGCATCCTGGCCCTGATACTGCTGCTCGCCAGCGGAGCGTTGTCGCGGGCGTTCGGCGAGCGAGGTATAGGCGCGGCGGTGGCCGCCGGTGGCGTACCGGCCGCGATGATCGGCGGGCTGGCGGCGATCGGTGGCCTGGGCACGGCGATGGAGCTGACCGCGAGTCGACTGGCGCTGGCCGGCGCGGCGGCCACTCTCTACACGGCGGTGGCCGCCGTGGTGGTGGCGGAGCAGCGGTTCGCCGCCGCCGCGGTGGCTGCCGCGGTGGCTAGTCTCGGCGCGCTGGCCGACCTGCTCACCGCCTCCTCGCCCGCTTCGGTCGCGGCGGTCACCTGTTGCGTGGCCGTGGTGGCCAGTCCGGCGCTGCCGATGCTCGCGCTTCGGCTCGGCCGGCTGCCGCTGCCCGGGGTACCGACCGACATGGAGGCGTTCCGCGGGGACGAGCGGCCCACGCTCGGACCCGAGGTGGTCGCGGACACCGAGGCCGCCGAACGGATCCTGACCGGTCTGCTCTGCGGCCTGGCGGTCATCGTGGCCGGTTGCGCCGGGATACTCCTGTGGAGCGGCGGTCGCTGGGCGTGGGCGCTGGCCGGTCTGGCCGGCGTAGCGCTGTTGCTCCGCGCCCGGGCCTACGTCGGCGTCGGCCAACGGGCCGCCCTGTTGCTGGCCGGTGCCGCGTCGGTGCTCGGCCTGACGGCTCGGGCCAGCCTGGCCGGCGGGCCCGGAACCCGGTTGCTCCTCGCCGGGCTCCTCCTGGTGACCGGAGTGGTCTGCGGGACGTACGCGTTCCGGGCCGCCGCCAAGACACCGTCGCCGTACTGGGGCCGGCTGCTCGACGTGGTCGAGTTCCTGGCGCTGCTCAGTCTGGTGCCGGTGGCGGGCGCGGTGCTCGACATCTACGGCGCGGCACGCGCATGGGGCGGCTAACCCACTGGCAGGCCAGCCAGCGGCAGCGTGGCCCAGGCCGCCTCGGCATGCGCCCCGTCCAGTGGGACCAGGTCCCGGTCGAAGCCGGCGGTGGCCTTCCCGACCGCCTCGGCGACCGCCTCCCGGGCTGGTCCGGCGGGCACCCCGAGCCGGATCAGCGCCGTGCTGCGGGTACCGCCGCCGCGTTGCCGGTCCCACCGTACCGACACGGCGCTGACCAGCGCCGGTGCGACGGCGTGCCGGCGAAGCAGCGTGGCCACCTCGCTCAGGCTCCGGGCGGCTCGGCGTGGCCGGAAGCAGACCTGGTGCAGCATGCCCAGCGACCAGTAGTGCCAGGTCTCGGTGCCCGGATCGTCGGCGCGCCGCGGATCGACACCGAGCACGGCGGCCCACGCGTCGCGCAGTTGACCGCCGTCGAGCGCGGTGACCTGGTGCCCGCCGGCGCGCAGCTCGGCGGCGAGCCGCAGCGCGGCGGTGCCCGCGGCACGTACCGCACCGATCCGGCCGCCGCCGCGGGCCCGTACCGCCCGGGCGGCCGTCTCTGGGTCGAGCCGGATGGCGATCCAGCGCGCCGCGTTGCCGGTGCCCGGCGAGGTCCAGTCGACCAGTTGCGCGCCGGCCAGCGGCAGATCGGGGTCGTCGTAGCGGGACAGCAGCCGGCGCAGCACGTCGTCGAGGTCACCGTCGGGTTCGACGCGCAGCAGCGCGCTCCACGAGGTGCCGTCACCGGCCAACCCGATCCGGTTACCCGCCCGGTCCGCGTCGGTCCGGGTCCGCAGGACGGGCAGGGCCGGCCGGGCATTTCCGGCGCGGCGCCGGAAGCGGTGCCGGACCACCACCCAGTCGGACAGCCACCGGCCGCGCCAGCGCACCCCGGTAGCGAGCACCACGCCCGCCGCCACCCCGGTGAGCGTGCCGCCGACCGCACCGGACGGCCCGCCGGCCGCGACCGCACCCAGCACCGTGGTCTGCCAGAGCATCAGCCGGCCGACGCCGAGCCCGCGCAGTGTGCGCGGTCCCACCGGTGGTACGGGCATCGGCGGCGCACTGCGCTGCCGGGTGGAATCGAGGGGCGGTGCGGTGGCCGGTGCGGCTGGCGGCATGGCTCGGCTCCTTGGGCTCGATCTCGTCGGCGATCCGTACCTTATATCCGTAGTTCTAGTGCACCGGGCGTGCACCGCACCATGGCGGGGACGAACTGATGTGGACACAGCGGGACCAACTCCAGGCGTACCAGTTCCTTCGCCGCCGGCTCGTCTCAGCGTTGCAGGTCGGTGACGCCAACCACCCGGTGTCGCCGAGTCGCCGTCTGGTCATCGGGTGTGCGCTCGGCGCGGCGGTCGCTTTGCTGGTGACCGCCGGCTTCGGTGTGTACGGCTTTCTGCGGCCCGGGGCGAACACCGACTGGCGCAAGCCCGGCCAGGTGGTGCTCGACAAGGACACCGGAGCGGCGTACGTGATGGGCACCGACGGGCTGCTGCACCCGATGCTCAACTACGCCTCCGCGCGGCTGCTCGCGGGCGGTGACGGCACCGCCACCAGCCGGGTGTCGAGCAAGTCGCTGGCGCGTGCGCCGCGCGGCGTCCCGCTCGGGATACCCGGCGCGCCGCCGTCGTTGCCGGGCCGGGATCGGCTGACGACCGGGCCGTTCACCGTCTGTGCGCAGACCGCCGACGGTCGGCCGGCGGGCACCGCGCCGGTCACCACGGCGCTGGCCGGGGTTCCGCCGGTGGGCATCGAGGTGGACGCGGCGACCGCGTTGCTGGTCGCCGGCCCGGACGGCACCGAGCACGCGTTGGTGGCCGGTCGCCGGCACCGGATCGCCGACTCCGCCACGGCGGTGGCCCTCGGCTACGACGCGGTACGCCCGCTGCCGGTCAGCGCGGCCTGGCTGAGCGCGGTGATCGCTGGCCCGGACCTGCGACTGATCACGGTGGCGGGGGTGGGCGCCGCGGGGCCGCGGATCGGTGACAAGAGCACCCGGGTTGGCCAGGTGCTCGCCGCCACGACCGTCGGCACCGAACCCCGCTACTACCTGGTCCACGCCGACGGGCTGCTGCCGATCGGACAGACCGAGGCGGCGCTGGTGCTCGGCAATCCGGCCAACCGCGCGGCGTACCCGGGTGGCGCGGCGCGCGAGATTCCGGTGACGCCGGCCGACGTGGCGCAGTTGCGGCCGGTGGCCGGTAAGGCCGCCGACTATCCGGCCCGACTCGCCCCGCCGGCCGAGGCGCCCCAGGAAGGGGCCGCGGTGTGCGCGACGGTGGACGGCGATCGGGCGGTGGTCAGGCTGGGCGCCGCCACCGGTGTGCCGGCCGGGGCGCAGCCGTTGGCAGCCGGCGGTGGCACGCGAGCCGACAGGGTGTTCGTACCGGCCGGCCGGGCCGCGGTGGTGCGCGAGCGGCCGACGCCGCAGGCCGCCCTCGGCACCGTCTTCCTCCTCACCGACCAGGGCGTACGGTATCCGGTTCCGGACGGCGACGCGCTCAAGGCGCTCGGGTACGGGACGGTTAGGCCCACGCCGGTGCCACCGACGGTGCTGGCGCTGTTCCCCGTCGGCCCGGTCCTGGACCCGGCCGCCGCCCGACGGCCAGCCACGCTGGGCGTCACCACCCCGGCCACCGGCGCGGGGGAGCCCCGGTGACCGGCGTGCCGACGATCGAGGTGTCGGTGGTGGAGGACCACCCCCTCTACCGGGCCGCGCTGGTCCGGGCGCTCGGGGACGCACCGGATGTCCAGGTCAGGGTGACCGCCAAGTCGGTGGAGGAGTTCGCGGCGTACCGGCAGCCCGGCGGGGGAGTGGCGATCCTCGATCTGCGGCTGCCGGGGGTACGCGACGCGGCGGCGGTGGTCGCGGTCACCGGGATGGGCCACCGGGTGCTGGTGGTGTCCGCGCACGGTGACCAGTCCGACGTGCTCGGGGCGATCGCCGCCGGGGCCCGTGGCTACCTGACCAAGGACGCCGATGCCGACGAGATCCTCCGGGCGGTACGGGAGATCGCCGCCGGCAACACCTACGTGTCGCCGACCCTGGCCTCGATCCTGCTGGACTCGTCCCGGGGACGGCAGCCGCTGTACCGGGTGCCGTTGTCCGACCGGGAACGTCAGGTGCTGTCGCTGCTGGCGGCCGGCGAACGGGACCAGGACATCGCGGAGGCGTTGGCGATCAGCGTCCGTACCGTCCGATCGCACCTCGACCGGATCCGGGAGAAGACGGGGCGTCGTCGGCGGCCGGAGCTGACCCGGCTGGCCATCGAGGAGGGTATCGCCGCACCGGCACATGACCGCTGACGGTGCGGAGGCCCTCCCAGCCACGATCGGTCGCCAAGCTCTCGGAGGTCATGCCTCTCTTCGTGGTGCTGCTGGGCTTGCTGCCCGCTCCCAGGCGGCGCGGCGAAGCAGGCGGAGTCCGTTGAGGCCGACGATGATGGTGGAGCCTTCATGGCCGGCCACGCCGAGCGGCAGGGGCAGGGTGCCGATGAGGTCCCAGATGACCAGGACGGCGATGAAGGTTCCGGCGATGGCGAGGTTCGCGATGACGAGCCGGCGGGCGCGGCGGGCCAGCTGGATGACGGCGGGCAGGGTGGCGAGTTCGTCGCGGGTGATGACGGTGTCGGCGGTGTCGAGCGCGAGGTCGGCGCCGGCGCGTCCCATGGCGACGCCGGCGTGGGCGGCGGCCAGGGCGGGGGCGTCGTTGACGCCGTCGCCCACCAGGACCACGCGGTCCCCGTGGTTTTCCAGTTCGCGCACCGCGGTGACCTTGTCCTAGGGGAGCAGGCCGGCGCGGACGTCGGTGATGCCGACCTCGGCGGCGAGCCGTCGGGCGGCGCGTTCGTTGTCGCCGGTCAGGAGCAGTGGGCGCGCTCCGGTCACAGCGGTGAGTTGCGCGACCGTTGCGGCGGCGTCCGCGCGGAGCTTGTCGGCGAGGCCCAACACGCCGACGGGCTCGCCGTCGACCTGGACCACGACCGCTGTTCGGCCCGCCTGCTCCAGTTCGTCGACGATGGCGCGCAGTGAGTCGTCATGGCTCTTGAGGAGTCCGACGGGGCTGCCGACGTCGACCTGGTAGCCATCGACGTGGGCGGTGACGCCGCGTCCGGGAGTCGAGGTGAAGGCGTCCGACGGGGGTAGCGGGAGCTGCGCATCGCGGGCGGCTGCGACCACAGCGTGGGCGAGAGGATGCTCAGTTGACATCCTCCCGGCCCTGAAGGCCGGGATTCTCACGGTCGCCCGTGAGGTTTCCTGTTTCATCGCCGATTGCCTTGCCGGGAGGATTTTCCCTTGAGGTCTTACATCAGCTCCGCAGGCGTTTTACC
>NZ_JBVJGT010000082.1:0-22845 GCF_055587185.1 Micromonospora sp. NPDC048040 | reverse complement strand
CCCGCCGTGCCCGGCTCCGGGCGGTCAGGCTTGATCCCTGCGCCGGGCACGGCGGGCCACACCCGTCGGTGGTCGCGCACCGTCCGTGCCTGGATGTCGGTTGTGCCGCACGGCTTGTCGCGAGGCGTCCGCACAGCGTCGGGTGTGGGGTCGGCTGCGGCATGGCGACCCGTCGACCCGCTGTCGGCAGGTCCGGGTGGGTGGGGTGGACGCTGTCGAGCTGCCCCACCTGTGGGACCACCCGTCACCGCAGGGAGTGAACACGCCGCCACCCCGACCAGGGGGCCAGCGGCACGCGCCCGACGCCGCGCTCAGCCCGCCCGACGCCGGGCCCGACGCGCCGCCAACTCGTCACCCACCGGATCCCCCGCCGGCGCCGACGGCGGCACCGACGTCGCGGGCTCCGCCGGCAGATGCGACAGCGAACCCTGGATCTCCTTGAACGCCCCGCCGATCGCGATGCCGAACACCCCCTGGCCGCCCTGCAACAGGTCGACCACCTCCTCCGGCGACCGGCACTCGTACACGGTCGTCCCGTCGGAGATCAACGTGATGCCCGCCAGATCCGCCACCCCACGGGACCGCAGCGCCTCGATCGCCTTCCGGATGTTCTGCAACGACACCCCGGCGTCCAGCAGCCGCTTCACCACCTTCAGGACCACCAGGTCCCGGAACGAATACAACCGCTGCGTGCCCGAACCCGACGCGTCCCGCACGCTCGGCACCACCAACCCGGTGCGCGCCCAGTAATCCAACTGGCGGTAACTGATCCCCACCGCATGGCAGGCCGTCACACCTCGATAACCAACGGTGTCGTCACCCTCAGTCGCCAACCCTGGCGACGTCACACCCGGCTCGTCCAGCTCCGTACCCGGATCGGGATCTCGCGGCTCGTGCATCCGGACAACCTCCCCGCCAGTGCGGTGACACGTCGTTTCCGGGACGTGCACCCCTCGACACGGCAACCCTATAGCCGCCTTCAGAGATTGCCCCGGAGGAACCGACGCGACACGCCGCGCCACCACAACGAAGATCACCCGCCGCGCCGCAACGTCACCGAACGTGACGCCGGGGAAGACACGGGACTCAGCCGGCGAAGTCCTCCGGACGCACCTGCTCCAGGAACTCGCGGAACTTCTCCACCTCGTCCTCCTGCTCGTCGGGAATCACGATCCCCGCCTCGCTGAGGACCTCCTCCGCACAACGAATCGGCGCACCGACCCGCAACGCCAACGCGATGGAATCACTCGGCCGGGCCGACACCCGCACCCCGTCACCGATCAACAGATCGGCATAGAAGACGTTCTCCTTCAGCTCGGTGATCTCCACCGCCCGCAACGGCGCCTTCAACGCCGCCAACACGTCCCGCAGAAGATCGTGGGTCAGCGGCCGGGCCGGCTTGACCCCCTGCTGCTCGTAAGCGATCGCCGTCGCCTCGACCGCGCCGATCCAGATCGGCAGATAGCGGTCCCCCTCGACCTCCCTGAGCAGGACGATCGGCTGGTTGCTGGGCAGCTCCACCCGAACTCCGACCACGCTCAGCTCGCGCACCGCCGCCTCCGTGTCGTTGTCACCTACGCCGCACCGTGCCCTTCCCTGCACGGTACACGGACCGCGACACGGCCGTCCCATGCGCTACCCGCACCACGCCCGCGCCAGAAAGGGGTTACCCCGGCAAGCCTACGACACGCTTCCCGGGGCAGATCTTTCCCCACAACCCGCCGGATCACCGACCCAACGTCGACCGCAACCCCACCCGCACCAACGCCGCGTGCAACTGCTGCGACAACGCCACCAACTCCCGCGCCGTCTCCGCCGCCCGCGCCCGCGCCGCCGGATCACTCTGCCGCGCCAACGGCGCCACCAACTGCGCGAACAAACCGACCTCCCGGTCCGCCGCCGTCCGGTAACCCCGCAGATGCCGCGGCTCCAACCCGTACGCCGCCAGACCCGCCACCGCCCGCGCGATGATCAACGCATCGTCGTCGTACCAACCCGGCGGATCCGACACCACCACACCGAGCCGCTCCAACTCACCCAGCGTCGACTCGTCGATCCCACTACGCGCCACCAGATCCGCCCGGCCGAGCCGCACCTGCGGCGACCCGGCCGGCTCCTCCGACACCCGCCCCGGCACCTCGCCACCCGGGCCCACCGCCACCAACGTCGGCCGCTGCCGACCCGGCGACTCCCCGGACGCGTCCCACTGCGCCAACTGATCACGGATAACCCGCAGAGGCAGATACTGGTCCCGCTGCGCGGTCAGCACGAACCGCAACCGCGCCACATCGTCCCAGCTGTACTTCCGGTAACCCGCCGCCGTCCGCTGCGGCTCCACCAGGCCCTCGGCCTCGAGAAACCGCAACTTCGAAATCGTCACGTCCGGAAAATCCACCCGCAGCTGGCCCAGCACCTCACCGATGCTCATCAACGGTCGGGCACGGGCCGCCCCGGGCGGCGTGGAGGCCGCAGGCTCGTTCACCCCCGGCCGGCCTCCTCCTCCGGGCGCGGACCGGCGATGAACACCACCCGGAACTTACCGATCTGCACCTCGTCACCGTTGCTCAACGTGGCCGCCTCGACCCGCTCCCGGTTCACGTACGTGCCGTTCAGGCTGCCCACATCCCGCACAGTGAACGTCCCACCGTCACGGTGAAACTCGGCGTGCCGCCGCGACACCGTCACGTCGTCCAGGAAAATGTCACTGTCCGGATGCCGGCCACTCGTCGTCACATCGTGATCCAAGAGGAACCGGGCACCCGCGTTCGGACCCCGGCGAACCACCAGCAGCGCCATCCCCGGCGGCAACGAACCGGACATCCGGCTCGGCACCACATCGGTGTCCGGCCCCTCCAGCACTTCGTCGAGCGAACCGAGATTGAGCGTCGAAGTGACGTCGAGCGGGGGGAACTCGTCGTCTGGGCGCGTCATGGGACCACCTCACGGATCTGTTCGGTCGGCGTCGGGTAATGGCGGGTCTGGCCGCCGGGCACTCGAACACCCGGCGGCTGGCTCCCCGTGCCCGGAAAGGCAATTCCGCAACGCTCAACTATTGGGTTCTCGGTCGACTGGGCGAGCCTAGCCAGCGCCGAAATGCAGGGCAACCGGACGCGCGGACACAGCCACCACGCCCGGAGGGGACGCACTCAGCTCTCGGTGAGCTCACGATACGCGTCCGCGGACAGCAGCCCTTCGACCGCCGCCGGATCGTCCGGGGTGATCTCCACCAACCAACCCGCACCATACGGGTCAGTGTTGATCACCTCAGGGGTGTCGCCAAGCGCCTCGTTGCGCGCCGCCACCGTACCGCCGAGCGGGGCGTAGATCTCCGACACACTCTTCGTCGACTCGATCTCACCCAACGACTCACCCGCCGCCACCACCGCACCGACATCGGGCAGCTGGACAAACACGATGTCACCCAGGGCGTCCTGCGCGAAGTGGGTGATGCCGACCCGCACCGGGCCGCCGCCGTCACCCGCCACCCACTCGTGTTCGGCGGTATACCGCAGTTCCTCAGGAATCACCAGACGCGTCCTTCACCATCGACGCACCGGACACCACCGGTGCGAGCCGCGCCGGTCAGGAGACCGGACGGGCGTGTTCCAGCTTGATCGGCGCGTGCAGCGCCGAAACCTCGGCAGCCTCACGATCCTCAACGATCAACTTACCGCCGTCGCCCGTCACCGACGCCACCACCCCGCCAGGAATGTTCAACGCCGTACGCATCGTCGCCGGATCACCGATCACCGTGATCGTGAACGGACCCGTCAACCGACGCCCGTCCACCACCAACGACCCGCTCTCCCCGTCCAGGAAGTACGTCGACGCGATGATCCGCACCGTCGCCCGGTCACCGCCTGAAATCTGCATCGCCTCCGCGCCGGCGCCCCGCAACTCCTGCACCGCGTCCAACACCCGCGACGCCGAGATCGGCTTCTCACCCGCCTCGAACCGCACCGCCAAACCCGGACCCGTCGCCGGCAACGTCCCCGCCAGGATGCCCAACTCGTCAGCCCGCCGAGACGCCTCGTCCAACGCCGCCTGCCGCCCCTGCTCACCCGAACGCAACTGCCGCTGACTCTCCTCCAGCGCCGCGATGTCCTGCCGCAGCCGGACCTCCCGCGAATTCAGGTCGTACAGGATCCGGACCAGGTCCTCCTGCCGCGTCGCCGCCACCGTCGGATCCGTCGACGTCGTCTTCAACTGCACCACCAGCGTGAACCCCAGCAACGCCAGCAGCACCGCGATCATCACCCCGGCCGAACTCACCCGCCGCCGCGGCGACCCCGCGCCCACCGACGACCCCGCCGCCGCCGGCGCCTCCGGCGACGACCCGCCCGACCCCTCACCGGCAGCCCGACTCAGATCCACCGTCGCGCCCTCGTCGAACCGGTCCGGCTCCGCCACGGCCGGCTCCGCCCGCTCCGGCGCCAACGGGCTCAACTCGTCCGGATCCGGCGCGTCCGGCCGCGGATCCGGCTCCCCCGCCGGACCCGACGGCCGCCCCGGCCCCGCCGGCTGCGGCCAACCCGTGCCCGTCTCCGTGTGCTCATCGCTGCTCATCGCCACAAACCTACGCCCGGAACAGGTGCCGGCGGATCGCCGCCACGTTCCCGAAGATCCGCACCCCGAGCACGACCACCACACCCGTGGACAACTGGCCACCCACCCCGAGCTGGTCACCCAGGTACACGATCAGACCCGCCACCAGCACGTTGGAGATGAACGACACCACGAACTGCTTGTCGTCGAAGATCCGGTCGAGCTTCGCCCGCACCCCACCGAACACCGCGTCCAACGCCGCCACCACCGCAATCGGCAGATACGGCTGCAACCCCGCGGGAACCGTGGGGTCGAGCCAGACCCCGAGGACCACACCGGCGAGCAACGCCAGCACCGCGATCATCGACCACCTCCGGAGGGGCTGGGAGACGTCCTCGAACCGGGCGGCTGAGAACTGGCGGAACGGTCCGCCCCCGACGGCGACGGACTCGCGCTCGCCGGAGGCTCCGCGTAGCGTAGCCGCGGCTCCGGAGCGGCCGGCAGGGTGAGGTCCTCCGCCTCCCGCACCGCGAACGACAACCCGGTGTCCTCCGCCACCTTCCGCATCGTCAACGCGCTGCGACTGTCCTCGTACCGGTCCCGCATCGACCCCGGCCCGATCGCCGACACCTCGTACGGCCCCGTCACCGGCCGGAAGTCCACCAGGATCGCCTGCCCCGCCGACCGGATCGTCGACGTCGCCGTCAACCGCTGCCCGTTGATCGAGATCGCCTCCGCGCCGGCGGCCCACAGGTCGTTGGCGACCCCCTGCAGATCGCTGTAGATCACCCGGGACGGACCGACGTCCGCACCCGTCACCGCGTCCGGATTCTGCGGCGCGTCCGCCAACCGCACCACCACGCCGTCACCCCGCACCCGCCCCAGGCCCGTGCCCGCCTCCAGGGTGCGCAGCCGCGCCGCCTCCGAGCCACCCAGCGCCGCGGCCCGCTGCCGCGCCACCTCCGCCCGCAACTGGTCCGCCCGCTCCGACAACCCGTCGGTCTCGCTCTCCCGCTGCTTGATCTGCGCCACCAGGCCGGACCGGGCCTGGCTGCGCCCCGGCTCGGCCTCCAACGTCTGCCGGTACGCGACCGCGAACAGGAACCCCAGCACCACCGCCAGGACCAGGCTCACCGACCGCGCCGACCAGTGCCGCCACCCCGCCGGCGGGGCCTGCCGCTCCCGGCGCCGAGCCGCCGCGTCGGCGTACCCCGGATCCAACGGATTGCGGAACAACTCGGTGAGGAAGTCCGGGGCGTACACCCGGTCGGACCGTCCCCGGCCCTCGCCCGGCGGCGTCGTCATGCCGACGCTCCCTCGGCGCGCACGGCCCTGACCAGCCGGCTCGCCTGCACCACGTACATCGCGCCGGCCACCCAGTAGAGCACCAGGCCCCACCAGGCCAGCCCCCAACCGATCGGCCCGGCCACCGCCTCGGCACCGGGAACCGCCGCGGCGAGCAGCAGGACCGGGAAGGCGGCCAGCAACAGGAACGTCGCGGTCTTGCCGACGTAGTGCACCGGCGGCGGACCGTACCCGTACCGCCGCAACACCGCCAACGACCCCAGCAGGAGCAGCTCCCGGGCCAGCAGCGCCGCGGTGAACTGCCAGGGCACCACGCCCCGGGCGGTGAACCCGACCAGCGTGGCGAGGATGTAGAGGCGGTCGGCGGCCGGGTCGAGCAGCTCCCCAAGCCGGCTGACCTGGCGCATCCGGCGCGCGACCCACCCGTCCACCCAGTCCGTCGTGCCGCCGACGGCCAGCACCACGATCGCGGCCACGTCGGCGTGCGCGACGAGCAGGAGATAGAGGAAGAGCGGGACGCCCAGCAGCCGGACGAAGCTGATCAGGTTCGGCAGCGTCAGGACGCGGTCACCCGCTGCCGGTGCGCTCGTGCCGGCGCTGGCCTCCGCGTGTTCCGAGCGAGCCGGCCGACGCGACACCGAACCTCCTCCGCCACACGCTCCGACCGCCCGGCCGAGGACGGGCACCGCGAAGTTCCGTGTGCGCTGTCGGGCCGGCTGACGCCGGCACCCCCCTGCGATCCCCGTACGGGACCGCCGCCTGACTCGGCCCGCGATCACGTTGATCGCGGGCCGGCTGACTGCGCTGCCACTATATCGGGCCCTTCGCCGCCTCCCCGGGTTCAGGCGTCCGGGTTCGTCGACGTGGTCGGGGTGTCGTCGTGGTGGTCACCACCGCTAGGGCGTCCTAGGACACTAGAGGGAAGCGGGGCGGCCGGTGGCGCGCGGGGAAGGTCGTCAGGCGGTGCGGACCGAGGAGTCCGACTGCGACTCCGCCGTCGCGGCCTGCTCGAAGGCCCGCAGGGCCAGCAGCAGGTCGTGCTGCACCCGACCCGGCATCCGGTCGAGCACCGCCTGCACCGCCCGGTGCCGGCGTTCCTTCAACTCGCGCAGCAGCGTCTCGGCGGCGGCGGTCGGCACCAGGCGCACCTCCCGCCGGTCGCGGGGGTCGGCCACCCGGCGCAGCAGGCCGGTGGCCTCCAGCCGGTCGCAGAGCCGGCTCGCCGAGGACGGCACGACGTCCAACAACTCGGCCAGGCCGTTGACGTTGGTCTCCGGCCGGCTGCTGATCAGCGACAACACGCGCAACTGCGTCGGCGAGACGGCCATCTGGTGCCGGGACGCGGCGGAGTCGAGCACACCGACGAGCGCCTCGGCGGCGGCGTCGATCGCCGCGGCGAGATTCGGAGGTCGCTCCACCAGGTGTCCCCTGCGATCGTCCCGCTCGTGCCCGGCCGTTGCGGCGACGATCCTCACCCGTCGCTCCGGCCGCCCGTGCCACGCCAGTCCAGGCAGACCACGACCGCGTCGTCGCGGAGATCAGCGTCCGCATGCCAGGCGTGCAGTTCGCGCATCACCGTACCAACCGCCTCGGTCGGCGGTTGCAGCCGCGTGGCGCGCATCGCCCGCGCCATCGCCCGCTCGCCGTACGCCCCCCGGTCACCGGGATCGGCGGCCCACACCCCGTCGCTGACCACGAAGATCCGGTCCCCGGGCGCCAGGTCGAACTCCTGGACGTCGTAGCGGGCCTCGGCGAACATGCCCAGTGGGAGCTGCTGCTCCAGCGTGATCGGCGTGACGGTGCCGCCGCGCAGCCGCAGCAGGCGCGGGGAGCCGGCGTCCACCGCCCTGACCCGACCGGTCGCGGTGTCCAGTTCCAGCAGCAGCGTGGCCACGTACCGACGCCCGCGATGTTGGTAGAAGACCGTGTCGGAGGCCAGCTCGGCCTGCTCGACGAGGCTGCCCCCGGAGCGCCGGGCGTTGCGCAGCGCGTTCACGGTGACGGCCGTGAGCAGCGCCGCCGCCAGGCCGATGCCGGCGCCGTTCAACACCGTCGCCGTGAGCCGGTCACCGTCCACCGACCAGTCGAAGTGGTCCCCGCCGACCGTGTACGCCGGCTCCAGCTGGCCGGCCAGCTCGAACTCGCCGTGGCTGACGCTGCGTCCCGGCAGCAGCTCCCACTGCATCTCGGCGGCCATGCTGAGCCGCTCCCGCCGGCGCACCCGGCGGTACCGGTCGGTCTCCCGGTCCGCCGCGCGCAGGACGACGGCCAGCTCGCCGGCGATGTCCGCGACGCGGTCGACGGTCTCCGGGCCGAGCGGGGCCGGCAGCTCGACCAGGAGCACGCCGAGGCGCTCCCCCCACACCGACAGCGGCAGGTAGAGCCGGCAGCGCCCCTCGTCGTCGGCGTCGGTCACCGGCTGCTGGCTGCTGAAGCAGCGCTGCGCCATGCTGCGGCAGTCGAGGAAGCCCCCGTCGGGCAGCTCCGGGTCCAGCACCGGCCACAGCCCGCTGATCCGGTAGTCGGCGATGAACACGTCCGTCCGGGACGCGCCGAGGCCGGCCCGGATGGCCCGGTCCGCCGCCTCCACCACCTGGTCGGGCGGCGCCGCACGCAACGCACGCGAGACCTGGGCCGGTGCCTCCACCATCGATCATCCTCCGGAAATGCTTGCCGTAGGGCAAGCATCATACGGAGGTGTCGTCGGCGGCCGGGCGGCCGGGCGGCCCGACGCCGACGGGGGGCGGCGTACCCGACCCGGGCGGACGACCCGACGGCACGCTGCCGCCCCCGCGCGGCCTCGCGGCGGCGCGGACGGCGGGCGGGGCCGGTCAGCCGGCCGAGCGGACGGCGACCGCGCCGTGGAAGGCGTCCGGAACCTGCGCCGGCGGGCCGTCGGGACGCCACCGGGTGATCGGCACGATGCCGTCGGCGGTGGGCGTCCAGCGGCCGAGCAGCGGCGCGAACGCGGCCGGCGGGCGCATCCGGAACGCCGGGCCCATCATCGCGAGGGCCTCCGGGTAGCCGGCCAGCTCCTCGGTGTCGAAGTCGACCGCCAGCAGGCTGCCCGGCGCCGTCGCCTCGTAGAGCTCGTCGAGGGTGCGGGCCAGCGTCTCGTCGTCGAGGAACGCGGCCAGGCCGAGGAACACCACCCCGACGGGCCTCCTCCCCCACCCCGGCACGAACCGGTGCAGCTGGGCGCGGTCCACCGTGCCGATGTCGGTGGCGTCGCCGTATCCGTAGCCGGCCCGGTCGCTGCCGGCGAGCAGACGCTGGCCGAGGCGGATGGTGACCGGGTCGACGTCGGTGTAGAGCACGGTGGCGTCCGGGGCGACCTCGTGCACGTTGCCCATGGTGGGCACCCCCGCGCCGAAGACCAGGAAGCTGTCCACGCCCTCCGCGACCATCGCCCGGACCGCCCGGCCCAGGAAGGCCCGCAGCTCCCGGAAGACCGGCGCGCACGGCCCGTACGCCTGCTCGAAGGCGCGGGCCGCCGCCACGTCGACCGGGAAGTGGTGCTCCCCGCCGAGCCAGAAATCGATCATTCGCGCGGTGCTCGGCTGGTCCGGCTCCACCATCGACGACGCTCCCTCCCCGGCGGTCGTCGACAGCGTACCCACCGGTCGTCCTGGGCGGTATCGCCTCGCCGACCGGGCACCGGCCGCGATACTGGCCGGGAACCGGCGGGAGGTGGGCGGTGAACTCGGCGAACGGCGCGGCGGTGGTCGTCGGCGTGGACGGCTCGGAGGCGGCGCTGCGCGCCGTACGGCTGGCCGCCGTCGAGGCGGCCCGCCGGAACCGGCCGCTGCGGGTCGTGCACGGGTTCATCTGGCCGCTGCTGCGCGTGCCGGTGGGCGCGCCCGCCGGCGGCCCGCCCGGCGCCGGCCTGCGACACCAGGCGGAGCAGCTCGTCGCCGCCGCGACCACCGAGGCCGAGGCGACGGTGCCCGGGCTGCGCGTCTCCGGCGAGATCGTCGACGGGGAGGCCGCCGCGGTGCTGCTCGGCGAGTCGCCGGCCGCCGCGATGATCGTGCTGGGCGACCGGGGGCTCGGCGGGTTCTCCGCCCTGGTGGTCGGCTCCGTCGCGGTGCAGGTCGCCTCGTACGCCGACTGCCCCGTGCTCGTCGCCCGGGGCACCGACCGCCCGGACGGACCCGTCGTGGTCGGGGTCGACGGCTCCGAGACGTCCCGGCTCGCCGTGGAGTTCGCCGTCGAGGAGGCGTCGGTCCGCGACGCCCCGCTGGTCGCGCTGCACGCCTACCGGCACCCGACGTCCACCGCGCCGGGCGACATGCAACCCCTGGTGTACGACGACACCGAGCTGCGCTCCGAGGAGGAGCGGGTGGTGGCCGAGTCGCTGGCCGGGCTGACCGAGCGGTGGCCGGACGTGCCGGTCAGCCGGGAGGCCGTGCGGGGCCGCCCCACCACCGTGCTCGCCGAGGCGTCCCGGCGCGCCCAGCTGCTCGTGGTGGGCCGGCAGGGCCGCGGCGAACTGACGGGGCTGCTGCTCGGCTCGGTGAGCCAGTCCGTGCTGCACCACGCCGACTGCCCGGTCGCCGTCGTCCACGCGCCCCGCTGAGCCGAGCGCGGGGGTTGGCCCCGACGCAGGCGGGTAGACGACCGCGGTACGCCAACGGCGAGGACGACCGGAGGAGGCAGTGATGCCAGGACCACGGCCGGGCAGCAACGCGTACGACAAGCAGCGGGCGCGCATCCGTGACGTGATCGACGATTCGGGACGGCGGGTGTCGGACCGCAAGGCGAACGACGTGGCAAACCGGATCCTGCAGTCCGATCGCGGACAGCGGGGCGTCGTCCGCGGCGAGCGGGTCTACGGTCCCAAGGGCGAGCGCGAACCGGGCGACCCGAAGTGAGGGCGACGCACCTGGCCGACGGGGCGATCGCCGGCGCGGTCGGCAGCGCCGCCCTGAACGTGGTCAGCTACCTGGACATGGTGCTGCGCGCGAGGCCGGCGAGCAGCACCCCGGAGCACACCGCAGGGCGGCTGGCCGGGGCGGCGCACGTGGACCTGGGGCCCGAGGACCGGGCGGCGAACCGCCGCTCGGGCCTCGGGCCCCTGCTCGGCTACGGGATGGGCATCGCCGCGGGCGTCGGCTACGCCGTGCTGACCCGGGGCCGTCGGATGCCGCTGCCCCTGGCGGCCGGCGTGCTCGGCGGCGGCGTGATGACGATGTCCGACGGGTCGATGACCCTGCTGGGGGTGACCGACCCGCGCCGCTGGCGCCGGTCCGACTGGGTCGCCGACATCGTGCCGCACGTCGCGTACGGCATGGCGGCCGCAGCCACCTGGAACCGGCTGCGGCCGCCCGTTTCGGGCCGGGGTCGTTAGCCCCGGGCGCTCTCGTCGTCGGCGACCGGCTCCATCGCCGGGCCGTACGGGGAGACCTGCCCCCGGGGCACCGGCCGGCCCTCGTCGCCGCCGGACGAGCCTCGGTTACGCGGGTGGCCGCCAGGGTTCGGGACCTTGCTGTCCTGGCTGGTGGCACCCCTGTTGTTGCGGCGGAACTCCTGCTGCTGCGGGTTCACCACGGGTCTTCTCCTTCCGGGTTCGACCGTGTCCCACCTCGGTTACCCGGCGCCGTGGGTGGCATGCCGGCCCGGGCGGACGGTCGCAGGGCTGACCCGGCAACCAGCGGGTACACCCCGAGGATGGGCGACGACCGGAGGATGGCGCGGGTCCTGCTGGACCGGCGGGGCACCACGTACGCCGAGGAGGCGGGCATCCGGCTCGCCGACCGGCCCGCCCCGCTCTACCAGTTGCTGGTGCTCGCCACGCTGCTGAGCACCCGGATCCGGGCCTGCGTCGCGGTGTCGGCCGCCCGGGAACTGTTCGCCGCCGGCTACCGGACCCCGCAGGCGATGGAGGCGGCGAGCTGGCAGGACCGCGTCGACGCGCTGGGCCGGGGCCACTACCGCCGCTACGACGAGCGGACCTCGACGATGCTCGGCACCGGCGCCCGGCTGTGCCTGGACCGCTGGCGGGGCGACCTGCGCCGGCTGCACCGCGAGGCCGACGGCGAGCCGCCCGCGCTGCGCCGGCTGCTGACCGAGTTCCCCGGCATCGGCCCGACCGGCGCCGACATCTTCCTGCGCGAGGCACAGGTGGTCTGGCCGGACCTGCGCCCGTACGCCGACCGCCGCGCCCTGTCCGGCGCGGAGCGGCTCGGCCTGCCCCGCTCGCCGGACAAGCTGGCCGGGCTGGTCGAGCCGGCCGACTTCGGCAGGCTCGCCTCGGCGCTGGTGCGGGTGTCGCTCGGCGAGGAGTCCGCCGGCGAGGTCACCCGCGCCGCCGGGCGGTGAGGCAGGCTCACTTGACCGGCTTGTCGCCCGGCTTCGTCAGGTTCCACACCAGCAGCGCCGCCAGCAGCGCGAGCACCACGAGCCCGCCCGACAGGCCGCGACCGTCCTCCTCGCTGCGGCCGGTGGTGCCGAAGTAGATCACCGCGAGCCCGGCCAGCACGGTGACGAACGTCCGCATCCCTCGGTCCTTCACGTACCGGACGGTACGCCCACCCCAGTCCCGGCATGGCCGGTTCGTCCGGATTCACCCGACCGTGGCAGCCCCGGGTCAGGCCCCGGTGGCGAAGCCCCGCAGCCGGACCCGCCGGATCGTCCGACCGGACACCTCCACCACCTCGACGGTCAGCCCCGGCAGATGCACCGTCTCCCCGGGCCCCGTCGGCAGGTGCCCCAGCCCGGCCAGCACCAGCCCGGCCACCGTCGTGTACTCCCGCGACGGCCGGAAGTGCAGCCGCACCCCGACATCGGCCAGGTCGTGCAACGGGAAGTCGCCGGGCAGCAGCAGCGAGCCATCCGGTTCCCGGGCCACCCCCGTCACGTCCCGGTCGGTCTCGTCGTACAGCTCCCCCACCACCTCCGCCAGCAGGTCCTCCAGGGTCACCAGGCCGTCGACCCCGCCGTGCTCGTCGACGACCAGGGCGAGCTGCTGGTGGCACAGCCGCAGCCGGCGCAGCGCGTCGGACACCGGCAGGGTGCCGGGCAGCAGCAGCGGCGGGCGCGCCCGGTCGCCGACCGCCGCCGCGCCCGCCGCGACGAGGTCCCGGATGTGCACCACGCCGCGCACGTCGTCCAGCCCCCCGGGGCCGACGACGGGGGCACGGGACCGGCCGGCGGCGGCGAGCCGGCGCAGCCCCTCGTCGGCGGGCAGCGTCGCGGGGAGCACGGTCACGTCCAGCCGGGGGACGAGGATCTCCCGCAGCGTCCGGCCGGCGATGTCGAACGCTCCGGTGAGGATCTCCCGCTGCTGCGCGGACAGGCCCCGCTGGCTGACCACGATCTCCCGCAACTCCTCCTCGGTCATCTCCGTACGACTGGCCCGCGGGTCCCCGCCGGCGAGCCGCACCACCACGTCGGTGGCCCTGCTCAGCAACCAGACCGCCGGTCGGGACACCCGGGCCAGCAGGTCCAGCGGGCCGGCGCTGAGCAGCCCCCACCGCTCCGCGCGCTGCATCGCCAGCCGCTTCGGGGCCAGCTCCCCGACGACCAGGGTGACGAAGGTGAGCAGCACGGTGACCAGGACGACCGCGGCCCCCCGCGCGGCCTCGCCGAGGAAGCCCAGCGGCCCGACCAGCGGCTCGGCCAGCGAGACCGCGGCGGCGGCAGAGGCGAGGAACCCGGCGAGGGTGATGCCGAGCTGGATGGTGGCCAGGTAGCGGTTGGGGTCGCGGACCAGCCGTGCCAGCCGCTCCCCCGAACGGCTCCGCCGACCCAGCTGCCGCACCTGCCCCTCGCGCAGCGTCACGAGCGCCATCTCGCTGCCCGACAGGGCCGCGTTGACGAGCACCAGCACGGCCACCAGCGCGAGCTGCCCGAGCGGTGCCCCCATGTCAGTCGACCTCCAGGTCGTCGAGGGAGATCTTGTGCGTCATCAGCCACCGCGCCAGCGCCGACATCCCGAACAGCCACAGCGGCGCCGACTCGGTGGTGCCGTTCGTCGCGAAGATCGCGAAGCGCAGGTCCGGAGCCCGGTACGCCTCGATCCGCCATTTGTGCTGCTTGTCCCGCCAGACCGCGGAAGGGTCCATGGCGCCACGCTAGGCGACCGCCCGCCCCGCCGGGGCGGCTTCAGGCCGGGGCCGCGACCACGACCCGGGCATCGTCGGGCAGCCGCCGGGTGGCGCCCCGGCGGTCCAGCAGCTCCAGCAGCGGCACGGCGACGCGGCGGGTGGTGTCCAACGCCTGCCGGGCGGCGCTGAGCGTGAACGGCTGCGGCAGCCCGGCCAGCACCCGCACGGCCTCGTCGACCGCGCCGGGCAGCAGCACCACGTTCTCGGCGACCCGCAGCAGCGCACCGGCCCGCACCGCCGCGCCGATCTCCCGGGGCCCCAGCCCCAGCTCCGCCAG
The DNA here is from genome assembly GCF_055587185.1 of Micromonospora sp. NPDC048040. Classification (NCBI taxonomy): domain Bacteria; kingdom Bacillati; phylum Actinomycetota; class Actinomycetes; order Micromonosporales; family Micromonosporaceae; genus Micromonospora; species Micromonospora sp. NPDC048040. Next base: position 8,610 of record NZ_JBVJGT010000082.1, on the reverse strand, counting down.
GCGTTCGGCCTCCGGGGCCCGGAACGGACGGTCGGCGTACTCGGCGCGGACCCGGGCGACGGCGCGGGCCACCGGCTCCGGCAGGGCGTCGACGGCGGCCGCGGTGACCCGGCCGGCGTGCAGCCGCAGCGGCGGCCGGACCAGCGCCTCGACCAGCGCCCGGTCGGGCAGGCCGAGGCGCTGCCGCAGCAGCTCCACCGGCGCGCCCGGCTCCAGCGGATGCTCCCGGGCGTGCCGGGCCACCTCCCCGCCCAGCCGGGTGCCGAGCCGCCGCCAGTGCTCCGGGTCGGCCAGCCAGTCCCCGACGACGGGCCGCCCGGTCACCTCGACGCCGGTGCGGACCAGGTCGGCGGCACGGGCCAGGCCCCGACGGCGCAGCTCGCCGGCCAGGTCGGGCCGGCCGTCCACGGTCGCCAGCACGGCCGCGCGGGCAGCCGCCGCGCCCCGGCGGGTCAGCGGCGGCGGCGCGACGTCCAGCACCGTCACGCCACCGGCCACGTGGTGCCGGCCCGGGTCGCGCAGCAGCGCCCGGTCGCCGACCAGCAGCGGCAACGGCCGGGCCAACCGCAGCCGGACGGTGTCCGCGCCCAGCGGTCGCACCCGGGCGGGCACCGCCGCCGCGCCGACGTGCAGGGTCAGGGTGGCGGGCAGCTCCGCCGCGGGATCACCGGCCAGCCGGACGTCCAGCAGGTCGGTGCGGTGGAACCGGCCCGGGGTGAGCAGGGCGTCGCCGCGGCCGACCCGGCCCCGGGGCGTGCCGCGCAGGTTGACCGCCACCCGGGCGACCGCGGTGACCTCCGACCGGGCCTCGCCGAGCCGGTGCAGGCCACGCACCCGCACCGGCTCGCCGGTGGCGGCGAGTTCCAGCTCGTCGCCCACCCGTAGCCGGCCGGCGCCGAGGGTGCCGGTGACCACCGTGCCGGCGCCGCGCACGGTGAACGCGCGGTCCACCCACAACCGCACCGGGGCGTCCGCCGCCGGGGCGGGCAGCCGGGCCGCGAGCCGGTCCAGGGCCGCGCGCAGCTCCGGCAGGCCGGCGCCGGTCATCGCGCTGACCGCCACCGTGTCGACCGCGCCGAGGGAGGTGGCCGCCAGCTCGGCCCGGGCCCGGGCCGCCGCCGGCCCCGGGTCCGCCAGGTCCGCGCGGGTCACCACCAGCAGGCCGTACGACACCCCGAGCGCGTGCAGCGCGGCCAGGTGCTCGGCCGACTGCGGCATCCAGCCCTCGTCGGCGGCGACCACGACCAGCGCGGCGGGCACCGGGCCGACGCCGGCGAGCATGTTCGGCACGAAACGCTCGTGCCCCGGCACGTCGACGAACGCGACCGTCCCACCGGACGGCAGCGTGCTCCAGGCGAAGCCGAGGTCGATGGTCATGCCCCGGCGGCGCTCCTCCGCCCACCGGTCGGGTTCCATCCCCGTCAGCGCCCGGACCAGGGTCGACTTGCCGTGGTCGACGTGCCCGGCGGTGGCCACCACGAACACGTTCAGCCGTCCCCCGACATCCGCAGCACGGCGGCGCGGACGGCGGCGTCGGCGTCGGCGGGCACGCAGCGCAGGTCCAGCAGCAGCCGCCCGCGGACGACCCGGCCGAGCACGGGCGGGTCGCCCACGCGCAGCGGCTCCGCGTACCGCTCGGGCAGGCTCAGCGCCCACGAGTCCAGCTCCACACCCGGACCGCCGCCGCCGCCGACGACCGCGCCGGCCGGCACCACCTCCGCCTTACACCCGTCGGCCGCGAGGGCGTCACGCAGCCGCTCGGTACGCTCCCGCAGCGCGCCGGGGTCGGCGTGCAACGCGGCCCGCGTCGGCGTGACCGGGTCGGCGAGGGTGGCCGCGAGCGCGGCCAGGGTCAGCTTGTCCACCCGCAGCGCCCGGGCCAGGGGGTGCCGGCGCAGCCGTTCGACCAGGTCGGCGGCGCCGAGCAGCAGCCCCGCCTGCGGCCCGCCGAGCAGCTTGTCGCCGCTGGCGGTGACCAGGGCCGCCCCGGCCCGCAGGGTGCCGGCGGCGTCGGGCTCGTCGGGCAGCAGCGGATCGGGGGCGAGCAGCCCCGAGCCGATGTCGGCGACCACCGGCACGCCGAGGGAGGCCAGCCGCCGCACCGGCACCGCCGAGGTGAAGCCGGTGACCTGGAAGTTCGACGGGTGCACCTTCAGCACGAAGCCGGTACGCGGGCCGACCGCGGCGGCGTAGTCGTCGAGCGTGGTGCGGTTCGTGGTGCCCACCTCGCGCAGCCGCGCACCGGTGCTCTCCAGCAGCTCGGGCAGGCGGAACCCGTCGCCGATCTCCACCAGCTCGCCCCGGCTGACCACGATCTCGGCGTCGGCGGCGAGCGCGGTGGCGGCGAGCACCAGCGCGGCGGCGCCGTTGTTGACCACGTGCACCGCGCCGGCGGCGGGCACCGCAGCGGCGAGGGCGTCGAGGGCGTCGCGGCCGCGCCGGGCCCGCCGGCCGGTGCGCAGGTCCAGTTCGACGTCGGTGTGTCCGGCGGCGGCGGTGACCGCCGCGACGGCGGCGGGCGACAGCGCGGCCCGGCCCAGGTTGGTGTGCAGCACCACCCCGGTGGCGTTGAGCACGGCCCGGGGCGCGGGCGCCGGCAGGGCGGCCAGCGCGGCGTCGCGTACGGCCTCGGGGGTGATCTCGCCGCGGCGGGCCCGATCCTGCGCCCGCCGGACGGCGGCCTTGACGCGGTCCCGCCCGAGGGTCTGCGCCGCGGCGGCCAGCCGGGGGTCGGCGAGCAGCGCGTCGGTGCGCGGCACCCGCCGGCGCGGATCGGCTGCGACGTCCCCCATGCCCCCTCTTCCGGCAGTTTGGCGGAGACGGACGGGAATCGAACCCGCCTGACCCGGGTCCCGGGCCACACCGGTTTTGAAGACCGGGAGGGGCACCAGCCGCCTGAACGCCTCCAGGCAGCAGTGAACCACAGGCCGGGTGGGCGTGCGCGGTGGGGCGTCAGCCCTCGGCGGCGCGCCGCCGGTCGAGGCGTTCCCGCTGCGGCACCACCGTGTACCTCGGATCCTTCGCGGAGGCGACGCCGCCGTAGAAGATGCCGAACCGGGTGGCCACCGACGCGGCCAGCAGGGCCGTCCCGGACAGGGCGGAGACCGCCCGGCTGCGCCGGCCGAGCAGCGCGCCGGCCACCCCGGCCGCGGTCAGGGCCCGCCCGGCGCGCAGCAGCCGGCCGGGCCGCCCGGTGCGGTAGGGCTCGCTGAGCAACCCGAGGCGGGTCTCCACCCGGTGCGAGCCGAACAGTTCCAGGGCGGCGCCCGCCACCGCCATCCGGCGGGCGGGGCCGGCCTGCGCGGTCGGCGCGGCGATCAGCCCCACGCCGGCGCCGCTGGCCAGCGCGCTGCCCGCGAAGACCGTCGGCAGCTCCGGATACGCCTCGTGCCAGGACGGCACGGCCGTGTCGGCCAGCAGCACGCCGGTGTACGTGGCCAACGCCGGCGCGGTCGCCGCGGCGGCCAGCCCGGCGGCGTGCCCCACCGGCGGCAGCAGCCGACGTGCGAGTCCGAGGGGCCCCCGCTCGGGCAGCCACGCCGCGCCCTCGGCGACCGCCGCGATCCCGGCGGCCGGGCCGAAGGCGCTGAGGATCCAGGTGCCCACGGACATCGGCGAGGTCGGCTTGGCCACCCGCAGCATGTGGTGGAACCGGGCCGGCCGTCCCAGGTCCTTGACCAGGAAGACGGCGCTGGCGGTGACCGCCACCAGCGAGGTGACCCGGCCGGCGCGGCGCAGCGCGGGCCGCCCGGTGACCTGCCCGCCCGCCGCCAGCAGCGACGAGCCGGCCGCCAGCCCGCCGGTGAACAGGTACGCCGCGATGTCCCACTTCCAGACGGGCGCCTTGAGGATCGGCCGGCCGTAGTAGGAGGTGAACTCGGCCTCCGGGACGGTCAGCTCCTCGCCGCCGCCCCGCCGCCGGGTCCGTCCGGGCGCACGGGTCGACGCCGCCGCGCCGGACCCGCCGGGTGGCGCCCCTGGCGAGCCGGCGGCGACCTCGCCGCGGCCGGCCGGCCCGCCGGGGACGCCGGCGTCGAGGCGATCGCGGAAGCGGCGGAACAGGTCGCCCACCGGGCGGTCCGGACTCACGAGGAACCTCCGACGAACGCGGCGACGGCCGCCGCCGCCATGGCCAGGGCCGCCAGGCCGGCCCGCTTCCACATCCTCGGCAGGTCCCGGGTGGTGACCACCGGGTCCGGGGGCAGGCCGTACACCTCGGGCTCGTCGAGCAGCAGGAAGAACGCGCCGTCGCCGCCGACCCCGTCGTCGGGGTCGTGCCCGTAGAGCCGCGCCTCGGTGACGCCGCGCTCGTGCAGGGTCGCCACCCGGGCGGCGGCCCGCTCCCGCAGCTCGTCGAGGGGGCCGTACTGGATGGACTCCGTCGGGCACGCCTGGGCGCAGGCGGGAATCTTCCCGGCGCCGATCCGGTCGTAGCACAGCGTGCACTTCCACGCCCGGCCGTCGCCCTTGCGCTGGTCGATGACGCCGTACGGGCAGGCGGAGATGCAGTAGCCGCAGCCGTTGCAGATGTCCTCCTGCACCACCACCGTGCCGAACTCGGTGCGGAACAGCGCCCCGGTGGGGCAGACATCCAGGCAGGCCGCGTGGGTGCAGTGCTTGCAGACGTCGGACATCATCAGCCAGCGGAAGTCGCTGCGCCCCTCCGCGCCACCGGCCCGCCCCGGCGGCTGCGCCCCGGGCATGCCCAGAAACTCCGGCCCGGCGCTCCGACCGGCCGTCGCGGCACCGGCGAGCGGCGGCCCGCGGTGCCCGGCCGGGCGGGGCTGCTCGACGAACGCCACGTGCCGCCACGAGTTCGCGGTCAGCGCGCCGGTGTTGTCGTACGACATGCCGAGCAGGTCCAGCCCCGAACCGGGGACGTCGTTCCACTCCTTGCAGGCCACCTCGCACGCCTTGCAGCCGATGCAGACGCTGGTGTCGGTGAAGAAGCCCATCCGGGGCGGGGCGTCGACCCAGCCCGCGTCCGGGGCGGGATCGAGCGGCCCGGACAGGCTGTTCGGGTCAGGAAGCATCACGGTCCTCCCCGGCGCCGTCGGTGGGAGCCGGCGCCGGAAACGCCCCCGGCGTGAGGGTCGAGGGTGGATGGCCGGGGACGATACCCGCCCGCCGCCGGTAGTCCGCCACCAGGTCCCGCAGGGCCGCCCCGGTGGGCCGCCGCCCCGGGCGCACGTCGCAGGTGCCGACCTTGCTCTCCTGGATGAGCACGTTCGGGTCCAGGGTGATCCCGAACAGGTCGTTGGCCGAGTCGCCCGTCACCAGGCCCTCGAACCCGAAGTGGTACGGCAGCCACACCTGGTGGATCACCCGGCCGTCCACCCGCAGCGGGGCCAGCCGGTCGGTGACCAGCACCTTCGCCTCGATCACCGCCCGCCCGCTGACCAGGTGCGCCCAACCCAGGTGCGCCAGGCCCCGCTCGGCCGCCACCTCCGGCGACACCTCCACGAACATCTCCGGTTGCAGCTCCGCCAGGGTCCGCACCGTGCGGCTCATCCCGCCCGCCGTGTGGTGCTCGGTGAGCCGGCTGACCGTGAACACGTACGGGAAGACCGCGCTGTGCTCCTGCGGCGGGCTCGGGTTCACCGAGTTCACGGGGTGCGCGTACACCTTGCGGGTGGGGTTGGCCTGCTGCCGGTAGAGCGGGTTGCGCACCGGCGACTCGGCCGGCTCGTAGTGTGTCGGCAGCGGCCCGTCGAGCACCCCGCTGGGCGCGTACAGCCAGCCCTTCCCGTCGCCCTGCATGACGAACGGGTCGTCGCCCGCGATCCCCTCCGAGCCGGTCGCGCCCTCCGGCGGCCGGTACGTCGGCGGCTTCGCCTTCTCGAAGTCCGGCACGTCGTAGCCGGTCCACTCCCCGGCATCGGGGTCCCACCAGACGTAGCGCTTGCGCTCGCTCCACGGCCGGCCCTGCGGGTCGGCGGAGGCGCGGTTGTAGAGGGTGCGCCGGTTGGCCGGCCACGCCCAGCCCCACTCGGCGGCCACCCAGTCCTGCTCGTGCCGGGGTTTGCGCCGGGCCGCCTGGTTGACGCCGTCGGCGTACACGCCGGAGTAGATCCAGCAGCCGACGGCGGTCGAGCCGTCGGCGCGGGCCTCGGTGAACGTGGACAGCGGACGGCCCGTCGCCACGTCGTACCCGTTGATCTCGCGCAGCACCGCCTCGGCGCTCGGCTCGGCGTGCGGACCGTGCGTGGGATAGTCCCAGGCCAGGTCGAGCAGCGCCCGGTCGCGCGGCAGGTCGGAGCCGGCCAGCTTCTCCCGCAGCCGGCGCCCCAGGTGGTAGAAGAACCACAGCTCGGAGCGGGCGTCGCCCGGCGGGTCGACGGCCTTCTCCCGCCACTGCAGCAGCCGCTGGGTCTGGGTGAAGGTGCCCTCCTTCTCCACGTGCGACGCGGCCGGCAGGAAGAACACCTCCGTCCTGCACTCGGTCGGCACGATCTCGCCCGCGGCCACCTCCGGGCCGTTGCGCCAGAACGTGGCGCTCTCGATCATGAACAGGTCGCGGACCACCAGCCAGTCCAGGTTCGCCATGCCCAGCCGCTGGGCGCGGCCGTGCGCCGAGCCCACCGCCGGGTTCTGCCCGAGCAGGAAGTAGCCCTTCACCTTCCCGTCGATCATGTTCAGCACCTGCTGGTACGTCCCGTGATCGCCCGTCATCCGGGGCAGGTACCCGTAACAGAAGTCGTTCTCCGGCGTCGCCGCGTCCCCCCAGTACGCCTTGAGCAGGCTGGCCGCGTACGCGCCGGCGTCGCCCCAGGAGCCCTTCTGGCCGGGGCGGCGGAAGCTGTCCACCCACAGCTGGAAGGTGACGTGATCGGCGCGCGGCATCGGCAGGTAGCCGGGGAGCAGGTTGTACAGCGTCGGGATGTCGGTGGAGCCCTGGATGCTGGCGTGCCCGCGCAGGGCGAGGATCCCCCCGCCGGGGCGGCCCATGTTGCCCAGCAGCAGCTGGATGATCGCGCCGGTGCGGATGTACTGCACGCCGACGCTGTGCTGCGTCCACCCGACCGAGTAGATCAGCACGCCGGTGCGCTCGCGGCCGGAGTTCTCCGCCCACGCCCGGGCCAGCTCCAGGAACCTCTCCTGCGGGATGCCGCATACCCGCTCCACCATCTCCGGCGTGTAGCGGGCGAAGTGTCGCCTGAGGATCTGGTAGACGCAGCGCGGATGCTGCAACGTCTCGTCCCGCTCCACCCAGCCGCTCACCTGCGCGCCGTGCGACTCGTGGAGCAGCCCGGCCGCGGCGTCCCGCTCCTTCGCGGTGTGCCCGCTGCCGGAGTCGGTCTCATGGCCCGCGTACTGCCAGGAGTCCTGCACGTAGCTGCCGGTCTCCGGGTCGAAGCCGGAGAAGAAACCGTCGCCGTCCTCGGCGTCGACGAACTGGTCGCTGACGATCGTCGCGGCGTTGGTGTAGGCCAGCACGTACTCCCGGAAGTCCAGCTCGTTCTCCAGGATGTACCGCACCACCCCGCCGAGCAGCGCGATGTCGGAGCCCGCGCGGATCGGCAGGTAGGTGTCGGCCAGCGCGCTGGTGCGGGTGAACCGCGGGTCGACGTGGAAAACCCTGGCACCGCGCCGCTTGGCCTCCATCACCCACTGGAAGCCCACCGGGTGGGCCTCGGCCATGTTCGAGCCCTGGATGACGATGACGTCAGCGTTGGCGACGTCCTGCTGGAAGTCCGTCGCGCCACCGCGACCGAAGCTGGCCCCCAGACCGGGGACGGTGGCGGAGTGTCAAATGCGCGCCTGGTTCTCGATCTGGAGCGCCCCCATCGCCGTGAACAGCTTCTTGATGAGGTAGTTCTCCTCGTTGTCCAGCGTCGCCCCGCCCAGGCTGGAGATCCCCAGCGTGCGGTTGAGCGGCCGGCCCTTGGCGTCGACGTCCTCCCACGTCTCGGCGCGGGCCGCGAGGATCCGGTCGGCGATCATGTCGACCGCGACGTCGAGATCCAGGTCCTCCCACTCCGTGCCGTAGGGGCGCCGGTAGCGGACCTTCGTCTGCCGCAGCGGGCTGGTGACGAGGCTCCTGCTGGCCGAGCCCTTCGGGCAGAGGCGGCCCCGGGAGATCGGGCTGTCCGGATCCCCCTCGATCTGGGTGACCCGGCCGTCCGAGACGTAGACACGTTGGCCGCAGCCGACCGCACAGTAGGGGCAGACCGAGCGGGCCGTCCGGTCGGCGGTCTCGGTGCGCGCGGTCAGCCCGGCCGAGCGCGCCGACTGCGCGGCGGCGCCCCGGCCCAGCGGATCGGTGCCGGTGAGCTGCCGGTAGACCGGCCAGCCCTCGATGAAGGTCCGCAGACCCATCCCGCGACACCCCCTCCCCCGGCCCGAACACCGTCGACCCCTCGCACACTAGGGCAGCCCGCACCCCGGCCGCGACCCGAGACCCCGATCACCACCCGACGGTCACCGTCCGCGCCCGCGACGTCGCCATTGGCGTACGCAGAGACAGCGCCACCCCCGAGCCGGATCGGGCTCGGGGGCGGCGCGATGTCGGGTGGATGTGCCGCTGGCCGGCGCCCGTGTCGGGTGCCGGCCAGCGTTCCCCCTTGTGGTGGAAAGTCTGTCTCTGGTGTCAGTTGTTCCAGTGCTTGG
>NZ_JBVJGT010000081.1:0-23800 GCF_055587185.1 Micromonospora sp. NPDC048040 | reverse complement strand
TTTTGAGGTTTTTGGTTGGCGGCGGAGGTGCCGGCGAGATCCGCCCGACGCCGGCGGGAGCTAGGGGGGGGGCGGGGGCCGGCCCGCCGCGGCCCGCTTTGCGGGCCGCCTTGATCTGATAGAGCGGAATTGTATGGACGCCCGCGTGCGGCGCGCGGTCGTGCTGACCTGGCAGTACCGGTCGGTGCGGCACGAACTGTTCGCCGACCACCACTGGCAGGGGCGACCGCCGGCACCATGGTGGTGCCTCGACAACACGATCGCCGTCCGCTCGCCGTTCGACGGCTACGCCACCGGTCAGGTCCTACGCCCTGCACCTGACCCACCTCGACCTCACCACGGGGCGAGGCGAAGGTGAGCTGACCGTCGCCCACTCCGGCACCGCCCCACTCACGGCATACCCAGTCACCATCACCGACAGTGCGCCGACGCTGGCCGCCGACGTAGAGGCCGAACACCGGACGGCGGTGGCCGACGCGCTGTCAGCCCTCGGCCTCACCCACGCCGAAGACTGGGGACCACCCCGGCAGTTCGGGCACCGATGACGTCGCAATCCCAGTCGTCGCCGATGTGCACCATATTCGCCGGGCTGCTTCGGCACGCGGTGGCCACGCAATGGAAAGCGGCTGGACGCGCGGGGCGGGGCGTGGGGTTCGGGCCGGCTGACTTTCCGCCCCGGGGCGGTAGGCCCGGGGCGGTAGGCCCGGGGCGGTAGGCCCGGGGCGGTAGGCCCGGGGCGGTAGCTGGCGATCGGAATGCGGGCGGCGCGGATGGCCGGGATGAGGCCGCCGAGCAGTCCGGCGACCAGGCCGGCGATGACGCCTGCGGCCCCTGCCTGCACTGCCGCGCTGGGGGCTGCCCGCCCATGACCCAGGCAGGCTATCGCCAGGGCGGCCGCTCGGTGCCTGGATCGCTCCCTATTCGGCGGGACGATCGGGGCCCGAAGCGAGGCCAGGAACGGCTGACACCTCGGCTGCTATCGGGCGACGACTTGATCTTTGTGAAAAGTCGAGCGTCACTGCATCCGGTCACCGTCCCGGCGGACCCGGCAGCGGCATCCCCACACCGTTGGCCGGGGTGGTGGCCACCGGCGTCAGACACCACCGTCGAAAGGGCAATGCTGATGACATCGCCGCACCGCCGCGCTGTGCCCCACACCGTTATCGACGTCCCGTTGTGGCTGCTCGCCGCCGATGTCGCCGCCGCCCACCTTCGTCACCCCGGCCAGCCGAGCCGCTGCGCCAACCTGCGGTGCACCGGCGAGGCGTACCCGTGTGCACCGGCGCGTGATGCCCAGCGTGCCTATCGTGCCGCGACCCGGCCCGGTGTCTGCGCCCGAGATCGCGCGCAGGTCACCGTCGCATCTGGCGGCCCGGCCACGGGCTTTGCCGGCTGGTTCCGGCCCGCGCGGCCGGTGGCCCCATTGCAGCGGTTCATGACAGCGCCGCGCGCCGCGTGACAGGCCAGGTCCCATTCGGGGATGCCTGCCACCGCTCTTGTCCGCACCGCGGCGGGACCCGACTGCAATCCTCCCAAGGAGGAACCACGTTCCCGCACCAGGCCGGCACTCGCCGGTTATGCCTCTGACACGGCTGCCCTGCTGCTCGGCGAAACGTCGTCGTTTCGCACGCTGCCCCTGCCCGCAGGGAGCGGAAACCGTTGTTACCCGCTCGCGCTTTCCCTGATCAGCCCTCCTTGCGAGCCAGGCCGCAGAGCACCTGTGCACGCCCTCACATCGCATGCCCGATCGACGCATCGACCAGGCATCGCGGCATGGGCTCCCCCGCCTGTTCGTCGGCAGGCCAACCCAGCGTCACGACCGCCCCACCCCACTTCATGGAGAACCTGTGCCTCATCGGCCCCGTGCCCTACGACAGCTAACCCACCCACAATCCCCTCACACCGACACCCGGGCTGTCCGCGGCTACGCCGTGATCGCCCCTGACATCACCCTCCGACTCGACAGCGTCGGACTTGTCGTTGGCGTCGCCGAGTCCGCCGACGTCAAGGTGTTCCCGACCGTCCGCGGCGGCTCAGATGCTGCCGATCGCGGGCACGGCCGTCCGGTCATGTGCGATGCGCAGGCGCGGGTGCCGGAATGAGCATCGAAGCGGTCACCTGGGCGCTGAACCATGCCCCCGACGTCCCGCCGCAGTGCCTCGCCGTGCTGATCGGCCTCGCCAATCACGCACACGCCAACGGCCGCGCCGCGTACCCCACGCAAGACCGTCTCGCCCACTACGCCCGCAAGTCCGTCCGCTCGGTACAACGCGACCTTGACGAGTTGGCGCGGCGCGGCCTGATCCGGCGAGGCGACCAGCGCCACACCGCGTTTCTTCCCGCCGACCGCCGACCGATCGTGTGGAACCTCGCCATGGAACGTCGAAGGCCGCTACCCGACGCCGTCGACCCGCTCGCCGAGCCTCAGTCCGGGCGCCCTACCGAGGCACCCGAACCTGTGGATAACCGGGGCGACGCACACGACGCCCCGGTGCCGGACCGGGGTGACGCACACGTCCGAACGAGGCGACGTACACGACCGGACGGGGCGACGTACACGTCGCATAAACCGTCCTTAACCGTCCATAACCAAACGCGCCCGCGCGCGCAGCCCGGCGCCACGCCACCCACCAACCCCACCGCCGCGCACTGCCCTCGGCACCGGGGCTCCCCCGCCGGCAACTGCGGACCATGCCGATCGGAAATGCTGGCGGGCGGACCATGACTCCACCACCGCAGCCCCGCCCTAAGCCCTCGTCGCTGTCAGCCGACGGCCGCACTTGGCAGCGGCAACGGCAAGCCGCGCCGAGGAACGACGGAACCCTGCCGCGGCGCAGCAGCCGGCGCCCGACCGCGCGCACAGCCGCTCCCACGTGCACGCACACCAGCGCCGCAATCCTGCGGCGATCTGCTGCGGCTTCGCCGACCAGCACCAGCAACGGGCGCACCGGCTGGTGGATCACCGGCTGGGTCGACCCTCTCGACGACTGCCTGCAGCACCTGACCATCGGGCTGCCGAGCGGAACGGTGCAGCGCAAGGTGGTAGACGTCGCATCCGAGCGCACCGACATCACCTATACCGTTACCTTTCAGTGCGCTCTAGTGAGCACGCGATCAGCAGTCCTGCCTTGCGGTGGGACGGTCCCGGTCTGACCGGCGGATGCCGTGCCGGGTTCACGCTTCACGGCCACCTGCCCGCGTACGCGGGTCTTACGGTCGGCTCCACGTGCTGCCACCGGGCCACTCCCGGCGGGGTCGAACTCGGCCGCGAGGGCGGCCAGGTTCAGCGAGGCGTTGCGGTCGCGGTTCATGACCAGGCCACACGCCTCGCAGTGGTACTCGCGCTCGGACAGGGCGAGCTTGGCTTTCGCCGCGCCGCAACCCGAGCATGTCTTGCTGGATGGGTACCAACGGTCGGCGATGATCAGTCGTTCGCCGTTCCACTGGGTCTTGTAGGTGAACTGCCGGCGGATCTCGGCGAATCCGACGTCGGTGATGTGCCGGGCCAGCCTGCGGTTGGCGAGCATGCCGGCCACGTTGAGGTCTTCGACCACGATTGTGCCGTGCTCGCGGGCGAGTCGGGTGGTGAGCTTGTGGATGCCGTCTCGGCGCAGATTCGCGACGCGGGCGTGGGCGCGGCCGAGCCGGGCAGCGGTGCGTTCCCACCGTTTCGACGGCCGTCGTCCGATACGCCGGTCTGGACCCTGCTTGCGCGACAGCGCCCGGCCCAGCGTCCGCAGCCGGGCCTGCGCGACGGTCAGGTGGCGCGGATTGTCGACTAAGTGCTGCTCGGCGTTAATTCGTCGGGGGTTGGGTCCAGGCGGTGGGGTCGTTGAGGTAGAGGCCGCAGGCGCAGTCGAGTGCTTCTTCTGCGGTGCCGGCGGTGTGGCCGCTGGGCAGGAACGAGTCTTCGTATCCGTCCTTGCTGGCCAGGTAGATCGCGAAGCCCCACTGGTTGGCGTAGCCGCTGTAGCGCAGCCGGAACAGGGGCAGGGTGGTGCCGTCGGCGAGTCGTCCGTCGACGTAGGCGAACACGCCGCGGTAGCGCACCGACACCGTGGTCAGGGCAGGCCAGTGGGTGCGGGCGTGAGCGCCCAGGCGTTGGCGTAGCGAGGTCTTGGTCGACTCGGGCGGAGGCTTGGCCACGACTGCCATAGTGCCGCACCCGGCGGCGTGTCGGTGCGGGCGCTGCGGCGTGTGGGGTGGCAGAACATGCCGATGCCCCCGACAAGCCCCTACGTGATCGCCCTCGATGCTGATGAACGTGGCGCGCTGCAGGCGTTGACGCGTCGGTCTACCAGCGCGTATCGGCTGGTGCTGCGGGCACGGATCGTGCTCGCCGCCGCGGACGGCGCCACGAACACGGCGATCGCCGCCCGCCACGGCGTGCACGTGGACACGGTGCGCAAGTGGCGGCGGCGGTTCTGGCAACGCCGGCTGGAAGGGCTGGCCGACGCGGACCGGCCCGGCCGCCCGCCGGTGTTCACCCCGGTGCAGCAGGCGCAGGTCAAGGCCCTGGCCTGCGAACTGCCGGCCGACCACGGGGTGCCGCTGTCACGCTGGAGCGCGGCCGAGCTGGCCGGCGAGGCGGTCACCGCGGGGATCGCCGCCGACATCTCCGGCTCCACGGTGGCACGTTGGCTGGCCGCTGACGTGATCAAGCCCTGGCAGCACCGGTCGTGGATCTTCCCGCGGGACCCTGACTTCGCCGCCAAGGCCCACCGGGTGCTCGACCTCTACGCGCGGACATGGCAGGGCCAGGCGCTCGGCGCCGACGAGTTCGTGATCAGCGCGGACGAGAAGACCTCCATCCAGGCCCGCTGCCGCTGCCACCCGACCCTGCCCCCGGGGCGGTCGAGGCTGATGCGGGTGGAGCACGAATACGACCGTGGCGGAGCCCTGGCCTACCTGGCCGCACTCGACGTGCACCACGGCAAGGTCTACGGCCGCTGCGAGCCGACCACCGGCCTGGCCCCGTTCGCGCGGCTGGTCGAGCAGGTCATGACCCGCGAACCCTACGCCTCAGCACGGCGGGTGTTCTGGATCGTCGACAACGGCTCCTCCCACCGCGGGCAGGCGTCCATCGACCGCATGACCGCGACGTGGCCCACCGCGACCGTGGTGCACACCCCGCTGCACGCCAGCTGGCTGAACCAAGTGGAGATCTACTTCTCCATCGTGCAGCGCAAGGTCGTCACCCCCAACGACTTCTACGACCTGGCCGACGTCGAGAACCGGCTCGAGGCGTTCCACGACCACTACAACCTCGGCGCACGACCGTTCAACTGGCGATACACCAAGAAAGATCTCGACGCACTCCTCAAACGCCTCGCCACCCACACGCCCCTACCCAGCGCCGCGTGACCCCCGACGAATTAACGGCAATGAGCACTAAGGCGTGTTTCATAGCTTGGAAGCGGACGGCGAGTTTGTCGTAGCGGGTGGCGACACCACGGTGACAACGTCATCGGGTGCACCGCCGCGATGGCGCAGTGGGCCATGGACGTCGTCCTGACCCGACGGCTGGTCCGCTTCCACCGCACCGGCCGCTCCGAACCGTCACCAGCCCCGCCTGACTCGAACGACGACCCGCTCCGCGTCCTAAGCCAAGCCGGTAACAAGATACGGTCGGGATCATGACCCTCATCTTCGCCGACCTCGGCCTGCACCTGGGCGTCCTGGACGCCCTGCTGGATGACGCGATCGCTGCCGACGACCTCAAGGCGCTCATCGAGTCGACCGGCCCCGATGGCCCGGAGGACGGCTACCCAGGTCCAGGCCCGCGCCTGGAGGCGTCACTAGAGCTGTTACATGCCGTCGCGGTGCCGTCGGCCGAGGCTGCAGCGATCACCCACTTGCAGTTCGACGGCGGCAGCGACATCTACATGCTGATCGAGCAGACCCTGGACATCGACACCGGCGGCGAGTCCGACGACTACAACGTGACGTCGCTGGAGGGCATTCACGCACTGTCCAGCCTGCGGTCCCTGGACCTGGACGGCCACGGCTACCGTCGAGGGCCGTTGGAGCTGACCCCGCTGACCGGCCACCCGGCCCTGTCGGAACTGGTACTGACCGGGAAATGCACGGGAGCGGCGGCGCTGGAGTCGCTGCCTGCGCTACACACCCTCGACGTCTCGCTGGCACACCTCGACGACCCCGATGTCCTGACCCGCTTGGAGGCCCGCGGAACGACGGTCCACCGTTGACCGTGCCACACCAGAGGCCGTTGCCCCACAGAGGCCGGGAGTCCTGGGTGGGGGAGCAGGTTGGTGCCCGACGTCCACTGCCTCGGCGCGGCCGACGCGCCCCCAACCGCATACATCTGCGGTGTCTGAGCAGCACAAAGGCGGTCGAGGTGCAGGCCGATCTCCACGGCGGGGCGTCAACCTGCGCCAGCCGGCGGCAGCGATGCGCTGCGCCTGGTTGCCGCTCGCTGGTGCACCCCGTAGTACCACCGGCGTGCATCTTTTCGGTCATTAACTGCCGTAGTTCGATGACGGCCGGTCGCAAGGCCAAAGGCTCCAAAGGCGGCCGCCCACCCGCCTTCGACAAGGACCACTACCGGCTACGCCACGCCGTCGAGAACAGCATCAACCGGCTCAAGCGCCACCGTGGTGTCGCCACCCGCTACGACAAGCTGGCAGTCCGCTTCCAAGCCGTCCTGAACATCACCATCGTCACCGAGTGGCTCTGACCGACTTGTGAAACACGCCTTACGACCTTGTGCGCAATTGCCAGGGGTTCGTGGCTGCTGTGATGTGGATCGGTTACCAGGTGATCATGCGGTCGGATACCAGGCCGGCGACCGCGTCGATGGTCTCGGGCAACAGCTCACGGCGGCCGGTGAAGCGTTGAAGCTGCCGCCACCACTTCAGCTCCGCGATGGCGTGCTCGACCGGGATGCGTTGTGAGGACTGGTGTTTACGCTCTGCTTCCCACACGTGCTGACGTGCGGTTGGTGCGCCGGGGCGTAGTTTCAGCGGCGGAGCGGTGACCTGCTCGGGGTGGTCCTTGGCCAGACCTTGATAGCCGGCGTCGACCAGCACCGTCACCTGCGGGTAGGCGTTCAGCAGGGCGTCGATGCCCTCGACGCGGGCGGCGGTGGTGTCGTGCATCCGCCCTGGCCGGTGTCCACCGCACCACAAGGTCGCCCCGTACTCGTCGGCCACCACGGTGGCCTTGATCGTGTTCTGCTTCGCCTTGCCCGACACGAACGCCTTACGGCCAGGCCGGCCGACGCGTGGCCGGCGGACCCGGATCTCAGTGGCGTCCAGCCGCAGTGTCACACCCTCCACGGCGGCGTAGGCGAACACATCCGCCAGGGTGCGCAGCCGGATCCCACTCGGGCGGGCGAACCCGCGACGGGCCAACAAGGGCCGCACCTGCCCGATCGCCCGAGTCACGGTCGACCGATCCACCCCGAACGCCACCGCCAGGGCCTCGTGCGGCACCCCCAGACGCAGATGAGCGAGGGTAACGACAAGCCGATCAATGAACCGCAGCGTCAAACGCCGCCCGGCTCCAGCCGCCCGCCGCCGGTGGCCACCCCGACGGGCATACAGCCTGCCCTCTCGCCCGGCCAGCCACACCACACGCAGCTCGGTTCGTAGCAGATGCAAATGACGGCGGGAGATCCCGGTGAACGCGGGATGACTGAACACGCGACGCGCCCACCGGATCGACACCCGGAGATCATCACCTACGCCGCACGGACACCACCAACCGTCCTATTGCGCACGAGATCGTTAGAGGTCGCGCGGAATGGTTGATGGTCAGCGGCGGCGGGTGGGGCGGCTGTCCCACCGGTAGAGGGTCCAGGCGCGTCGGGTGAGGCTGCGGACGGTGATGATGGCGTCGGCGAGGTCGAAGTACGCGTCGATGACCTTCTCGGTTCGTTCGTAGCAGCGTTGCAGCCGGTTGAACGCGTTGTGCCAGCTGTTGGTCCGCTCGACGTGCCACCGGCGGCTCGCCTGGATGGGTGCCTTGTCGCCCTTGTGGGCGATCTCGCCGATGAGGCCACGTTCGGCCAGCAGCACCCGCGTGGTGGCGGAGTCGTAGCCGGCGTCGAGGTGGATCGTGATGGTCGCGGGTAGTGGACCGAGGTCGTCGAGGTGGTCGAGGGTGGGGGCCAGCAGTGGTGAGTCGTGTCGGTTCGCGCCGGCCAGGACCCGGCCGAGGGGAATGCCATAGCTTCTTTGGGTGCCAGGCGGCCGGGGGTGAAGGTCGGCATCTTGTTTGGGAACCACCGACTGGGAGGGCGCCTGGCGTACGCGATCCTCGACGGCACGCTGATCCGCACCGACCGGCTCTCCGGCGAGCAAGATCGATGCCACTACGCGGGCAAGCACCGCTGTCACGGCGTCAACGCCCAAGTCATCGCCGACGCCGCCGGCCGGCTGGCCTGGATCTCGCCCGCGCTGCCCGGCTCACTGACCCAGGGCGGGCGCTCAGACCGACGCGGAGATCAGGAGCAGTTGCCCCACTGGCAGTTGTGACGAGACTTCGGCCTCCCCATTTTCTCTGCTTCCTTGCACCAAGCACACTGCGGCCTGCCTGCCTTGACACATGCGCATCCCATAGCTATTCCTATCGTAGATGGATCCTTACGAGCCGCTCACGAGCGGATCGAGGGTTGCGAGACCGGCTCCTTGCCCTGATCTTCTTGTCGCCACCTACGTAGTCCGAGTCGCCTACATCAGGGAGCGGACAAGTAGGTGATTCGCGTCAGTGGCGTTCCAGTCGTAGGGGCGCCCCGTCACCCCGGCTACGGTCAGTTTCTCGCGGCTCTCCCGGGCGATGACGGGCAGGTTCTCGACGATCGCCTGCATCATTCCTGGTACGTCGTACAGGACTGTGGCGAGCGTACGGTGCTGCACCAGTACGGCCCAGCCCGCCTGCGCGTCATGGAGAAAGTGCGGAAAAGTGGGATTGTCGCGAGTGAGTTCGTTGCAGATGGTTAGGATCTTGAGGGGGTCTTGAGGAAGATCCTGGAGGACCCCTGAGGTCACGTTCAACGTGGACTCGTTACCACCGCCGGAAACCGAGATGACGACGTAGTTTGCCGGCCCGAAGGGGACTCCGACGCCGACCCCCATGACGAATGGATCGAGTTCGACGTACTTCAAGCCGATCTTGGTGAGGGCGTTTTTCGCCTGCTCGAGTTGTTGACGTGCCAGATTCAGCAGGTGTTCCATCGAGGATCCTTCGTCGATCGTGCTGGGGCGGTTGCGTCGTCAGTGATCCAGAATCCGTTGTGCCCCTGCTCTCACCTCCGGAGAGATCGCGTAGCTGGCACCCAGGACATCGATTGCGCATTTCATCCGAACATCGCCGATCCTCACGGAGCCACTGGCATTGCTGACCACCTGCTGGTTCGCGACGGGGTCGGGCAGGGCCAGGACCGCGATCGAGTAGACCTCCTTGGTGACTTCGGTCGGCGGGGCCGCCAACATCATGTCGGTCGTGTCGGCCAGGCCGATCTTGTCGCGTAGTTGGGTGTCCCAGATATTGACGAAGAGGGCTACGGCGGCGATGAGGGCCGGGTCTCCTGCTGTTCGTGCTTCTCGGCATACGGCGCCGAGCCAGTGCCACGGGCGGTCGAGGCCCGTCTGGCCGGTTTGGTAGCTGTTCCTCATCGCTGCCTCCAGATCCTCTGGACCGCCGCCGGCGCGCGAGACCGCCAGTGCCGCGTGGCGCATCCTCGCGTCGTTGCCGACCACCTCGAGAAAGCCCTGGACCACCCGGCGGGCGACATCCAGATCATCCGGGCCCGTCGTCGGGGGCGTCGGGGGCGGGATCTTCTGGTTCTGCTTCTCTTTCCTGTTGAACAGGCCCATTCATTCCTCCAGCAAGGCGGGGGCCTTGCGAGCGATCGGTCCACGCCGTTCTCGGCGCGAACGTGCCGGAACTGGTTCGAGGCTCGGCCGAAGCCTCCCCAAGGGATGCGAAAGCTGCCACGACGCACGAGGAACCATGGGCGGCCCGCAGCGTGCAAAAAGTTTCTGAAATGCATGACCGGCTGTCAATGACAACAATCAGACATCACAAGCGGGGCCGGCGCGAGACGTCGGGGTGTGCGTCATACCCGGCGTCTGCAGGCTTTCTCCCGCAGCAGCTATAGCGCGAATGCCTCGCAGGCGATCGCGCCCATCAGCAGGAGGATCTGGCTCCTGATGAGTCCAGTTGTTCGAGTGGTCTCGCGCCTACAGCTACATGGAGGGGGCTGGTTGCTCGGGTGGGGCGCCGCGGGCCCGGATGCGGTCCGCGATGGCAACTCCTGCTAGGACGAGGGTGGCGGTGAGGCCGGCCACCAGTGCGGGTGCGAGCACCAGAGCGCCCGGTGGTCGTGAGTCGTTTCGGTGGTGATGCCGCGGGGTTGGTTAGGATTAGTGCACACCGGGTTCTTTCAGGCGCTGCTCCCGATGCGGGGTCTGGAGGGCCCGCCTCCGTGAGTTACAGGCGGCGGCGTCGGGACGGTTCGTCCCGACGCCGCCGTTCGCTTGGGCGTTGTCGCGTTAGCTGCGGTTGCGTTCGAGGGTGGATTGCAGGCGGTAGGAGTCGGCACCGGTTTCGATGCGGTAGCCCTTGAATGTGATCACCGGCGCCAGCGCGAGGGGTCGACCCCGGACGGGAGGTTTGCGCGGTGGAGGCATCGCCGAGGACAACGCCGCTCGCACGGTGCGGCGCGACACGTGGTGACGGCGCGCCAACTCTCGCTGCGACACCGACGGATCCACCCGCCGATCAGCACGAATACGCTCAAACAACTCGACACGCGTGAACAACCCGGCCTCCCGGTATGACCGGGATCAACGTAAACCGGCCGATATCAACAAGTCGAGCAAGACCGGCGTAGCGGGCGCTCCCGCGTGTCGGACCCGAGGTTGGCCCCAGTTCTCGGCCTTAGCGGTCGGTGTCCCCGTAGATCTCGTGCAGGATCTTGCGGACCTGGCGGGCGATGTCGGCGGGATGCGTGGTGGCCGCGTGCTCGCGGTTGAGTGATTCGTGCACGTCGCTCCAGAACCGGTCCTCGCCGTGGCCGGCAGGCGCAGAAACCAGCGGTAACCGGACGGGCGGGCCGGGATGCCGGCGTCCCGCAGGTAGGCGTTGATGTCGGCGTCGAGCTCGGTCTGCTCGGCCGCGGTCCGCGGTCGAGCATGGCGGTCGTCCCCGGCCGGCCCGCTCGTCGTCACGACGGTCGCGTGGCGGTCAGGCGGGTCGGGGCAGCGGACGAGCCTGACCAGCCCTGCGGTCCAGCCGACCAGTGCACCAGCCGCTCTCGGGCAGTTCGAGATACTCACCCGCTGGCCCGATCGGCCCCTCCGGCGACAGCTCGACGTCGTCCCAGCCGTCAGCGCTCGTCTCCCCGTAGCCACTCATGGTCGCCTCCCGCCGCGATGGGCTGGAGCCCGCCGGACGCGGTAGGCCCCAGCCCATTGTCCCCACGCGAGGGCCTGCTGCTAGGGGAACACGCAGTTGCTGGTCCCGTAGCAGTTGAACTGCTGCGACCGCAGCGGTGCGGCGATGTAGGTGGGATACCCGCTTGGGGTGAACAGCGTGTTGACATCCGTGTAGTACTCGTTGGAGTTGACCAGGCGGTTGCCGTAGACGGTGCCGCTGTCCCACCGCCAGCCGGACGGGCCGATCACCGGGCCGCCGACGTAGTGGTCACCGCAGTTGGCGTCCGGCAGGTTGTTGCGCTCTTCGTAGCAGTTGACGTAGGTGTCATTGAAGTCCAGCGTGGGCCCGCTGTCCCAGATCAGCGTCACCCTCCACTGCGCCTGCCGACCGTTGAGATTGGTCCGCAGCACCACGTCGTAGGAACCGATCACCCCACTGGTGTTGCCGTAGGCGGCATTGCCCTTCGTCTCCGCCGCATAGCTGTTGATGGTCCGGCGGCAGATACTCCCCGTCTCGCACCACGTGTCGTAGTCATCGGCGAGAACCCCAGCGCCCGTGCCCTGTCTGTCAGGGTGGGTTGAGGCCAGCGGTTCATAGCAAGTCCGCCGGACAGGGCGAGTTTAGGATCGAGAAGCGTTGACTACTACTGTTGAGATGATCGTGGCTCAGGATGGGGTCATGAGTCGTAAGAAGGGCCCGCGTTCGGGCGGGCCGCGTGCCCGCCGGTCGTTCACCCCGGGGCAGAAGCTGGAGCTGCTGGCCGGCTACGAGCAGGCCGTCGCGGCTGGTGAGGGCGGGGCGTTTCTGCGGCGGGAGGGTTTGTACTCGTCGTTGATGTCGGAGTGGCGCCGGGCCCGGGACGCGGGCCTGTTGCAGGGCAAACCGGCTGGTGAGACGGTCGGGCGGCCGTCGGCGGAGCAGGCGGAGATCGCCCGGTTGCGGCGGGAACTGGCGCAGGCGCAGGCGAAGCTGGCGCGGACCGAGACGGCGTTGACGATCATGGGAAAAGCGCGAGAGCTCTTGGAGGACATCTCCAGGAGCGAGCCGGACGGTCCGGACGTGTTCGGGCTCGGCAAGCGCTGATGGCCGCCTACCGGGAGTTGACCAGCACCGGCACCACGACCCGGCAGGCGGCGGCGATGACCGGGATCGCTCGGTCCAGCGCGGACCGGGACCGGTGCCGGCTGACACCGTCGCGGCCGGCCCGGCGGACGCCGGCGAACGCGCTCACCCCGAGCGAACGCGGGCAGGTGCTGCGGCTGTTGAACAGCCCGGAGTTCGTCGACGCCGCCCCGGCGCAGATCTACGCGGCGTTGCTGGACCAGGGCGTCTACGTGGGCTCGATCGCCACCATGTATCGGCTCCTGCGCGAACACAAGCAGGTCCGCGAGCGTCGCCGGCAGGCCCGGCACCCCACCAGGCAGCGTCCCGAACTGATCGCCGACCGGCCGGGGCAGGTCTACACCTGGGACATCACGAAACTCGCCGGACCGGTGAAAGGCGTCTACTACGACGCCTACGTGATGATCGACATCTACTCCCGGTATATCGTCGGCGTCCGCGTGCACGCCCGCGAGTCCGGTCCGCTCGCCGAGTCGATGATGCGCGAGGTGTTCAGCGCCCACGGCGTCCCGCACGTCGTGCATGCCGACCGCGGCACCTCGATGACCTCGAAATCGGTCGCTGACCTGCTCGAAGACCTCGACGTGACCCGCTCGCACTCCCGGCCGAAGACCTCTAACGACAACCCGTACAGCGAGGCCTGGTTCAAGACGTTGAAGTACGCGCCGGTCTTCCCGGACCAGTTCGCGTCCCTCGCCCAGGCGCGGGCGTTCATGACCGACTTCGTGACCTGGTACAACCACGCCCACCGGCACTCCGGGATCGGCATGCACACCCCCGCCGACGTCCACCATGGCCGTCACCACACCGTCCGCGCCAACCGCGAGGACACCCTCGCCGCAGCCCGGAGGGCGCACCCGGAACGGTTCGGCGCCACCCGGCTACTACCCAAGATCCTCGACCTGCCCAACCAGGTCTGGATCAACAAACCCGAACCGGAACGACAGGCCGCTTAACTCCCGCTGGCCTCAATCCCTTGACACGTTCCCGTGTCCTCCGCCCTCCCCGCTGCTGGCGCGACCGCCGTGAACACCGTAGTCACCTGTCCCGCCGGCGAACGAGTGATCGCAGTGAGCCCCTCCGCTGTGCACACCCACTGCGACGCCTGCTGCTTCGCCGCCAGCTTGATGCGCGGCGCGAGCGCTGCGGCGCCCCCGTCGGACTTCCCGGCCCCGGACGGCCCGGCGTTGGCAACACCAGGTACGGCCATGGCCGAGACAAGCAGGGCCCCGGCGAACACCGCTGCTGCCTTCCTTCGCATGTCCATCGAACCTCCCGTATCGCGGCGGACTTCATCGTGAAACTTCCTTCCGACGAAGAGTGGCGCAACAGACCCGTCAAGTAATCGGCACTGGTAGATTGAGCAGCTTGCCAGCCTCGAAGGCCCGGCAGGCTGGCGCCGAAACCTCCTGCCGATCTTGGCGCAGAGGTAGAAGCTGGCGCCGGAACCAAATGCCGATCATGTCCATCGACGACCTGCAATCACCACAGGCCTTGACCGAACTGGTGCCGGAAGAACCTGCCCGAGTGGTGCTCGTTCAAGCTGCCGGAATCATGCACGGTGAAGGCGCGGCGTGGAGCAACCTCGGCCTCGCCCTGGCCGAGATGCGCCGGTTCGACGAGGCCATCACCGCCCACACCAAGGCCCGCGACATCTTCCAGCAGACCGGCAACCTGCACGGCGAAGGCACGGCGTGGAACAAACTCGGCCTCGCCCTGGCCGAGATGCGCCGGTTCGACGAAGCCATCACCGCCCACACCAAGGCCCGCGACATCTTCCAACAGACCGGCAACCTGCACGGCGAAGGCCAGGCGTGGAACAACCTCGGCCTCACCCTGGCTGAGGTGCACCGGTTCGACGAGGCACGTGCCAGTTGGCAGCGAGCGGTGAACGCGTTCACCAGCACTGGTGACACCGACAGCGCGACTGCGGTCCGTGGATGGCTGGACGATCTACCCCCCACCGACAGCACGAGCTGACTTCAGATAAACGATCAAGGCCTCGCCGACTGGCGGAGTCGTGTAATCCAACCGTCGTGTATTCGGCGTTTCTCGGCTCACTGGAGTGACGGTCAGTAACGGCGAGCGCCTCGGGGGTCGTCGCGCATTCGCGGCTGGGATGACCGTTGGTGAGTGGACTGGCGCCATGGATGTCCACTGACAGTCACGATGCCCAGACGGACGGCGTGCCATGTTTGCGGCTACTTAAGTCCGACCGCGAACGCAGGGCCGACGGAAGCCAGGTGGAAGGTTGCGACGCACGGTTCGCTCCGTCCGGCCGATCCGCTTCGCGATCTCGCCGTATCCCATGTGCGGGTCGACACCGAGCCAGTAGGCGACGGCAGCGGCTGTCTCGCCCGGCACCTCTGGCGCCTTGTCGGGATCGCCTGGCGCTGGTGCCTTGTCGGCGTCGCCGTCCGTGCTGCCCTGCGGGAGGGCTTCCGGCGTCTCGGAATTGGTTGGTGCCGCCCCATCCGGCCCCTCGTCGGACCCAGGTGGCTGATCTGGGCTTGGTTCATCACTGGCGTGGTCGTCAGCCGGCTCGACGGGCGGCGTGGGTTGATCGAGGTCGGGGGCTTGAGGGTTCCGCTGGGGCTCGGGGGTGGGTTTTTCGGCGGCCGTGCTTCGCTCTGGCTCGGCGGGCGTGCCACACGGTGGGTCGTCGTGGGGCGGGAGGTGCTCGGTCCCGGAACCAGGCCGCCCAGCCAGCGTACGCCATCGGCCGACGCGTCGCTGCTTTCGTCGGTCAGCTCCGGTTGCGATGCGGACTGGGGTGAGGTCGCCGGCGATGAGGTTGGTGAGGCCGTCGTAGTCGGCGGTGGCGGCCAAGCGAGCGGCGATCTCGTTGAGGTCGTAGACGTGAACGGCGATCGTGGCGGTGGTCGGATCGACCGCTGCTTGGATCTTGCGTCGTAGGACCTTCGCGATCGCGGCGTCACGCCGTTCACGGCGCAGTGCCGCGCGTGCCGCGTCGAGTGACCCGTAGAGGCCGAGCCCGGGGTTGGCTTTGGCCATGGAGCGGGCACGGCGGGTGATCAGCGGATGGCGCAGCCAGTGGCCGGTCACCTCGTACGCTGGCGTGGCCGCCGCAAGTGCCCCCATGGCCCGCAGCCGGTCCCGTCGCACGTTCTCGACGTGCATCAACCAGACGAGGTATCCCAGGCAGGACATGCCGGCGTAGAAGCCGCCGAGCAGGTGGTTGTCGTGGGCTAGCCAGTTGAAGGCGACCGCGCCGGCCGCGATGGCGGCTGACAGGATCCGGGAGGCGGTCGCGCGCTCGCCCAGTCGGCGCCGCACGTCCGCGTTGGCCATGACGACGACGCCGCCCAGTTCGAGGGCGCCGACTGCGGGGATCGCGATGAGCAGGGGGATGTCGAGCTTCTGCGTCGCGCCGGTGACTTGCCCGGTGAGTGCCACGAGGAGCACGACGACGTAGAAGGTCGTCCGCATCTGCGCGGCGCGGCGGACGGCCTGCTCCAGTTGCGTGTCGTTCTGCTCTTCGATGGGTGGTGTGGTTCGGCTGGGGGCGGCACCGGCTGGTTCTGTTCTGGCCGAGGTTGGCGGGTGCCAGGTGGCTGCATTGGCCGGGCTCAGGTCCGCGTACGTCTCGGTCATGAGGGGGCCGTACCCTGCTCGCCGACGCGCTGGCCGCGCCGCATCCGGTTCACCAGCGCACGTGCCAGGGCGGTGGTGTCGTCGCTGACGTCGGTGTCGATCTCGTCGAGGGTGCGGGCGAGCTGGCGTTGCAGGTCGCGGATCGCGGTGGCGTCGCCGAGCGCCGCGTGGGCGCGCATCGCGGCTTGGTACAGCGGCTCGGCGTACGGGTTGTGGCTGATCGCCGTGGTGAGCACGGCGAGCGCCTCGCCGGGTTGGTCGTCGAGCGCCTCGGCCAGAGCGAGGGCGGCGTCGACGGCTTGGCGCTGCACGGCCTCCCGGTACGGTTCGATCCACTCGTAGCCCTTCCCGCCTGCGAGGGGGCCCTGGTAGGCGTCGACGGCTCGCCGCAGCGCGGTGACACGCTCGGCCGGGGTGGTGGCGCGGTTGGCCTGGTCGAGGGCGTCGCTCATCCGCCACAGGTCCACCTCGACGGTGTCGCGGTGCAGGATGTACCGCCGGTCGGGGTGGGACAGGTAGGTGACGGGGCCTCCGGTGTGCTTGAGGACGCGGCGCAGGTTGTAGACGTAGGTGTGGAGTCGGTGCGGTGCCTTGCTGGTCGTCGCCTCAGGTAGAAGGTCGTCCAGGATCGCTTCCTGGCTGGCGGTGCCGCCGCGGACGGCGAGGTAGACCAGTAGCTCCAGGGACTTGCCCCGCAACGGCTGGGTCGTGTCGACGTCGATGATGCGGGCGTCTCCGAGCACCTGCACCTCGACCCGTCCGGTCTCGCCGTCGGGGCTGCCGGAGTCTCGCGATTCGGTGGCTTCGTCCTCGTCGGGTTCGTCGCGGTCGTGCTTCTCGCTGGTTGCGGCTACGGCTTGTGCGTCGTCGGGTCCGGTGTCGGGCAGTCCGTCAATGGCGGGTGCTGGCTGAGATTCGCGGTCGGGTGCGATCGGACCGAGCGCAGGCGTCACCTTTTCGTCGTTGTGGGGCGCGCCGTTCGTGTCCGACGGGTCGTTGCCGCAGTGGTCATCGGCGCCTGGAAGCGGGGAATGCTCGGCGGGTGCCGGTGGCTGCGGCTCACCGGTGTGCGATTCGGCGAGGACCCGGATCAGGTCCGCCGCTTCGGCGGGGTCGATGACGGTGAGGCGGTCGATGTCGGCGGGGTGGCGGGCGTGCCGGTGGTCGTCGCCGTTGGCCGGGCTGGTGGCGCCGTCCTCGGCGACGACGACGGTGTCTCCGTCCGGCCAGGCGCCGAGGAGGACGCCGTGGATGTCGTGGCGCTGTCCTTGGGTGAGCAGCGCGGCGATGCGGGCGCGCTCATGCGTGGCGGTGGTGTCGGTGATGAGCAGCATCGGCGGCAGGGGTTCGGCCATGGGGTCCGCGTCGCGCAGGCCGGTGACGGTGTCGACGTCGTGGTCGGCGCACACGCGGGTGCGGTGCAGCGTCTGTTCTTCCAACAGGGTGAGGGCGTCGGTGAGACCGCCGGTGATGGTCAGCCGGGTGGTGTCGGCGACGGTGGCTGCGGCAGCTCCCAGCAGGGTGGCCAGGGTGCCTGAGGAGATGACCACGTGGCCGCGTCCGTGCGGCTCCTCTAGCCCGCCGGCAGCCAGCGCGGACACCAGGAAGCCTCGGGCCGCCGCTGCGGCACCAGGCCCGGTTAACCCGAGTCCGGCTGGCGGCCACACCTCGATCATCGGGTTGACCAGCGCCGGCACGACCGGGTCTGGTGCTCTCGACGCCGTCACGTTGCTGGTTTCCGGCTCGTCCTCGTCCGTGTCCGTGATGAGGTCGTCGAGCGCAGTGTCGGCGGCGGCCTTCCCGTTTGGGGCCGGGTTGGCCCGGCGCAGGCCGCGCCGGATGCCGGTGATCACCGGCGGCATCGGCTCAACGGTCGGGTCGTCCAGGCGCAGATCAGGTGTGGGTGGCGTGGGGGTGTAGCGGCGACGGCGGTGTGCCCAGACGAGGGCGACCGCGGCGAGGACGGCGGCGACGAGCCCCATGTCGAGCCAGCTGCCGGTGCCGAGCGACACCCCGGGCGGGGGCTCGGGTCGCGGCGTCGGAGTCTGGTGCTCGTCGACGGGGGTGTCTGGGCTGGCCGGCGGTGAGGACGGGGACGCCGACGGCGGCACGGCCGGGGTCGTCAGTGGCGGGGCGGCTTCCACCACGCCGTCATCCATTTCGGACGGGGCGGCGGAGTGGGGCGACGGACTCGCCGATGGCGCCGCCGCAGACGGCTGTCCGGACTCGGTCGGGGGCGGCGCATCCGGCGACGAGGCAGCTGGCGGCACGGTCTCCTGCGGGTCGGGCCCCGCCGGTGGAGCAGGCGGGACGTGGGGTTGCGTGTCGGCTGGTGGGGTGGCGTCGTCGGGCAGGTCGAGGGTCCAGCCGGGGTAGATGACGTCCGGATCGCGCATGGTGCCGCCGACGTCCGGGAAGTGCGTGCCCCGGTTGAGGACGAAGATCTCCCGCCAACGGTCTTCGTCGCCGAGACAGCGCTGGGCGATCCCCGACAGAGTGTCCCCACGGGCGACCGTGTAGGTGGCGGGGGCCGGGGCAGCCGTCCTCGGCATGGTCGGTGCGGCGTGACCGGCGGCGCCCGTAGCCGGACCGGTGGTGTCGTCAGCGGGCGAGGTCGGACCGGCAGCGGCGTGTGCGGGCATCGCGCCGGTGGCGGCGCTGACGGCGGTGGCGCCGAGCATGACCGCCGCCAGGTGCTGCAGCGGCCCGGGCAGGCGCAGCGCCGGTCGCCACCGCAGCGCACCAGCGAGCCGGCGGTAGCCACGCACTACGACGGCCGCGGCGAGTAGCGTCCAGACCACCCATCCGCCCGCGTGTGCGAGGACCAGGATGAAACCGCTGGTCAGGGGTTGCCGGACGAAGGCTCGGACAGCGTCGGCCGACGGCGGGTCCAGGGCTGGCGGGCCAGCCAGGTAGATCAGCGTGACCGGCACGGCGGCGAGGAACGCCGCGTTGGCGAGCCCTGCGGCGACCGCCGCTACACGGGATCTCATGGTCTGCCCTCCTGCCTCATCGCTCGCGCCCGGGCCGCCCGGGTGGCGGCCGTTCGACGGTATGGGCCGGCGGTGCCACAGGGAGCGCTCGGCGGGCTGACAGCACCTCACACGACCTGACACAGCCTCACAACCGCAGGTCATCCGGCTGATGCGGAACAGCAACAGCCCGTGTGGGGTAAGGGCGACCGTGCTGCCGAACGCCCTGCCGGCACCACCCGCGGCCGCATACAGCACCAGTCCTCCGCTGTCGCGGTCGAACAGGCCAGCAGACGCACAACCTGACCACTCTGCCGGTCAGCGAACCGGGCGTTGGGTCACGACCGCGCGGTGCTGGTCGCAGCCTCAGCTGCGGCAATGACGGACAACCTGGCCCCACCAGAACGGCCGGAACTGGACCAACCGTGGTCCGATCTAAACGAGGCGAGTCACGGCGTGTAACGGGAGGGCGGCCGGTGCCGACCACCTGAGTCCACGCTCATGCCGATGAGCGGACGCCGCGCGTTCGGCGACAGCGGCCCCCTGTGGCTGCGGCGATTGCATGGGTCCCGGCACCCCACGGACGAGTGCTCGCTCGGTCCCGGCATGATGCTCGGAGATCGCCATGGGCCTGTGCAAAGAGCGCATTGCGGCCTCGACGCAAGGCAAGGAGACGGCTGCTGTGACACCGAAGCGGCGACGGCGGCTAGCGGCTGCGGAGGCAACCGAGGCGCACGTGCGGCGCTTCTTCAATGGGCATGACGTGGAGATCGTCAACTATGACCTCGGGGCCGGCCGGCGCAGAGCGGTGCCCAACTTCCGGATCATGGTGATCGGTCCTGGGCCTCGCAGCGACTCCTGGGCGTATGTCACCGTTGGCTGCTGGTCGGCCGTCAACAGCGACGGCCACGGAATCGAGTTCGTGATGACGTCCAAACAGCGGCAAGCCCCCGTGGTTGATTTGATTGCCATGGTCGCCTACTACCACGCGGCCCACCGCCTCGACCACTGGCACACGATGCCGATCGGTGGCCCCTGGCTACCTGGTTCGACGTGCGATCATCTGCTTGTCAGCCTGCCCTACCTACACGGCCCGGACCTGGAGCTCTGCGCATTGCCGGACGGACATGCCCGGCTGTTGTGGCTGTTGCCGATCACCGCGGCCGAGAAGGCGTTTCGTCAGCAGCACGACACCGAGGCCTTGGAACAACGATTCGACGACGCCGGGATCGATCCGACAGATCCGTTTCGTGCATCAATGTCCTAAACGCCACGACAACCACGGCATGCGTCGATTCTCGGAAGGCGCGCCCACGGCATCATGCTCAGCGGGATCTGTCACGCTGAGCCAGCCGCACGAGGTGACGCGGCTGGCAGCCGTCACCAAGGTCAGGTGCACGAATCTGCCGCGAAGCGCTCGTCACGCAAGGTAACCGGCTCACGGGTGTATGCATCCGGACGTGCCGATGTGAGTGTGTCGGCTCGCCGGCCCGCGAGCCGCAGGCGCGGGATACGATCTCGCGGATTCACCGGGAGCTGAGGAGCCGCACGCTGTGGATGCCGTCGAGTTCCGGCCGGGCGATCATCTATTGGTTTCCTGCGAACCGCACCGCGTCGAGGTGGTGAGGGCTGACCGGTTCTATGTCTACGTGCGCTGGCCATGGGGGCGGCCGGATCCCGAGTCGGCGTCTTGCTGGGATGGGACGCGTGCATTCGCCCGCGACCCCGAGCATCGTGACTTCGAGCTGCTTTGGCGGCTTGACCCGCCGCCCCTTGAGCTGCAAGAGGGTGACTTCTGCGAGGTCTTGATCCCGCCTACCGAGGTCGTCGTCACGTGGGCCGCTCATTTCGATCCGCCGAAGGATATGGGCTGGCTTCCCCGTCCTACCGGAGCGCTGAACGTCGTCTCGGTCTTCGGGGAGTGGCATCCAGATGGAGAAGACGAAGAAGAGTCCGGGCAGGTTTTGTACCTCAACGACGCCGAGCCGCTGGAGATAGAGCGCCTCGGCCAGTTGCCATGAGAGCTCGTACGTGACCAACTGGCGTGCACGGATCTGCCGCGATCCGCGCAGGCGACCCCCGCCAGCCTCGTCGAAATGGCTCTATGCTGCTGCGATGCAACCCCGCTTGATCAACCAGGTGTGGCTGCCCGGCATTCGGCATGTTACGTAGGCAACTGGCCTTGGGTGGGCGGTTACCGAGTCCGCCAGCTTCACCGTGAACCTGTTCGACCACGACCTGCGTCGCGTGGCGCGATTTGCGGTGCCTCTCGACGACCCGCGGGTGAACGTCGGTGCCACTAGCCAGCTCGTCGCAGCGGGCGATAAGCACCAGATTGTTGTTCTTGACCACAACGGCGCAGTTCATTGGCGTAGCAGCTGGGATCGACTCGGCGGCAGTGCCGCCGTCGGCGCCGACTTCGACCTGGACGGCGACGACATCCTCTGGGTCCGTCTGGTCGGCACCAAGGAGCTTGTCGCCATCCACGCCGCGACCGGCAAGGAGCTCCACCGCACGCCGCTGCCCGGCCCCGAGGCTGCCTGGTTCGTGCACCGTCCCGCGGACACCTGGACCGGCTTGACGCTGCCCCATCCCGAGCCGTCACCCTCCATGCTCATCGGTCTTAACGCCGGACACATCGTGCTGCGACCGCTGGCCGGTGACGACCTCGCCGGTTTCAGCCCAGCGGGCGACCGCTATCTGACCACGGCATTCGACGGCTTTGTGTCCGTCCGCAACGTAACCACCGACAACGTGATCGCGGAGCGACACCTCGAGGACCTGCCGGACACGCCACGAGGCTGGCGATACGTGGACCTAGCTGTGTTCCTCACCGACGAACTGATCCTGATCGCTGTCAGCACCACAGACCTGCCGGACGACGCCGAAGGCCATCTACTGCTGTCGGCGCGCAGGCTGCGATGCCGTTCTAAGATGCGGTACCCGCACCCCCACAGATTCGGTTCCATCCATCCTGCACAGCAGCCAGGCCGATGGCTCACCCGCCATCATGAGGAGGACCTGCTTCGGCTGTGGCAGCTCGACGGTCGCCTCGACGATGAGCCGCTGCCGGGCCAAATCGCGCTGCTCTGACCGCACAACGCTGCGCCGGCCATGCCCGTTCGAGGGGAACGCCCGACGCCCGGATCTGCCGCGAAGCGCTCGTCACCGAAGGTGACGTCGATGCCGGGCGCTGGCATCCGGTCTTGCCGATGTGAGGTCAGTAGTCGAGGTAGATCGGGGCTTCGACAATGCCGTCGTACACCGTCGCGACCTGCAGTTCGGGGTCATTGAAGAGATGAGCTTCACCCCGGTATACCGCAATGACCTTTTCCCCGCCCCGCCACCAGGTGTCCGACACGCCAGCGACTTCCGGGAACGGTTCCAGGTTTGACAGATCCAGTCGGTCAACAGCTGCGCCCCGCACCTTGGTGATCTCGGAGGCCCAATGACCAGCCTGGTACACCAACGCCAGGGACTCGACCCAGCCAGCGACGGACTCGTGCAGCACTGCCCTGCGGCGACTGTCCTCGATGCCGAACTCCCCACGAGGACCGATGAAGAATCCGTAAGGCATGGAGAACCGCTGGTCACCCGCGTCGAACCACCAGTCACCCGTAGAGTCCATCTCGGGCAAGTCGCTACGGAACATCTTCGGGCCACCTTCATAGTGTGGCGCTGGAGGTAGCAACAGGCCGCCCCACATGGCTTCGAACGCTGCCATCCGATCCACAACGGCGGCCGGAATGCCGTGGTTGAGCCAGTGGTCGCGGATGTCGCTGCTCATCTCGCTGTAGAGGCGGTGTCCGTCGCCGTGGACGAAACTTCGCGCACGCCTGGTCAACGCAGCCGTTATGGGCTTCTCCTCAACAACTCATCATCGGGGCATGCGTATTCTGCCGGTTGGCCGCTCCGCTCTGCCAGGATTTCTCGTCGGGAAAACCGTGGCGGTCAGCATCCTCATCTGCCGCGATCCGCGCTCCGCAGAGTCACGGCTGGTGACCGTTTAGGCATCCGCTTGTGGAGGACAGCGCGTCGTAGTTACGACCAATCGAGGCCAGCGAAGGTGTCCTCGCCGGGCCGCCAAACCCCGATCAGCGGGCATATGGGGTCATACACCTCAAACTGCGCGATCTCCGGTCCATCTAGGTCCGCTGGCTTGGGATTGGTAACAATCTCACCCGAGGCGAAGCGGATCACCAGACCACATTCTGGTGACTCCGATACGGCGGTGACTTCCTGCGAGATGAACGCACGTAGCGCATCCCGATGGCCTGGCTCACCGAACTCGAGGACGGTGTTGCCGGCGGTCACAGCTGGCCAGACGTAGGCGGTAAATCGTGCGTCACCAAAGTCGAGCTGCAGGTAGTCCCTGACGAAGACGACCGATTCAAGCTGCTCCTCGACCAACGCGTCGAGCAGGGACTCTGTCACGCCTAGATCGTCTCACGGCGCCCACGCCACCATTCGCACATGCCGCGGAGCGGGCGCTATGCAGCGTCACGCCGAGCTGACCTGGTTGCCGTCCGGACGTGCCGATGAGCGTGCGCGTCTTCGTCGATGGCGGGGCGGCGAGCGGGAGGGCGGACCCGTTAGCCTCGGTCTTTCATTTGAGTACGGTTTCATAGTCACTTCTCGATAAGCGCGATCCGCGTGATTGCCGCTGTTCTGCGGCATGCTGAGGGCCC
>NZ_JBVJGT010000080.1:0-24075 GCF_055587185.1 Micromonospora sp. NPDC048040 | reverse complement strand
GAACGCTCTTACGCATGATCGTGTTCATCAGATGCTCCATTCGGGGGTTGGCACCACACGCCGAAAGGGGGGTTCAGCGGGGCGCAAGCACCGTCTGGCGCTCAACAAACTCGGGGGATCCGGCGCGTGCCGCGCCGGGAAGAATCAGAACCGGCCGTCTGAAAACCACGGGAGTGGCCTGTGTCGCGGGGGCGTGGGGGTCGCCCTTCGCTGGCCGGGACCATGTGTAACGACCGGCGACCCACCATCATTCCGGGCCGGGGCCGGGGGCCTGCGCGCCAGCCCGTCGGGGCGGCGGCGTGGTCGTGCTCGGCCGTACGCAGGGTGTAACGACCCCGGCCCGGCCACGATTCCGCCCCCACGATGCCCCCGGTCACACTCCGAAACCGGACCCACGAGACACCCGCCACCCGGATCCTGTCGAGCTGCCCGCACAGATGGGGCACACGCGCCCCGGCAGGCGATCGAGCCTGGTGTGACGGGTGGTCCCACAGACGGGGCAGCTCGACAGGGCACGTCATCCAACCCACCCGAAGCAGGCCGACAGCGGGTCGACGGGTCGCCACCCCGCAGCCGACCCCACGCCGACATCATCCCGGCGCCAGCGTCCGGGGCCGCTCGGTGTAACACCGGCCGCACCCGTTTCCGCCCGATGCCGATGCCTATGCCGACACCACGCCGACGCCACGCCGACCCCCACGGCCGACGCTCTGCGGACGTACCGCGGCAGCCGTACCGCACAACCGACATCCAGGCACGGACGGCGCGCGACCACCGACGGGGTGTGGCCCGCCGTGCCCGGCGCAGGGATCAAGCCTGACCGCCCGGAGCCGGGCACGGCGGGCCACACCCCCCACACCCCCACATCGGCACGCCCGCAAGGATCAGGCCGGGCGGAGGATGCCGAGGCGTTGGGTGGCGCGGGTGAGGGCGACGTAGAGGTCGCTGCGGCCCCGCGGTGACTCGGCCACGATGCGGTCGGGGTCGACCAGCAGGACGGAGTCGAATTCGAGGCCCTTGGCCTGGGCGACGGTGAGCACCACCACGCGGCTCTCCAGCTCCGGGTGCTCGCCCACGGCCGCCTCCGGCAGGGCGGCGGTGACCGCGCCGCCCAGCTCGTCGACCCGGCCGGCCGGCACGATCACCCCGAGCCGGCCGTCGTCGAGGCCGGCCGCTTCCCGGGTCGTCGCGTCGACCACTTCCGCCGCCAGCCGCTCCGGCGTCACCGCGCGGTCCCACGGCGGCACCCCGCTGGAGCGTACGGAGCGGGGCGGGCGCAGCGCCGGGTCGATCTCGGCGAGCACGTCGGCGGCGACGGCCATGATCTCGGCCGGGGTGCGGTAGCTGACGGTCAGCTCCTCCAGCCGCCAGCGCTGCGCCACGTACGGCTCCAGCGCGTCGGCCCAGGACGGCGTGCCGGCCAGCGCGCCGGTCTGCGCCACGTCGCCGACGATCGTCATCGAGCGGCTCGGGCAGCGGCGCATCAGCAGCCGCCACGCCATCGGCGACAGCTCCTGCGCCTCGTCGACGATCACGTGCCCGAACGCCCAGCTCCGGTCGGCCGCGGCCCGCTGGGCGGTGGTCAGCCGTTCCGCCTCCTCCTGCCGCTCCAGCAGGCGGTCGGCGTCGATCAGGTCGGTCACGCCGAGGATCTCGCCGCCGTCGGCCTCGTCCTCCACGTCGATCGACCGGGAGCCGCGGGCGATCTCCAGTACGCCCTCGGCGTACTCCCGTTGCATGGCCCGGATCCGCTCGCGGCGCGCGGCGGCGGCCCGCTCGTCCTCGCCGAGCAGCTCGGCCGCCTCGTCCAGCAGCGGTACGTCGGCCGGCGTCCAGCCGCCCGCCTCGCGGTGCAGCAGGGCGCGCTCGGCGTCGGTGAGCACGGGCGCGGCGGCGGCGATCCGCTCGGTGTCGGCGTACAGGTCGGCGAGCAGGCGCTGCGGGGTGAGCACCGGCCAGAGCTGGTCCAGGGCGGCCCGCACCTCGGGCTCCTCGCGTAGCTCGCGGCGGATCTCGGCGACGTCGGCCTCCTCCAGCAGGTTCTCCCCGCCCAGCGGGTCCGCGCCGATCCGCTCGGCGACCTGGGCCGCGAGCGCGTGGACGATCTCGACGTCGAAGAGGGCCCTGGCCAGGTTGTGCGGGCGACCGGAGCGGCGGGCCCGGTCCCGGGCGGCGCGGACGGTCTCCGGGTCGAGCCGGAGCACCTCCTGTTGCGGCAGCTCGATCTCCAGCGGCTCGTCGGGCACCCACTGCCGGTCCCGTACGGCGGCGGCCAGCACGTCGGCCATCACCGCCCGGCCTTTCAGCGCGGCGGTCTCGGCGGGCTCGGTGCGTCGGGCGCTGACGCCGGGGAACAGGTCGCCCTGCGTCCGCAGCAGCACGCCCGTCTCGGCGAGCGCCGGCAGCACCTGCGAGATGTAGCGCAGGAACGTGGCGTTCGGGCCGACCAGCAGCACGCCCCGGGTGGAGAGCTGCTGCCGGTGGGTGTAGAGCAGGTACGCCGCGCGGTGCAGCGCCACCGCCGTCTTGCCGGTGCCCGGGCCGCCCTGCACCACGAGGACGCCCGGCAGGTCGGCGCGGATGATGCGGTCCTGCTCGGCCTGGATGGTCTCCACGATGTCGCGCATCCGGCCAGTCCGGCCGGCGTTGAGCGCGGCGAGCAGCGACGCCTCGCCGGTCAGCTCCTCGTGTGCGGTGGGGGAGGCGGTGGCGAGGTCCAGCACCTCGTCGTTGAGCGCGGTCACCTTGCGCTCCCGCGTGCGCAGGTGCCGGCGGCGGCGCACCCCCTGCGGGTTCGCGGCGGTGGCGAGGTAGAAGGCGCGGGCCGCCGGGGCGCGCCAGTCCATCAGCAGTGGGTCGTAGTCGCCGCTGGTGTCGAAGATGCCGATCCGGCCGATGTAGTGGGGGCCGCCCTCGTCGGTGTCGAGGCGGCCGAAGCAGAGGCCGTTCTCCACCGCGGCGAACTGCTCGACCTGATCGGCGTACATCCGCACCGCGCTGTCGCGCTGGGAACGGGCCTGAAGGGTGCCGCCGGTCGCCCGCAGCTCCTCGGTCAGCCGGTGGGACGCCTGCTCACGCAGCCCGTCCAGCCGCCGGTAGAGCATCGAGACGTATTCCTGTTCGCGGCCGATCTCGTCGTCGGACTGCAATTCAGCGGAATCGGCGGAATGCCTTGACAAGCCGTCTCCTAATTGGTTAGTATCTCTCTCGGAACGGCTTTTGGGAGCCGTTCCTTTTGTTGTGCCAACTGAGAAAGATACCGCGCCCCGGCCGTCCGGACCAAGCGCGCCGGACCAAGCGCGCCGGGCCACGTCACGGGCCGTCCCACAGACGAGTCGGGGGCCCGCCTCGTGGCGGACCCCCGATCGCTCGACTCCGCTCAGCCCTTCGCCACCTCGTAGAGCCGCTCCGGGGTCACCGCTCCGGCGATCACCCGGCCGTCGTCGGTGAGCAGCACGCTGAACAGCTTCCCGGTGAGCAGCCGCCCGCTGCCCCAGTCGCCGCTGACCGCGGGCAGCGCGCCGAGCAGCGCCGCCGCCTCGCCGGCCGGCTCCCGGTCGGCACCCGCCGCGGGGGCCTTGCCCGGGCCGCCGGGCGCGCCGGCGCCGTCGAGCCGCGCGACCACCACCGTGCCCCAGCCCTCGCCGACCGTACGCACGTCCGGCCGCTTGCTGTCGCCCGCCCGGTCCTTGCGCGTGGCGGCCGGGCGTTCCCCGACCGTCTCCTCGGTCACCTTCACGCCGGGAGGCGGGTTGAAGGTGAACTGGTCGGCGTCCGGCCGGGCGTACGACACCTCGGTGAAGGCCATCTCGAAGGCCGGCTTGTCGCTGCCGTCGGCGAAGACCTCGAAGCGCAGCGGCACGTGCTCGCGCGCGTCGATGGCGATGCGCACCTGGTGCACCAGCGAGGCGGCGTCGCGCGGCGCGAGCACCAGCTCGTACGCGTCCCGCCCGGCGACCGTGGCGGACCGGCCGACGCTCACCTCGGTGCTCGGGTCGATCGCGGCGAGGGCCCGGTCGGCCGCCTCCTGCGGCGTGGCCGGCAGCTCCGGGGCGGCGGCCACGCCCTCGCCCGCGGGCAGGGTGCGGTGGGTGGCGGCGTTGGCCCGGCTGTCCCAGGTCCACACGTCCCGGCCGTTACGGATGACGTCCCGCTCGCCGAGGGTGTCCAGCAGGGCGATCCGCTGCCGGTCCGGGCCGGAGTGCCAGACGCGCAGCGTGTGCGTGCCGGTCAGCAGACCGGTCAGGTTGTCGCCGCCGACCAGCCCGGCCAGCGGCGGCAGGCCCAGGTCGGCGCGCTGCACGACCGTGCCGGAGAGCCCCTCCAGCCGGGAGGTCTGCAGGTCGACCAGGAGTTGGGCGGCGGTGCGCGGCGGCAGGCTCGGCTCGGCCTGGGCGGCGAACGTGCCGAGTGCGGCGCCGCCGCCGATGACGGTCACGACGGCGGTCGCCGGGACCAGCCACCGCAGGACGGGACGGCTCTTCAGGACGGACATGTGACACCTCCTGATGACATCCTGCCCGTTCGACCCTGTGAGGGTGCTGAGGACGACGGTACGGCCACCCGCGCGGGGGTGGCACCCTTGACTGCGTGCGGGTGCTGGTGGTGGAGGACGAGTCCCGGCTGGCGTCCGCCCTGCAACGGGGGCTGCAGGCCGAGGGGTTCGCGGTGGACGTGGCGCCGACCGGCCCGGCGGGGCTCGACGCGGCGCGGCACGGCGGCTACGACGCGATGATCCTCGACGTGATGCTGCCCGGCCTCTCCGGCTACGAGGTGGTCCGCCGGCTGCGCGCCGAGGAGCACTGGCTGCCGGTCCTCATGCTCTCGGCCAAGGACGGCGAGTACGACCAGGCCGACGGGCTGGACTGCGGTGCCGACGACTACCTCACCAAACCCTTCTCGTACGTCGTGCTGCTGGCCCGGCTGCGGGCCCTGCTGCGTCGCGGCGCGCCCGAACGCCCCACGGTGCTCGCGGTCGGCGACCTGCGGCTAGACCCGGCCCGGCGGCGGGTGACCCGGGCCGACGCCGAGGTCGCGCTGACCGCCCGCGAGTTCGCGCTGCTGGACTACCTGATGCGCCGCCCCGGCGAGGTGGTCTCCAAGATCGAACTGCTGGATCACGTCTGGGACGCCAGCGACGAGACCGCGCCCAACGCCGTCGAGGTCTACGTCGGCTACCTGCGGCGCAAGATCGGCCGTGAACGGCTGGAGACGGTCCGGGGCGCCGGCTACCGGCTCGCCACGTGACGGGCGGAGGAAGGGCCCCGTCCGATCGCCTCCGGTACGGCAGGCGCCCCTTCC
Source organism: Micromonospora sp. NPDC048040 (assembly GCF_055587185.1). NCBI lineage: Bacteria > Bacillati > Actinomycetota > Actinomycetes > Micromonosporales > Micromonosporaceae > Micromonospora > Micromonospora sp. NPDC048040. The sequence continues at coordinate 18,774 of NZ_JBVJGT010000080.1, read as the reverse complement.
CCGCGCCCGGGGTGCGGGGGCTGGGGCGGCGGCTGCGTGCCGCGCTCGGGCTGCGGGGGCGGCTGATGGTGGTCGGGGTCCTCGGCGTCTCGCTGGGGCTGGCCGTCGGCGGGCTGGTCCTGCTCGGCGTACTCGGCTGGTCGCTGCAACGCGCCGTCGACACCGAGGCGTTCCGGACCGCCGACGCCGTGGCGCTGTTGGCCGCCGAGGACGCCCTGCCCGACCCCCTGCCGGTGGCCGGGGGGCAGGTCCGGGTGCAGGTGGTCGACGCGCAGGGACGGGTGCGGGCCGCCTCGATCGGCGCCGATCGGCTCGTGCCGATGGTCCCGCCCGACCGGATCGACGCCGGCGCGCGGCAGCGGCTGACGGTGTCGGGGGAGCGGATCGACCTGGCCGGACCGGTCCGGGTGGTGGCCGTGCCGGCCGGCACCACCGCCGACCCGCTCACCGTCCTGGTGGCCCGCTCGCTGGCGGACGCGCGGCACAGCGGGCACGTCGTGCGGACCATCCTGCTGGTGAGCTTCCCGCTGCTGGTGGCCGTGCTCGCCGCCGTCGCCTGGCGGGTGGTCGGGGCCACCCTGCGCCCGGTGGAGACGCTGCGCCGGGGCGCCGAGGAGATCACCGGGCGCAACGGGGGCGGGCGGCTGCCCGTACCGGCCTCGCAGGACGAGATCCACCGGCTGGCGGTCACCCTCAACGGGATGCTGGGCCGGCTGGAGTCGGCCCGGGACCGGCAACGCGCCTTCGTCGCCGACGCCGCCCACGAGCTGCGCAGCCCACTTGCCAACATCCGTACGGAGCTGGAGGTGGCCCGGCGGCTGGCCGACCGGACGGACTGGACGGCCGTGTCGGCGAACCTGCTCGCCGACACCGAGCGCCTCGGCCGGCTCGTCGACGACCTGCTGCTGCTGGCCCGCCTCGACGAGCGCCCGCCGGCGCGGGCCACCGGGCCGGTCGACCTGGGCGCGCTGCTCGCGTCGGTGGCCGGCCGGTACCCGTCCCCGCCGGTGCGCCTCGACGCGCCGGCGGCGCCGCTGTGGACCGAGGGCGACCCCGACGAGCTGCGCCGGGTCCTGGCCAACCTGGTCGACAACGCGGTGCGGCACGCCCGGGGCGAGGTGGTGCTCGCGGCCCGGCCGGCCGGCCCCGGGGACGCCCCGGCCCGGTCCACCCTCGCCCCGGACGGCGGCGGGCGGCCCGTCGACGGTGGGAGCGGCGGAGCCCGGTCCACCGGCGCGGCGGCGTACCACCTGGTGACGGTGACCGACGACGGGCCCGGGATCCCGGCCGCGGACCGGGAGCGGGTGTTCGGCCGGTTCACCCGGCTCGACGACGCGCGGGCGCGCGACGACGGGGGCGCCGGGCTCGGCCTGGCCATCGTGCGCGAGCTGGTCCGCCGGGCCGGCGGCCGGATCGAGCTGACCGACGCCCGTCCCGGCGGCGACGGCGGCCCGGGGCTGCGGGTGCGCCTGCTGCTGCCGGTCCTGACCGACCCGGAGCGGCCCTGAGGGGACGCGAGCCTCTCGCCCGCGCCACGCCGACGGCAGTTCCAGGGACGCGGCCGGGGTGGACGGGCCGCCCGCCTGGATCCTGCCGACCCGGTCAGCGGCGGCGGGTGCAGACCTCCTGCGCCCGCGCGATCGTGTCGGTGGACCACACGACGGCGACGGTGAAGCAGTAGTCGGTGCTGCGGTTCAGCCCGTAGACGACGAAGTCGGTGGTGCCGGCGGGCAGGTTGGCGAACGCCGTCTGGGCCTGGCCGACCCGGCCGCCGGAGATGACCACCGGGCCCTCGCCGCCGGCGGGGTACGTCCAGCGCAGCGCGACGTTGTCGCGGTTGTCGCGCAGGGTGACGGCGCCCGGCGGGGTGCCGGGGGAGGCGGCCGCCCCCGCCGTCGGCCCGGCCGCGGGCGGGGTGACCGTGGCGGCCGGGGTCGAGGCGGGCGCGCCGGTCGCGGCCGGGGGCGCCGGGTCGTCGTCGCCGTCCATCCCCGCCACCCCGGCGATCACGGCCGCCGTGCCGAGCAGCACCACCGCGACGCCGCCCACGACGAGGGGCAGCAGCCGGTTGTCCCGCCGGGCCGGCGCGCGGTGCACGGGCACCGGCAGCAGCGGCGACGACTCGTACGGCTCGTACGGCTCCTCGGGCGCGCCGTGCGGGCGGACCCGGTGCACCCCGTCGGCCTCCTCGGCGGCACCGGCCAGCGGCACGACCGACGGCGGCACGGCGCTGTCGGCGGGCCGGTCCCCGGCGTCGGGCTCCGGAGGCCACCAGCCCCGCGCCGGGTCCTCCGCCGGCTGCCGGGGATTCGGCACCGGGTGTGGCTGCCCGGCGACCGGCTCGTACGGATCCGGCTCGGCGGGACGGTAGCCCGCCTGCGAGGGGTGGTACGCCGTCGGCGCGTCGCCGGGGGGCGGGGTGCGCGCGGACGGCACGATCGGGCCGTCCGGGCCGACGGGCGCGGTGTCGGCGCAGACATGGTCCGGGCTGGCGGCCGACCGGGCGAGCGTCGCCACCTGCGCCGCCAGCGGATCGTCGGCCGGAAGGTGCTGCCGGCAGAGCTCCCGGGCCAACGCCAGGTTGTCGTGCGCCTCGGCGAACTGCCCGCAGTCGCGCTGCATCGCCCCGAGCCGCGCCAGCATCTTGATGCCGCTGGGGTGCCCGTCGCCGTAGACCTCGCGGTGCAGTTCCCAGGCGTCCTGGAGCCGGTCGCGGGCCACCTGGCACTGGCCGCGCGCGTACTCCACCGTCGCGAGGTCGGCGTGGGCGGCGAGCACCCGCAGCGACTCCGGGCCGTCCAGGGCGGTCAGCTCGATGATCACTTCCTGGTAGAGCCGGGCGGCGCGGGACCAGCTCCCGACCCGGTGCAGCACCGCCGCCAGGGTGGCCGCGGCGGCCACGGTGCGCTGGTCGGAGCGCCCGTGCAGCCTGTTCGTGGCCGCGTACGCGAAGGCGGCCCAGCCCCGGGCGGAGTGCGGTTCGCCGAGGGCGACCAGCACGCGGGCCTGGAGGCTGGCGGCCTCGGCCAGCTCGGGCGTGGCGTTGGCCGGGCGCGGGTCGGCGTCGGTCAGCGCGTCGGCGAGCAGCCGCTGGGCGCCGGCGAGGTCGCCGGTGGACACCAGGTGGTGCGCCTGGTCAGTCAGTTCCCCGAAGCCGGAAGGCACGCCCCATCGTGCTCACCCGACGACGGTAAGTACAAGACCCGGGCCGGAGTGGATTGGTCAGGATCCGGTCAGGTGGTCGACGAGCGCCTCGCTGATCCGGCGCAACTGGTCCACCTGGGCGGGGCTCAGCGCGTCGAACAGGTGCCGGCGTACCCCCTCGACGTGGCCGGGTGCGGCGGCGGCGAGGGTCGCGAAGCCCTCGTCGGTGAGGACGGCGATCTGGCCGCGCCGGTCGGAGGGGCACTCCTCGCGGCGGACCCAGCCGGCCGCCTCCAGCCGGGCCACGGCGTGCGAGAGCCGGCTGCGGGAGGAGCCGCTCGCCTCGGCAAGTTCGCTCATCCGCAGCCGCCGCTCCGGCGCCTCGGAGAGGCGGACCAGGATCTCGTAGTAGGCGTGCGGCATCCCGGCGTCGTGTTGCAGCTCGCGGTCGAGCGTCTCCATCAGCGCGCGGGAGGCGGTCAGGAACGCGCGCCAGGTGCGCTGCTCGTCCGGGTCCAGCCAGCGGGTCATGACACCTATCATACGCCTTGTAGTTGAAGGTTCAACCAAATCGCGCTAGCGTCGGCGACATGGGAATCCACCGTCTCAACCACGCCGTGCTCTACGTCAGTGACCTCGCCCGTAGCGTCGCCTTCTACCGCGACGTGCTGGGCTTCCGGCAGATCCCGATGACCCCGGACGGGTTCCGGGGCGCCGCCTTCCTCCAGGCCCCCGGCTCCACCAACGACCACGACCTCGGCCTGTTCGAGGTCGGCCAGGGCGCCCGCCGCTCCGCCGCCGGCCGCGGCACCGTCGGGCTCTACCACCTGGCCTGGGAGGTCGACACCCTCGACGAGCTGGCCGTCACCGCCGAGCGGCTCGCGGCGGCCGGCGCCCTCGTGGGCACCTCCGACCACGGCACCACCAAGAGCCTCTACGGGCAGGACCCGGACGGCCTGGAGTTCGAGGTCGTCTGGCTGGTGCCCGCCGACCGGCTCGACGACGCCGCCCTGGCCGCCCGCAAGCGGATCGGCCGGCTCGACCTGGCCGCCGAGCGGCGGCGCTACGGCGGCCAGACCCGCGGCGGGGTGGGCGTCTCCGTCCCGGCCTGAGCCGGCCGTCCCGGCGGATCCCCTGCCCGGCCGGCCCCGGGCGAGGCCGCCCTCGGGCCCGGGCGTCGAACCGCCCGGCTCCGTGGAGCGGCGTCCGGCCGGCCGGGGGGAGCGGCGTCCGGCCGGGGGAGCGGCGTCCGGCCGGGGGAGCGGCGTCCGGCCGGGGGAGCGGCGTCCGGCCCGGGCCGTGTGCGGTAGAACGGCAGCATGCCGACCGACGCCGTCCTGCGCGAGCTGCTCGTCCGACACCTGGAGACCTGGCTGCCGGGGGCGCTGCACCGCGCCCGCCGGGTCACCGTCGCCCTGGCGTACGACGACGGCGACGCCGACTCCGCCGAGGCCGCCCTGCGGGTGGTCGCCGAGTACGCCGACCGGCTGCGGGGCCGCCAGCTCACCGTGCTCGTGCTCGCCGCCGGCACCGAGGAACTGCCGGCCCGGCTGGGCGCGGTGGAGGCGGAGCTGCCGGCCGAGGCCACCGTGCACCTGGTGCCCGGCGGGACCGCCCGGCTGCCGGTGGCGCTCAAGGCGGCCGGCGCGACCAGCGGGCCCCTGCTGTCGTACGTGGACGGGCCCGCCGACCCGGCCGTGCTGACCGCCGCTGCGGCCGGCAGGCCGGCCGAGGTGCTGCTCGCCACCGCGCCCGGCGCACCCGCCCGGGACGCCCTCGCCGACGCCGGCTTCCCGCTGGCGACCGAGGTGGAGCTGGTGCCCGCCGACGGCGGGCCCGCACGGCTGCTCGCCTTCGCGACCGGCTCCGACAAGAGCCTGGAGGCGTTCAAGGAGGCGCTCTGGGCGGTCGACGAGTTCGCCGGGGTCCGCTACCGCGACCCGGCCGACCCGGCCGGCCGGCTGCTCGACATCGCGCTGGCCCCCGAGCCCGGGCCGCTGCGCCGGGAACTGCTGGCCGAGCTGGCCCGCTCCGGCCCGCGCACGGTCACCGAGCTGCGCCGGTACGCCCTGACCGCGACCGTCTACCGCTCGGCCGACGCCGTCCGGGCGCTGACCGGGCTGCTCGGGGCGGGGGAGGTGACCCGCGACCCGGAGCACGGCCGGCTCGGCGGCGACGTGGTCGTCACCGGCCCGGACGCGCGGTCGACTCCCTGACCGCGTCGACGGGTTCGCGGCCGGCCCGTTCCACACCGAACCCCTCCGCGCCGGCGCCACACCTGCGCGCCGGCGCCACTCCCCTAGCGGTGGCGGCCCGAACGCCGAGCGGGGCGCCGGTGGAGACCACCGGCACCCCGCGCGACCTCGGGACGTCACGCCCGGGACTTGTCCTGCTTCCAGGACAGCGGGCCCGGCAGGTCGACCCGGTGCGCCCTGGCCCGGGAGTTCCAGGACCAGCGACCGATCTTGATGCTCCAGGACGAGAAGCCGTTCTCGGTGAAGTTCAGGATGATCGGGCCGTACTTCTTGCGCTTGCGGAACATCAGACCCATCGCGGGGCTCCCTTCGATTCCCTGCCCTGACGGAACCGAACATGCCCGGAGCGCCGATTTCCGAAACCCGTCCCGGTCTGTCGTGGACGGTGTCCGCAGTGCCGACAATCCCTATCCATCAGATGGGTGTTACGGGTCGATGAACCCAGGTGCGGATGGGGAGATGGCGAACAAGGCGACCCCGATCTCATCTTATGGAAGGACGTTGACCGGCTGGTGCGCCCGCCGGCAACATGAGGTCATGTCGCAGCGGGACGAGCTTCTCCTCACCGCTCGCGTGCACGTCGACCTGGTCCGGCACGCGAGCGCGCTCTGTTGAGCTGACCGGCACCACCCCGGCCCGGCTCCGCCGCCGCACCTTCGCCCGCCGTCCGCTCGACGCGGAGCGGCCGTGCCTCCCTGCCCCTCGTCGGGCTTTCCTCCACCGCACCGTGGACAGATCAGGAGACTCCCATGGACTCACCCCGTCGTACCCGTCCGCGTGCCCTCTCCGCGGCCCCCGTCACCGCCGTGGGCCGTGTGGCGGCATGAGCACCGACAAGATCTTCTTCGACCGGGTGACGAAGACCTTCCCGGCCCGCGCCGGCCGGCGTGCGTCCCCCGGTGCGGTCACCGCGCTGGACGAGGTCACTCTCGGCGTACGCCCCGGCGAGTTCCTCGTCGTCGTCGGGCCGGGCGGCTGCGGCAAGTCCACCCTGCTCGACCTGCTCGGCGGGCTGTCGCGGCCCACCGGCGGGCAGGTGCTGGTCGACGGCCGGCCGGTCACCGGACCCGGCCTGGACCGCGGGACCGTCGTCCAGCGGTACGCGCTGCTGCCCTGGCGCACCGCCGCCGGCAACGTCGCGTTCGGACTGGAGGCCAAGGGCGTGCCCCGGGCCGAACGCGCCGACCTGGTCGCGCACTACCTGGGACTGGTGGGGCTCACCGGGTTCGCCGACCGCTACCCGCACGAGCTCTCCGGCGGCGTGAAGCAGCGGGTGGCCATCGCCCGCAGCCTCGCGCACGACCCGGACGTCCTGCTGATGGACGAGCCGTTCGCCGCCCTCGACGCGCAGACCCGCGACTCGTTGCAGGACGAGCTGGTGCGGATCTGGGAGCGCACCGGCAAGACGGTCGTGTTCGTCACGCACGGCATCGACGAGGCGGTCCACCTCGGCCGGCGGGTCGCGGTGATGACCTCGCGGCCGGGCCGGATCAAGCAGGTCGTCGACATCGACCTCGGCGACCGCGACGCCGTGGCGGACGTCCGCTCCTCCGACGCCTTCCGCCACCACCGCCACCAGATCTGGACGCTGCTGCGCGACGAGGTCCGCGCCGCGCAGGACGCCCCGGCCCTGGTGCCGGCGTGACCACCGTCGAGCGTCCCCGGGCGGGCGACGCCGACCTCCTGCCGGTGGACCGGGACCTGTACCGGGCGCTGCTGCGCCGGCAGGCCGCGACGGTCACGGTGGTCACCGCCGTCGCCCCGGGCACCGTCGAGCCGGCCTGCCTCGGCGGCCTCGGCGAGCCCGTCCGGGTCGGGTTCACCGCCACGTCGTTCACCTCGGTCTCGCTGGACCCGCCGCTGGTCTCGTTCTGCCTCGGCGTCGCCTCGTCGAGCTGGCCGGTGCTCGCCCGGGCCGAGCACGTCGCCGTGCACCTGCTCGGCGCCGGCCAGCGGGAGGCCGCCCGGGTCTTCGCCACCAGCGGGGTGGACCGGTTCGCCGCGTACCCGCACTGGACGCCGGGGCCGTTCGGGGTGCCGCTGCTGACCGGAGTGCTGGCCCGGCTGCTCTGCCGGATCGTGCACCGGCTGCCGGCCGGCGACCACACCCTCTTCGTCGCCGAGCCGCTCGCCCTCGGCGGCGGCGAGGACGGCGACCCGTTGGTCTACCACCGCGGCGGCTACACCGGCGGTGCCCCGGCGTGACCGGCTCGGCGGCGTCGGGCGTGCAGCCGGCGGGCGACGTCCGCTGGCCGGGCGAGGTCGTCACGGTGGAGCGGATCCCGCGCCGCCGCCCGCGGGGCGCCGCTCGCGCCGGACCGGGCCGCCCGGGACCTGCTGCGGGTGGTGACCACCGGCAGACGCCGGGAGCCCGCCGGGTGTCTCAGGCGGGGGCGCGGTCGACGGCGAGGACGCGGGTGACGCTGCCGTCGTCCTCGGCGATGTCGCGCTCGTGGACGAAGCCGAGCTTGCCCAGCAGCGCCAGCGAGGCGTGGTTGGCGTCGGCGACCGTCGCGTACACCCGGGGCAGGCCGAGGGTGTCGAAGCCGTACCGGACCAGGGTCCGGGCCAGCTCGGTGCCGAGGCCGGCGCCCCAGGCCGGCTTCGCCAGTGCGTAGACGAGCTCGTGGCCGTCGACCTGGTCGGTCCGCTTGATCTCGGCGTGCCCGACGTACCGGCCCTCGCGGCGGACCGCCCAGACGTCGAAGAGGTCGGCCGCGTAGACCTTGGTGAAGACCCGCCCGAACAGGGCGCCGGCCGCCTCGGCCGTCATCGGGCCGTCGCCCATGAACCGGCCCACCTCCAGGTCGGTGAAGAGGGCGACGAAGTCCTCGGCGTCGTCCGGCCCGTAGGGCTCCAGCGACAGCCGGTCGGTGTGCAGGGTGGGGGTGGGCATCAGCGCGGCTCCCAGGCGTCGGGCAGGGCGGTCAACCTACGCACGTGGGCGGGCAGCCGGCCACTGATTATCTCCGCGAGGCTCACCTCGTCGACCACCCGTCGCACGGCCGCCCGCACCGCCACCCAGAGCCCGGGCAGGTTCTCCGCCGCGCCCTCGTAGCTCGTCTCCTCCGGGCGCAGGCCGCGGACCCCGGCCAGCGGACCCTCCACCGCGCGCAGCACCGCGCCGACGGTCACCTCCCGCGGCGGCCGGGCCAGCGTGTAGCCGCCCTCCGCACCGCGCTGCGCCCGGACGACGCCGGCCCGCCGCAGGTCGGCCAGCACCGCCTCCAGGAACTTGCGCGGCATGTCCTGCTCCGCCGCGATGGCCTGGGTGGAGAGCAATCTGGGGTACGCGGTGGCGAGGCTCAGCGCCGCCCGTACCGCGTAGTCGCCGCGCGCGGAGATCTGCACCCCGTCATCATGCCCGGCGGAGCCCGCCGGCCGCGTCGGCGGGCGGACGGGGCCGGACGACCGGACCGGGCGCCGGCTGCTCACGGGCGGCCCGGAACGCGCCCGGGCTCATCCCGACCTCGCGGGTGAAGAACCGCCCGAAGTTCGTCGGCTCGGAGAAGCCCAGCCGCCGCCCGATCTGGGCGACCGGCTCGTCGGTGGCGGCCAGCAGCCGGCTCGCCTGGAGGGCCACCCGTTCGTCGACCACCTGCTTGGCGCTGCGCCCGGTCACCGCCAGGCAGGCCCGGGTGAGCGTCCGCACCGAGCAGCCCAACCGGTCGGCGTAGTCCTCGACCCGGCGGGTGTGCTGGTAGCCGCGCTCGATCTCCCGGCACAGCCGGTGGAAGGTGGCGGCCTCCGCCCGCGGCACCGGACGGGAGCCCTCGGGCAGCAGGGACAGCCGGAGCAGCAACACGGCGAGTTGGTGGCGGAGCAGGCCGCGGGCGGCGGCCAGCCCGTGGTGCCGCTGGCAGTCCACCGCCAGCTGGCTCACCTCGGTGATCACCGCGTCCTCGTCCTCGCCGGCGAGCTGGATCCAGGCCGGGACGGCGTCCGGGTCGACGTCCAGCCCGCGCAGCGCGTCGGCGTCCCAGCGCACCACCGTGGCGTCGAGGTGCGGGCCGGCGCAGCGCAGCACCTGACCGGCGCGCACCCGCAGCAGCGTGCCGGGCCGGCAGGGCAGCGCGCGGAAGTCCAGCTCGGCGGTGCCGTGTCCGCCGGCGGTCAGGATGAGCAGGTCCCGGTCCAGCAGCACCGGACGCCGCCAACCCGGGCCGGACACGAGGTCACCCAGGGTGAGGGTGTCGATCTCGGCTGGGGCGGTGGCAGGGGTGTCGGGCGGCGCGGGGGCGAGCTGACCGGAAGAGACCATCGCCTGCGACGGTAGCCCGGGGCGACGATCATCGCATCCCGAAGACGTCGCGCGGGGGTTGTCCGGGCTGTCGGCGGCGGGCTACGTTACCGAGCGGTAGCGCCGTCCGGTCGCGGCACGCCCGCAGCCGGTCGCACCGGCCGGGCCGACCGCGTTCACCCCCGGCGGCCCCGGCCGACTCGCGATGGGATGGGCATGACGGATCTGTTCTCGGTTGACGGCAAGACGGTCCTGGTCACCGGCGGCTCGCGGGGGATCGGCCTGATGATCGCCCAGGGCTTCGTCCGGGCCGGCGCGCACGTGATCATCTCGTCCCGCAAGGCCGACGTGTGCGAGGCCGTGGCCAAGGAACTCTCCGCCGAGGGGCGCTGCGAGGCCATCCCCGCCGACCTCAGCAGCGACGCGGGCGCCGAGGGCCTCGCCGCCGCGGTCCGGGAGCGCGTCGACCGGCTCGACGTGCTGGTCAACAACGCGGGCGCGACCTGGGGCGCGCCGCTGGAGGCGTACCCGGAGAGCGCGTTCGACAAGCTCTGGGCCGTCAACGTCAAGGCGGTCTTCCGGCTCACCACCGCGCTGCTGCCCGCGCTGCGGGCGTCCGCCAGCCCCGACGACCCGGCCCGCGTGATCAACATCGGCTCCGTCGACGGCATCCGGGTGCCGTTCATGGAGGTGTACGCGTACTCGGCGACCAAGGCCGCCGTGCACATGCTCACCCGCAGCCTCGCCCACCAGCTCGCCGGCGAGCAGATCACGGTCAACGCGATCGCGCCGGGGCCGTTCGAGAGCAAGATGATGGCGTTCGCGCTGGACGACCCCGCGTCCCGGGCCGCCATCGAGGGGCAGGTGCCGCTCGGGCGGATCGGCCGGCCGGAGGACATGGCCGGCACCGCGATCTACCTGTCGTCCCGCGCCGGGGCGTACCTCACCGGCGCGGTGATCCCGGTCGACGGCGGCATCACCACGCACGGCTGAGCCCGGCCCTGGGCGGGAGGGCTGCCCGCGTACCCCCTGGTGGGCCGGGGCCGCGCGGACTCGGCAGATCCGCGCGGCCCCGGATGGTCCGTCTTGCCGGTTTCTCAGCGGCCGGCGAGCAGCCGGTTCACCGCGGTGTCGACGTCCAGGTGCTCGGCCTCGCGGCCGCGCGGGACGACGACGTAGGTTCGCCGCAGGAAGCGCACCAGGACGCTACGCGGCACCTCGAAGAGGGCGTTGCCGTCGGGCGACGACAGCGCCAGGGCGACGAAGTCCCCGCGCGGGGTGGCCCAGGGCCAGACCCGCACGTCGCCGATGCCGGCCGGCTCGTCGAGGCCGGTGACCAGCAGCTCCCGGGCGAAGGACCAACTGACCGCCTCGCCACCGGCCGATTCGGCGTGGAACAGGACATGGACCGCATACGGATCAGCAGGGTCGTAACGCAGACTGGCACGCACCGGCAAGGCCGTGGCGTCAGGTGCGACGAGCCTTAGCGACGTCTCGACCTCTACGGTCGTCGGTCGGATGACACTCATGGACGATCTCCCCCCGGCACCGCTGCGGAACGCGCGTGTCCCGCTTTTCCCATACTCAGGTGCTACTCCTGGCTACGCTCCGCCATACGCTGACTTCACCCAGTGGTGGGAAGGGGGTCGGAAAGTCCGCGTGAATGTGAGGATTCATGTAGGGTTTTCCGGTTCTGCCCAGTGCGTGATCCCGCCCGGCATCGGGTGGTTCAGTCGTCGACTTACTCCGGTAACGTCCAGTCGACCGTTGCAGTGACGGGCGCGCGCCACACTGGGGGAGGAAATGGTCACGAAACGATCCTCAGTGGATCCGATGGCCGCGCCGGGCGGGCCGAAAGTCGCGGTCCGGGCAGCCGAAAAGCGGGGGTACAGGGTGCCGATGGAGCAGCAGGGCCCGTCAGGTCGGGCGCCGGCCGACCGGGGTGGCCCCAACGGAACGGCGCTGGCCGAGCGGCGGCCCCGTCCGCGCTGGCGGCAGCGGCTCGCCACCACCCTCGACCTGATCCGGGCCAACCCGACCGGCCGGGTCGCCCTCAAGATCTTCATCTCCATCGCCGGCGCACTCGTGGTGACCATCGGCATCGCCCTCATCCCGCTGCCCGGGCCGGGCTGGCTGCTGGTGATCGCCGGCCTCGGCATCTGGGCCGTCGAGTTCCACTGGGCTCGCCGGCTGCTCGGCTTCACCCGCCGACACGTGCACAACTGGACGCAGTGGGTGAAGGACCAGTCGCTGGCCGTACGCTTCGTGCTCGGCAGCGTCGGCCTGGTCTTCGTCGGCACGGTGGTCTGGCTGTCGCTGAAGTACAGCTTCGGCATCGACGTGATCGCCGAGGCCCTGCACTACCTCGCGACGAACTGACGTGCCGCGGCGGCGACCCCGACGTGCCGTGGCACGGGCGGCGGTCGAGACCCCGGCGACGCGCGGACCCCGGATTTCCGGTCCGGTCCCTCGATCAGGTAGAGTCATCGTCGCTGAGGGCGATTAGCTCAGCGGGAGAGCGCTTCGTTCACACCGAAGAGGTCACTGGTTCGATCCCAGTATCGCCCACCATGAATAAGGCAAGCTCAAGGCCCCTCGATCGAGGGGCCTTGACTCGCATCTGAGGTCAGTCGTTGCTCGGAGGCAGCGAGAAGGCAGCAAAGGACTTCAGCACCCGGCAGTCGCGCTCAGCCGTCGAGTGCGTGTAGCGGTTCAACGTCGTCGACGTCTGCTCGTGCCCCATCACCTTCGCCACGTCGTTGATCGGTACGCCGTCGGAGACCAGCCAGGTCGCGTACGAGTGCCGCAGGTCATGGAAGCGCAGTGCCACCGGTAGGCCAGCACGTTGCAGGGAGGGCTTCCAGACACGACTTCGGAAGGTGCCGCGACGGATCAGCTCATCGACCCGTGATCGTTCCTTCGGAACGAAGAGGTCAGACGCGCCGCAGGTCGAGAGCCCGTGAGGGTCGGAACCACGTCAGCCAGTAAGCGCGCGCCGGGCAGGATACTTCGAGCGATGCGGACTGGTCGGCATCCAGATGTAGGGAGAAGGGCTCGCTACGGGTCCAGTCCAGGGCTGCTTGGACCACATGCTGACCCTCGCCGACGCTGATCCTGGCTGACTGTCCTGGCCGCAGTCCGACAGTTCTGTGCCGTCTACCTTCACCCAGACCCGCCTGAGCAGGGCGAAGGAGTCATGCGGTCGACTGAGGAACAGCTCTGCCATCGGCCCTCGGCTCTCACCCGTTGTTGCGCACCAGGATGGCATGGGCGCGCCGAAACACCCAACGGTGGGCTACGCCTGCAGGAAGGTGCAACAGGGCGGCCGGCGGAGGCGAGGTCGAGGACCAGCGTGGGTGACAATCTGGGTGACGACCGCGACGGACACCAACGGACGAGCATGGATGCCGGCGGATCGTCCTTGCAGCTCAGCCCTCGTTGAATGGCAGCTCATGGGCCTGTGTTGGTTGCCTGGGGGTCAAGGAGTATCCCGGGGTACACATGGGGCACCAGACAGCGTGAAACGTCGGCAACCAACAAAGAACGACGTGAGCCCAGGAGCGGGCGTGACCAGCTTGCCGCAGGTCACGCTAGGGCCGTCCTGAGTTCCGCTTCAACGTCTGAGTCCGTCCCGGCGATGCAGCCGCCGCGCGGTGAGGCGGGTGGCTGCGGCTGGTCTGCTTCAAATCTGCTTCACCACGGGGCCGCAGCTCAGGCTGTCCGGCTTGGGTGCGGGCAAGGTTATCAGGTGGCTGATCGATGCCAGTAGCAGCCCGAGGACCAGGCCGGTGAAGGCTATCGAGAGATCGGTGTCGGCGGCGTTGATCGGTGGATTGTCCGCCAGGGAGGTCATCGCGCTGCCGACCGCCGATCCTGAGATGTAGAGAATGATCATTGCCGGAGGCAGAGCCACACAGCAGGCGACCGCGACGGGGAGCAGCCGGATCAGGGGGACCTCCCGGGCTGCGGCCACGGCGAGCGTGGCGGCGACAGGCATGCCAATCAGGCCGACAGGCCGAAGCGGTCCGTGGCTGGCGGCGAGCCAAGCGGCCAGCGCGGCCACCACAACGAAGGCGCCCACCCGCCGGGTGCGGACAGTGGTGAGCTGAACCGCGACGAGGCCGATCGTGGTAGCGATGAACATCGCTACCAATCCTGCTTTGAGCATCGAGAGCGCGTTTTCGACCTGGACCTGGGCCGGGTTCGTCACCGGCTCGTCCCAGGGGGTCGTGACCACCATCGTGGCAGCCGCGAGTGCCGCGGTGACGGCAGCGGACAGATGCCGGGCGAGAGGAGGTCCGCCTTGACCCGCCGAAACCCTGGTAGCGACGACGGCGGTTGTCGAGAACATGGCGATACCACTGGCTGCGAGCAAGGTTGCGGTAGAGCCGCCGGCCACGTCGATTCGGTCCAGCCATATGTCCACGCCGAGCCAGCCGGTCATCCCGATCGCGCCGGCGACGACGCCGCGAACGTTCGCGCGGCAGAGTAGGATCACTCCACCCAAGGCCAGCAAGATCGCCAACTGGCGGATGTCACGAGGCCAGTAGGTGTTGTTACTGCCTACCTCCGGAAACATCTGCCCGGTGCTGCCGTCGGTCCAGAAGCCATCGGGCTGCATAAGCGGCTGATAGATCGCCGTGGCCAGCGCCCAGATCACCGCTCCAGTGACACCCGACAGCGCACCCACCATGATCTGCCAGCTTTTCTGCATGTCGCATCTTCTCGTTCGCCCGCCGCGCTAGGGAAGTACCCGCTGTGCAGCGGCCCTGTGTCGGCGTCATCGAGCCAGGAGGCGAATTGGTAGGCCCATCGGTCGAACCAGGCCGCGCTGCCGTGTGGAGTGACCTGGCGCGCATGGTCGGCTCGCAGTGGGGGAAGCGGCGAGACGTAGTCCCCGGTCCGGTACACGTGCACGCCATAGTTCCAGCGGTGCACCTTCCCGAGAAGGACCAGGCCCTGTTGACGTGGCAGCATGCGCCCGCCAGACGCGATCTCAAGCCGCAGATCAGGCATGGCGCGGCCGGTGACGACCAGCCCAAGGCCGCCCTCGGCCGCGTACAGCTTGACCCGGTGCACCGATCAAGCTCAGGGAGCCGCTTCCCGACGTGGGCAGCGAAGCCTCTACCCGCAGTGAATGTCTTGAGGTGCGGCCGAGGGTCATCCGGGGTTGCGATCCGCCTGGGCTTCCTTCCCCGACGCCACGTCGATCGACGCGCCATGAAGCGGCCGGTGGCACGGCAGGACCATGCGATGTGGTCAACGTGGCATGGCTGTGGCGTGCTCGCCAGCGAGCTCGTACAGGCGCTCGGGGCTGCCCAGCGGGCGGATTCCCCCACGGCCTACGGAGACGTCCCTCGAGTCCAGCGTGGCGGTGGCCTGGAGCGAGGGCACGTCGCGGCCGGCACGGTCAACCAGAACGAGCGCGGTGGCGATGAAGCCTACCAGCAAGGACCTGAGGATCGGATGGCTTGAGGACGTGTACTGCGCGACCAGGGCATCGACGAAGCCGACGAACGCGTCGGGGTTGATGTCATACTCGTCGGCGCGCATGGGGCCGATCCCGGTCGGCACGCCAACCAGGCCAGCGACCGCCTCGCTGGTACGGACGAACAACGCGGCCACGCGGTTGGAAGGGTTCCACAGGACGAGGTCGCCCACCTGAAAGTACTGACTCACCTCGCCATGATCACGGATAGGCACCCGCTCACCCAAGCCTCCAGGTGCCCGCATCTCCACCGCCAGCGGTCGCGTTAATCAGAATCGGGCATACGCTTCTGTCGAGATCAGTGCATCAGGGGCCGACGGCTCGGGCGAGCGCAGTCGGGTGAGAGGCGAAGAGCTTCCTCTCCCTAAATAGACCAAAAGTGGACGTCAAGAACAAGACTGTTTCTTTTGCGATCGGCGGTGCAGTCTCGACTCCATGCAATGGACGTACGACGGGACAATTCGTAACGCGCTCTGGATCGGCGGCGGACAGTGGGCTGGCAAAACCACGGTCGGCGCCATCCTCACCGGCCGGTACGGCCTGACCCATTACCACTGCGACTATCATGACTCCCGTACCCACGAGGATCGCCGGATCGCCGCGAGGGCCTGGCGCGGGCAACCGCCGACGGACTGGTCGGAGTACTGGACCAAGCTTTCGCCCCGTGAGATGGCGGACCGCGCGCTCGACAACTCCGCCGAACAATTCCCCTGGGTGCTGGACGACCTGCGCGCCTTGGTTTCCCCGCACCCGATCCTGGTCGACGGTTGGAACTTGCGGCCCGATCTGGTCGTCACCGTGGCCGGCGACCTACGTCGCGTGATCGTGCTGGTTCCCACCGATGAGTGGCGCCGGCACCAGGCTGCGACCCTACCCCGGGCCGCTGCGTTCGGTGCGGACCTGCCCGATCCCGCACGAGCGCAGCGCAACCGCCTGGAACGTGACCGAATCCTCGCCGCGGACGCCGTCCAGCGGGCCAGGGCCTTGGGCATTCGCGTGATCGAGGTGAACGGCGCCCAGGATGCCGAGTCCATCGCTGACGAGGTAGCCGCCCACTTCAGTTCAGTGATGACTGTCTAATCAGTCCTGGATCTCATCAAGGCGTCATATGGCCTCGAAATCGCGGGCTGGGCGCAGGCAGGCCACCCAGACCCTCCAGGTGGAGGAGCGCACATCTGGCCGCGAATCGTGCGTCAGGCGGCCAGCATGTCGGTGTGTGGAGTGTGGTCAGATCTGGTGCTCGACCCGATGCCGCAGGTACTCGTCTGGATGGGTGCGGGCGATGCGAATCGCCTCGGCCACCGTCTCGTGCAGATCCTCGGGGTACTGCTGCCTACCGAGGTCGAGCCCCGGAAGAATGCACCGGCGGACATCCAGGTCCTCGTTGGTGACGAACACGCGTAAGGCGGTTTCGTGCCACTCCTGGCGGAGGTCGGCGAACGCGTCGTACTCGGCCTTGCTCTCAGCCGTAGAGGAGCGGGAGCCGGCGAGGTAGGTAAGGGGAACCTGCGTCCAGTACCAGGCTCGCGCTGCGCCGGCCCGTTCAGGGTTGGTGCCCGTCCAAAGATGTTCGAGCAACGCCAACTGCACACGCCTGCGGCCGAAGGCGGCAAGAGCCGGTTCGACGAGCTGCCGGTTGAAACTCGGATCCGGCTCGAGGACCGCAGCGCGCACCAGCGGTTCGAACCACTCCTCCCGTACCGGCCGAGGGCGTATCGCTTGCGCAATCACTCGCCGCGCCTCGTGCCGCCACCTCTGCCGCGAACGCCGGGTGTCGGTCGTCACCAGCGGGCGCTCCGCGCCGAGCAGGTCGATCAGCTCCCTCAGGCAGCGCTCGTACGTCGTCGAGGTGTCCTCAGTGCGTCCGGGCAGCGGAGCGTACAACTGCGGCGCCTCGGCCGGGTCCGGCGACGGAGTGCTGGCCGGTTCGTCCCCGGTCTCCATGAGGCGTCACCTTATCCAGCGATTGACGGGAGACCCCCACGGCCGAACGTAGGGATCAAACGGAGCAGGTGTTGAACCGTTTGCTTCACGAACCGGGGGCCTTTCGATGTCGAGGAACCCTCTTCTGCCGCAGACGACGTGCGGCGTCCGGCGACGCGACCGTCACCGTGAGAGCGAAGAGTCGCTCAGGAGCATCTTGAAGGCGGGCTCCTGCCGCGAAGGCCGCCAGCCGGTGGCCACCGCCTGACGGACGCCTACAGCCACCGTTCCGGCCATCACTGGCGGGCTCGACAGTCCGATCCAGTTGCCGGGGTGGGCGCAGGGCGGCGATACGACCAACAGGGCGCAGGCTGCTCCGCCTGCTCGACAACGAAGCTCAGCGGTGACCAGCCATTGGCTTGGCAGTAGGTGTCGGTCTGCGCCGAACTGCCCAGCGGAAGGTAGCGCGCCTTCTACGGTGATCCGTCGGGAACCCTTGGTAGCCAGCGTCATTCGTGCCCTGCCGCTTTCGACCACCACATAGGCGAGCACCGTAGCGAGTACCCGACACGACCGCTATCGAGTTGGGTCCGCGCGGACCTGCCGCCGAGCGAGCGTGGCGTGCGTCGACGGAGCACATCCGACTCTGCCGATGACAGCGCGTCCGGGCCTTGCGCTGGCAGATGGCCGCTCAGCGCCGCTTGTACACCAAGCGAACCTTACCGTCCTGAACCGCGTAGTCCGTGAGCCTCAGTTCGAGGGTCGGACGTTCACCGGCGATGCGGCTGTCCGTGCTTCGTCGCGGCGAGGCAGCCGGTCAGGCTCAGGCAGAGAGCGAACCAAGGCCGCCAAGTCGCCATGCACGAGGGGAAGGCCGCCCAGCTCGCTGATCCCGACCCATGCGATGTGGTCGTGCTCGTCAGGTGCACGGTTGGTCGGAGAGCCAACCCAGTCTCCAACATGCCAGACGCCCACGTGAACGGCGTTCTCACCACTGCCGGCATGCAAGTCGCCCAACCGTGAAGAGGACTCCGCCACAATGTGCACACCGATTTCCTCGCGCATCTCACGCGCGAGGGCTTGTAGTTCCGACTCACCCGCTTCGACATGCCCCCCGGGCAGATCCCAGAGATCTGGGTATGCCCGGCGGGTCGGGCTGCGGTGTACTAGCAGGACCGCGCCGTTTTCAACGAGTGCGCCTGTGACGACGACATGCATGACGGGATTAGAGCACAGGTATAGGACAAGCTCGCTCCAGCCAAAGGGGACGCGCAGACGTCCGGATCTGCCGTGGACAGGTCATCGCAGTGCCGAGACCCGAGGGGGCGGGAGTTGTTGACCACCAGACGTCGGTCGGTCGCCATGCTGCGCATGCCCCATCAGTCAGCTGAGCCAAACACCTGCGCAGTCCGGATGCCCGCTCGGCAATGGCGGAGGGTCGACCGCGTCCTCGACAACGTGGTTAACGTCGAGGCCGAGAATGGTGACCCGCACGGTCTCGTGGAGATCGGAGTCCAGATTCTTCGAGAAGGCTGGCGCCAGATCTCTGGTTGGACGCCTGAAACAACAGGCTTCACCGACTGGCCTTACGACGATCAAGAGGTGACCGTGTCGCTGACCGGCGCACAATGAGCCTTTTCCAAGCTGATCGCGCAGCTCAGGGTAGGTGCGGTGAGCCCGGAGATCGATGAGGGCGAGGCTCCAGGTAAGACAGCAGTCGACCA